>NZ_JBYSVX010000042.1:0-48013 GCF_058986605.1 Pseudomonas sp. GW821-FHT07E12 | reverse complement strand
GCGTCAGATGTGGAGAAGAGACAGGGCCTTACCGGTAAAGCCCATCGCGGCTGAAGCCGCTCCTACGAGGAGGGCGTCATACCGAAAAACGCCCGTACCTCATCGATCTCACGCGTCCTGGCGAACGGCGGCAACGAATCCAGGAACTTGCGCCCATACCCCTTGGACAGCAGCCGCGGATCGCACAGCACCAGCACGCCGCGATCGCTCTCGCTGCGGATCAACCGGCCAACGCCTTGCTTGAGCGCGATCACCGCCTGCGGCAACTGCTCGTCGCGAAATGGATTGCCGCCCTCGCGCCGGATCGCGTCCAGGCGCGCCTCGAACACCGGCTCGTCCGGCGCGGCGAATGGCAGCTTGTCGATCACCACCACGCTCAGCGCCTCACCCACGACATCCACGCCTTCGCGAAAGCTGGCGCTGCCGAGCAGCACGCCGTTGCCGGAGGCGCGGAAGCGTTCCAGCAGCGTCGCACGCGGTGCCTCGCCCTGCACGAACAACGGCCACGGCCCATCGCGCAACGCTTCGGCAGCCTCGCGCAGCGCGCGATGCGAGGCAAACAGCAGGAATGCGCGCCCTTCCGAAGCCTCCAGCACCGGCCGCAGCACGGCGATCAATGCGGTGCCGAAACCACGCGCGCCCGGGTCCGGCAGGCCGGGCGGCAGATAGCACAGCGCCTGCCGCGCCCAGTCGAACGGACTGGGCTGCAGCAACGTCAGCGGATCACGCAGACCCAAGCGTGTGGCCACGTGCTCGAAATCGCCATCCACCGCCAGCGTCGCCGAGGTGAACACCCAGGCCGCACGGGTCTTCTCGCGGTGCTCGCGCAGCGGACCGGAAACGTCTAGCGGCGTGCGCTGGCAGCGGAAACCGCGCGGGCTCAGTTCGTACCAGAGAACGTCGGGATTCGGAATTCGGGATTCGAGATTCGCAGAAGCAGGGCCATCGGTGCCGTTGACGTCACCCAATCCCCAATTCCCAATCCCCAATCCCTGCTCTTCACCCAACCACCGCGACAACCGATTGCGCGCTTCCACCGCGCGCGCCGAGCAGCCATCCAGCCCCGGCGAAGCATCACGCAGCGGCTGCAACGCTTCGCCCAGCCGTGCCAGTGCGGTCATCACTTCGTCGAACCCGTCGCGCACGTCCGGCTTGGCCAGCGCACGCCACTGGGTACCGCGCGGTGGCAGGCCTTCCATCGCCACACGCAACGCGCGCAATGCCTCGTCGAGCATGCGCACCGGCTCCTGCAAGGCGGGCTGCGCACCGGCGACCAGCCTCGACTCGGCCATGCAATCACGCGCCAGCTCCTGCCACGGCCGCATGCCGAAGCTCTCGCCGAAGAAATTGGCCGCCAGCTCCGGCAATTGGTGCGCTTCATCGATCACAAATGCCTGCGCGCCCGGCAGGATCTCGCCGAAGCCCTCCTGCTTGAGCGCCAGATCGGCCAGCAGCAGATGATGGTTGACCACCACCAGGTCGGCCGCCTGCGCACGCTGGCGCGCCTGCACGACGAAGCACTCGCTCCAGAACGGGCAATCGGTGCCCAGGCAGTTGTCGACGGTGGAAGTCACCATCGGCAGCAGCGGCGAGTCGTCCGACAACGCCTCCAGCTCGGCCATGTCACCGGCGCGGGTACGCCCGCTCCAGGCGAGGATGCGCTGGAACTGCGCGACCTGCTCGGGCGTGGCAAACCGCGGTTCGCCGCGCGCCTGCTGCAGCCGGTACTTGCACAGGTAGTTGGCGCGCCCTTTCAGCAACGCGGTCTGCAGACCGACCCCGAGCGCGGCGCGCACACGCGGCAGATCGCGGTGATAGAGCTGGTCCTGCAGCGCGCGGGTGCCGGTGGAGATGATGGTCTTCAACCCCGACAGCAGCGCCGGCACCAGATACGCGAAGGTCTTGCCGGTACCTGTACCCGCCTCGGCCAGCAGCACATCGCGCTGGTCGAACGCATCGGCGATCGCCTCGGTCAGGCGCAACTGCGCCGGACGCGGCGTGAACGCATCAAGACGGCTGGCAAGCGCTCCACCCTCGCTGAGGGCTTCGCGGCTGGCGGTGGCTAGCAAGGACATGTGATTCGTGATGGGTGATTCGTGATTCGTGATTCGAAAAAACGAAGGCTCGCGTGGCTTCGCAATCAGGAGCAGGTGACGTTGCTCTTGCGAATCACCAATCACGAATCACCCATCACGGTCCTCAGTAGCGCTTGATCCCCGGCACCGTACAGCTCTCGATCTGCGCCTGCGCGGAAGCGGCGTTTTCCTTCTCGCCACGCGCCAGCCGCGACTGTTCGATCGTCGCCCAGTGCCGGCGGCACAGCGGGCCGGTCTTGGAGCCGAGATCGATCGCCTGCTTGGCGAAGCGCTCGGCGCCAGCGTAATCCTGCAGCAGCAGGGCGAGTTCGGCGCGTTCCTGCAACACGCCTGGATCGTTCGGCACCAGCTTCAATGCCTGGTCGAGCGCGGCGGAAGCGCCGGCGAGATCGCCCTTTGTACGCTTGGCCTGCGCCATCTCGTACAGGTCGCCGACCTGCGGATCGCGCAGCGGCTGCACCGACAGCTCGGTGTCGTCGACGCCTGCGATCTTGTCGATCGCGGCCATGCGCTGCGCTGGCGTGGTGGTATCGACCGGTGCCGCCGGCGGCGGCGGCGGCGCACTGGTGCAGGCCGACAGCGCAATGACGGAAACAACGGCGGCAAGGGCGTAACGCAGGTTCAACATGGACTATTGATCTCGTGACGGGTGTTCGGACGCCGGTTGTGCCGGCGCGTCCTTCTTGTCCAGTCCGAACCAGCTGCGCCAACCGCCGCCGCTCTCGCCCTGGCCATCCTCCGCAACCGGCGCCACCCCGGCGCTGCACGGCATATGCGCAGGAGCATAACCGGCGACGAACGGGAACTGGCGTGCCCCCGGGCATGACGGATCGGTCGCCGCCGAGCCGGTCGGCTCGACCCACTGCCAATCCAGCCCCTTGCCGGTGACCCGCAACGGCGCACTCGGCAGTCGCGTGAAGATGCCCGACCACACCCGCATCGCGCCGGTGGCACCGTACAGACCGGTCTGCGCGTTCTGGTCGTTGCCCATCCAGATCACCGCCAGGTGGTCGCCGGTGTAGCCGGCATACCAGCTGTCACGACCATCGTTGGAGGTACCGGTCTTGCCGGCCGGCGTCAGACGGCCCAGGCCGTCATTGAGCAACTGGTGGCCGGTGCCATTGCTGACCACCTGCTGCAATCCGACGCCGATCAGGTTGGCGGCGATCGAGTCGCCGTCCTGCGCCGGCGCCGGTGTCTTGTCGTAGCGCTTGAGCAGCTTGCCCTGCGGATCGAGCACGCCACGCACCGCATGCAGCGGCTGGATCTCGCCGCCCGAGGCGAGGAACTGATACAGCTGCGCCATCGCGTACGGGCTCTGATCGGTGGCACCGAGGATCAATGATGGATTGACCTCGGCCTGCACACCGGCCAGCACATGGATCAGCTGCGCCACCCGCTCCGGCCCGACCTGCATGCCGACCCGCACCGTGGCCTGGTTGTAGGAATGTGCCAGCGCATCGACCAGCCGCACCGTGCCATGGCTGCGGTTGTCGGAATTGCCCGGCGACCAGGTACGGCCGCGGCTGAGCTGCACCGTCACCGGCGAATCGTCGACCCAGCTGGACAGCGACCAGCGATCCGGCGAGGCCAGCGCCAGCAGGTAGACGAACGGCTTGAGCAACGAACCCACCTGCCGCTGCGCCTCGACCGCGCGGTTGAAGCCGGGCGTGGACACATCGCGACTGCCGACCACGGCCAGCACGTCGCCGTTGTGCACGTCGGTCAGCACCAGCCCGGCCTGCAGCGGCGGACGCTTTTTGCTCTCCAGCGACTTGATCGTGCGCGTCACCGCGCCTTCGGCATAGGCCTGGGCGGACGGCGACATGCCGGTCAGCACGCTCAAACCGGCGCCCTGCAGCGCACTCTCCGGATAGTCATGGGCAAGCTGGCGGCGTACCAGATCGATATAGGCCGGGAAGCGGTTGGCGGCGACCAGACCGGGCTCTTCCGGCACGCCCAGCGGCGCGGCCAGCGCGCGCTTGTACTCGGCATCGTCGATCAGGCCGCTCTCGCGCAGCTTGCCGAGCACAAAGTTGCGCCGGTCCAGCGCACGCTCGGGCGAGCGGCGCGGATCGTAGTAGGACGGCCCCTTCACCAGACCGATCAGCAACGCCACCTGCTCGGTGGTCAGCGAGCCCAGCTCGCGACCGAACCAGAACTCCGCGCCGGAGGACATGCCGTGCACCGCCTGACCCCCACGCTGCCCCAGATAGACCTGGTTGAGGTAGGCCTCAAGGATGGTGCGCTTGTCGTAACGCGCCTCCATGATCAGCGCATACAGGATCTCGTTGAACTTGCGGGTGACCGTCTGTTCCTTGCCGATCCCGAGCAGGCCGCTGCGCGCCAGCTGCTGGGTCAGGGTGCTGGCACCCTGGCGGGTGTGGCCGCCGCTGCGCAGCGTCACCCACGCCGCGCGCGCCATGCCGCTCAAGTCGATGCCATGGTGATAGTTGAAATCGCGATCCTCGACCGCCTGCAGGCCGGTGACCAGCAGCTCGGGCACTTCCTCCAGCCGCACCAGCCGGCGCTCTTCCTGCTTCTGCCCATACAGCGTGGCAATCCGCGCCGGGTCCAGGCGCGCGCTATTGATGCCGTTGCGGCTGGCGCTGTCGCGCAACCCAGCCACACTGCCGCCAGCCACGTTGACCTCGATCCTGCGCGCCGGCACACGGCCGTCCACATCGACATAGCCACGACTGGAGATCACGAACCGGCCGCCGTCCTGCTGATAGGTACCGGGCAGCTTGCCGGCACCGTCATCGCGGTAAGAAGCCGCATCCAGTTCAGTCTTGAGGGTCTTGGCATCGAGTGCCTTGCCCGGCGCCAGCACCAGCGGACGCGCATACACCCGGGTCGGGATCTGCCAACGCAGTTCGCCGAAGCGCTGGGTGACCTGACCGTTCAGGTACAGCGTGTAGGGAATGAGGAAACCCAGCGCAAGCGCCAGTGCCGCAAGCCCCCACAGGATCAGCCGGTTGCGCCAGTCGGGTGCGTCCGGCCGCATGTCGTCTGCCTCTTCGTCGAAATCGTCTTCTGCGCGGTACGCCACGGATATGCAAGAATGGGGATTCTCGCGAGTCTAGCTCAACCTGCATGCCCGTTGGTCCCGTTCCGCACAAGCATGGCCAGATGTCGCTGACGGATTTCCTTCGTGTTTATCTAGCGTTCCAGTGGCGCCAGCAGCGCTCGAAGCTGCATAGAGCGCGTATCGCGCTGCATTCTCGTGGACTTGCCGAGCTGGTCCGTCCTCGCTCCATCCCGACGCTTCCAGCACGCTCACCGGCACCCAGGCAAGGCATTGCCGATGGCGGCACAGAGCCACTTCGAGCCATGCCAGGCCGGCGCATCCTGATCGTCGATACAGAACCGCCGCGACCCGATCGCGACTCCGGCTCTGTGCGCTGCCAGAATTTGATGCGCCTGCTGGTATCGCTTGGTTACGCGGTAACCCTGCATTGCGAAGGACGCACTCCCACGCCGAGTGAAATCGACGAACTACGCACCATCGGTGTCGATACGTCCCCACGGACGGGTTCGTACCCGCACTGGCTCACCGAAAATCCGGACGACTACTGCGCCACAATCGTCTGTCGTTACCACCTCGGTCTTGTTTGGCTACCGTTGTTGCGCAAGCTGCTGCCACACTGCCTGCACATCCTCGATACCGTGGATCTGCATCACCTCCGCGAACTACGCGAGGCGGAGCTGCGCGGAAATGCTGGACTTCGTAGCGCTGCAGCCGCGACGCGCCGACACGAACTTAATGCCATCGGATTGGCCGACATGGCATGGGTAGTGAGCCCGGCAGAAAAGGATTACCTGCAAGAGCAAGTTTCCAGCACGCGCCTCGAGGTAATTCCCAATCTGCACGCAACGGTTGAAGACATCGCGCCATTTGCAGGACGCGCCGGCTTCATGTTTGTCGGCGGCGGCCGCCATCCACCGAATCTCGACGCCGCGGATTGGTTGCTGCGGGACATTTTTCCGCGCATCTGCTCCCAGCTCGGGCACGCGCACTTGCACTTGGTTGGTTCGGGCCTGGCCGAAGCACTGCGAGTCGATCCGCATGCTTATCCAGGCGTAAGTTTCCACGGGCATCTCCCGACACTCACGCCGCTGCTGTCCTCCTGCCGAGTCAGTCTGGCGCCGCTGCGTTTCGGCGCCGGCGTCAAGGGCAAAATCAGCGAGGCCATGGCCCACGGCCTTCCCGTGGTCACCACACCGAACGGTGCCGAGGGCATGCACCTGCGCGCAGGCATTGATGCACTGATCGGCACAGACGCAGCCACGATCGCTGAAGCCGCACTCCGCGCGCACGAGGACTCGGGACTCTGGCAGCAGCTATCCGACAACGGGCAACAGATCGTGCTCCAGCATTTCTCGTTGCGGAGCACGCGTGAGAAACTTTCAACGCTGCTCCCCTGAAATACCGGTTCCCAATATCCAATGTCGCTATCGTCGATCAGACTCATTATCGCCCGCAGCAACCTCCTCAAGCGTCTGGCGACCCGCACGCTGGCCGCATTCCCCGCGCTGGACCTTTGGACCAGGAACCGGATCAGCACAGAGTCCTATCGGCCTTCGGGGTTGCAGATCGGTGAGAAACAGCTTCCCGAAGCCGCCATCGACATCTACAACAAGCTGCTGGCCGTGGTCGGTACGGATCGCAAGTCGTGAGGATTCTTCTCGACCTGCAGGGTGCACAGACCCAGAGCCGCCATCGCGGCATTGGCCGCTACACGCGGGAAGTAACCAAGGCTCTGCTGCGACATGCAGGCAGCCATGACGTGCATCTTGCGATCAGCTCGCCGCTGGATCAGGCCATCGACGAGTTGATCACCGAATTCCGCCCTTGCGTGCCGCGCGACCGCTTCCACTACCTGCGATTGCCATACGGTACGTCGGAACACACGACCGCCAACGCCTGGCTGAATCGTGCGACTTCACGTTTGTTCCGATACGAAATCGAACGTTTGAAAGTGGATGTCGTATGGCATCACAGTGTTTTCGAAGGATACGACGAAGACGCCGTAATGCCCGACACCAAGCCGCTGCGCACAGCAAGCGCAGCGACACTGTACGACTTGATCCCACTGCACGATCCCGAGACCCATCTTTCCGGCACGCTGGTCAAGTCGTGGTATCAGCGTCGCGCAGACCGCCTTGCCGACGCAGACGCCTTGTTCTCCATTTCGGAATGGAGCGCCAAGGACGCCGTCGAGAGACTGGGCGTTGATCCTGCACGCATCTCGGTAATCGGTGCCGGCGTCGACGCCATGTTCCGGCCGGCTCAGCTGAATGAAGAAGGGAGGCACGAGCTATTCGAACGCCTGGGCCTCCGATCTCGCTATGTCCTCTACAACGGCGGCTTGGATCCACGCAAGAATATTTCTGCGCTACTGGAAGCCTTCGCCCAGCTGCCTGCTGATATCCGGGATCGGCACCAGTTGGTCGTGGTCGGTGACCACCGTGAGGTCCACAGGCAGCTGTCCAAACTATGCAAACGCATCGGCCTGGCGTCACACGAAATCGTGTTCACCGGTCGCGTCGATGACGCCGATCTTGTGGCCCTCTACAGCGAGTGCGCCCTGTTCGTCTTCCCCTCGCTGCTGGAGGGCTTTGGACTGCCTGTACTCGAGGCCATGGCCTGCGGCGCGCCAGTGCTGTGCAGCAACGCCACCAGCCTGCCCGAGGTCGCCGGCCGCGCTGACATGCTTTTCTCACCTGTGGATCGCAACGATCTTTGCGCCCGCATGGCATCGGTATTGAACGATGACAGCTTCGCTCAGGATTTGCGCGAGTACGGATTGCGCCGTTCCGCCGACTTCACCTGGGATGCCGTTGCCAAGCGCGTGCTTGCGGGACTGGAGACGTTGCATGCACGCCTCGCCCACGAGCGGAACGATCATTCGGCTGCACCGTCATCCACTGCACTCACCCAATCACGTGAAGATCAGGCAATCGCCGACCTTGCCTCCTTGCCGGGCTCCCCTAGCCGCGACGATCTGGCGCAAGTCGCATTCTCTCTCTGCATGACACGGACGCCACCTGAATCTCCACAATGGCTGATCGATGTCAGCAGCATCGCTGCCGGCGATATCGGCACCGGCACACACCGCGTCACTCGCAGCATCCTGAAAGAATGGCTGCGTCAAGCACCCACCGGGGTGCGCATTGCACCTGTGCGCTTCCACGATGGCCAATACCGCTATGCACGCGATTTCGTTGCACACCTGCTCGGCGATGAAGCTATCAGCCTGGAAGACGGTATCGCCTGCGCCTACCCTGGCGATACGTTTATCGGGCTCGACTGGGCTCCAGAAGCCCTCAACGCCGGCCGTACTCGCCTGCAAGAATGGCGCCGCGGCCAGGTCGCCACGTGCTTCGTCGTCCATGACCTGCTTCCCATCCGAATGCCCGGCCGCTTCCATCCCTACTCGCGCGATCTGTTCGAGCGCTGGCTGCATAACGTAGCGCATCTGGCCGACAACATTGCCTGCGTTTCCGGCACGACAGCAGCCGACCTGTCCACCTGGCTGGATGATGGCTCAGCTGATTACCAATTCCGAATCAGGCCAGCGGTGACTCATTTTCCGTTGGGAGCCAGCTTCGCGGACAAGCCGGTCGACTTTTCCGAGATCCGCACGCCGGTCAATGCCGCGCTGCATGCACGCCCTAGCTTGCTATTTGTCGGCACGCTGGAACCACGCAAGGGTCACGACCATGTCCTGCGCATCTGCGAGTTCCTTTGGAGTACAGGGCATGACGTCAATTTGGTTGTGGTGGCGCGACGCGGCTGGTCGGATGAAGCACTGGCCGAGCGCCTGACAAAGCACGAAGAAGCTGGACGCCGCCTGTTCTGGCTCAATGACGCCGAGGACGGCGAACTCTCCGCTTTGTATTCCCATTGCACCGCACTGCTGGCGCTCTCGGAAGGGGAAGGCTATGGCCTACCGCTACTGGAGGCGGCACATCATGGGTTGCCTGTGATAGCCCGCTCGCTGCCTGTATTCCGCGAGATCATGGCCGACTACCCCCATTATCTGGACAACGATACGCCGTCCTCTTGGCCGGCTGCCGTAGCCGAATGGTTACGGACACCTCCTGCACGTCAGGATTTATCCCTTCCCACCTTTCCATCATGGGCTGAAAGCGCGGACAAGTTGGCTACGCTGATCAGGGACGCCGGCAATCCTCAAACTGGATCCCTGAACGACGCTGCGCGAGCAAAACCATAGAGCGTGAATTCACCAGGAACGGCTTTCGTCGCTCCTATAACGGCTTATGCAATGTTGCCGCGTCCACGCGTTCGCGGAACTCAGCAAGTTCCGGTGTATCCCGATCGAGTTCACTCGCCTCCTGCAACGCCCGTCGTGCGAAACCGGCATCACCTGCACCCAGTCGCTCGCTGCCCACCGCAATCCAGCGCTGTGCCAGACGCCGGCGTGCCGCTGTCACCTCCGCATCGCGGGCGGCAGTGGCCTGCCAGGCGTCCAGGCAGACGCGTGCGGCGCGCAGGCGGTTGCCGCGCAATTCATCCTCGAAGCAACCGCGCGTGGCTTCGACAATACGCTTCACCGCATGCAGCACGCGCTTGTCCTGCGGCGCGATTGCCTGCGCCTCGCGCAGCTTGTCGTAGGCGCTGGCACCGGGCGGGGTCAGCCAGTCCTGCGCGGTCTCGGCCCGCTCCACCTGGTGTATCAACGTGCGCAGGCGGCGCTCGCGCTCGGCCGAGGACAGCCGTGGTGGACGTGAATCGTGAGCATCGCGTGCGCGTTCGACAGCCTGTCCGGCGGCCGCGATCGCTGCATTCCCCGCATCCAGCTTGCGCGCCTGCGCGAGCGCCGCCTCGGCGTCGTCGAAACGGAAATCCGCAGCATCGCGAATGGCCTCCGCCGCGAGAGCCGTGGCTACCCGTGACAGGTCATCACGCGCCCGCGCGTCGTCTGGTTGGGCCTGCGCCATCGCCTGGAAACTGCGTGCGGCGGCATCGAGCTGACCGCGCTGCAGTTGTGCCTCGCCCCTGCGCCGCTGCCGTTCAAGCAAACGATTGAACTCCGCCTGCGCTGCCGGCAGCTCGGCGTGCCCCGGATCGTAGCGACGCGCCGCGGCCAGGATCGGGCCGGCGCTAGCGATATCATCCTTGCGCAGTGCGGCCCAGATCTGCTGGATCAGATCGGACAGGGCATCCTCGCGCCCCTCCAGTGCCTCGGTGCGCTCCGGGGCCAGTTGCAGTACCTGCTGGTACAACGGCAACGCACTGTCCGGCGTGCCATCCAGACGCCCCTCGCTGCGTGCCTGCGCGGCCTGCGCCAGCAGCACGTCGAGGCCAGCGCCGTGGGCTCGCACCTGTCGCAATTGGTCCAGCAGCGGCCCGACCTGCACCTGCGGCACCTGCAGCGTCTGCGCCAGCGAAAGCCTGGCCGCAGCTTCGTCCAGACGCCCGGCTGCCAAGCTCGCACGCGCCTGTGCCACCGCTGCCAGACCGGTACGGGCGAGCCCGTCGCGGGCCTCGTCGCGATCGGCATCCAGCGCCTGTGCCGCATCGAACAATTCACGCGCACCGCTGCCATCGCCCGCGCTCAGACGCCCTTGCCTCAGCGCGATCTCCGCACGATCAAGCAATTGCTGGATCTGCGTATCCGGCCAGATCCAGTCCGAAAGCGGCCGCCTGAACACGAACGCCAGCACCACCAGTCCGAAAACCACGACCACCACGCCCCGCCACAACCGGCACGACTTGAGCGGCGACCACAAACGTGATCCAGCCCCTCGCAGTGTTCTTGGCATGCAGCAGCACCCTTCCCATGCGCGACCGGGTCCGGACGCGCTCACGTGCAAATGGTAGCCCCCATGGTGGTGATGCTGTCGAGAACCCCAGCAACAGAGCGCGGCGTTGCCGTTGCCGTTGCCCTTGCCCGTGATTTTGCCTTTGCAGTTGCCTTGGACTTTGACTTACCCGGGGGCCCCATCCGCAGCGACGGAGCCAGCGGGAAAAACCCCGCAGGGGCGACGTGCATGGATGCACGTCGTTTTCTGCCGCGGCATGGATGCCGCGTCAGAAAATCCCGCTGGCGCAGTGCACCCGTAGCGCAGCGAAGGGCGCGAGGACTGGGGCGTGTTTCTTTGGGTTACGTTTCTTTGCACGAGCAAAGAAAGGTGACTCGCTCCGAAGGAGCGAAAGCCTTGGCTGTTGCTGTTGCCATCACTGCAACCTCAAACCTAGAAGCAACGTCCATGGATCCCCGCTTTCGCGGGGATGACGGTAGAGAGATCACGCAGAAGTTACTGGGTCCCCGCCCACGCGGGGATGCCGGTAGGGAGATAACGTGGAAGTCGCTGGGTCCCCGCCTTCGCGGGGACGACGGTAGAGAGATTGCGGTTGCCGTTACCGTTGCTTCAATTGGCAAACCGAAGTATCGCCGGGAAAGCTCGTCGGGACTGAAGTCCCTCCCACAACCCCACGAACCCACAAGACTCACGGCACTCACGACATCAAGGGTAGAGCCCCATCGCGGCTGAAGCCGCTCCTACAAGAAGCGGTGGCAGACGGCTACCCCAACCGCCGCACCTCATTGACCCCAGGCAACGCATCCAGCTTCCCCAGCAACGTAGCCAACTGCCCGTAATCGGCCACCTTCAAGCGCAACCGCAACTGCGCCCGCCCACTGTCACGCACGTTGTCGCTATTGATCTCCAACACGTGCGCCTCCTCCTGGGCAATCAGGTTGGTGATGTCCTTCAGCAACCAGCGCCGATCCACCGCGCGGATCAGCACGTCCACCTCATAGCTGCCGCCAAGCTTGCCCCACTCCACCGGCAACACCCGCTGCGGATTCGCGGCGGCCAGTCGCGCCAACGCGACGCAGTCGCCACGATGCACGGTGACGCCACGGCCACGCGTGAGATAACCGACGATCGGCTCGCCGGCCACCGGCTGACAGCAGCGCGCCAATTGCACCAGCAGGTTGCCCACGCCCTGCACGGTGAACTTGGACTTGCCGAGGTCGTTGCGACGCGCGGTCGGACGCGGCATCGCCGGCGTGGCCGGCTGCGCGGCAGCGCGCTCGGCTTCCAGCAGCGCGCGACTGATCTGGTTGGGGCCGGTGTCGCCCAGCGCCACCTGGATGTACAGATCCTCCACGCTGTCGGCGTGGAACTTCTTCGCCATCGGCGCCAGGTCCGCCTGCAGCAGACCGAGCCGGCGCAGTTCGCGATCCAGCAATTCCTTGCCGGCCTGCACGTTGCGCACGCGATCGAGCTTGTGGAACCAGGCGCGCACCTTGTCGCGCGAACGCCCGCTGGCCAGGAAACCGTTGGCCGGCAACAACCAGTCGCGACGCGGATCGGGCTCCTTGGCCGTCATCACCTCGACCCGGTCGCCGCTGCGCAGGCGATAGGTCAACGGCACGATCCGGTTGTTGACCTTGGCACCACGGCAACGGTGCCCGACCATCGTGTGCACGTGATAGGCGAAGTCCAGCGGCGTGGCGCCCTGCGGCAGATCGATCACCTCGCCCTTGGGCGTCAGCGCGTAGACGCGATCCTCGACCAGCTCGGCGTCCAGCGCGCTGGCCAATCCGGCCTGCTCGCCTTCCTGCGACTGTTCCAGCAGTTGCCGCATCCAGGTGATCTTGCGCTCGAACGCCTTCTCCGAGCCGCGTCCGCCCTCCTTGTACTTCCAGTGCGCGGCCACGCCCAGCTCGGCCTGCTGGTGCATCTCGTGGGTGCGGATCTGGATCTCGATGGTGCGCCCTTCCGGGCCGATCACCGCGGTGTGCAGCGAGCGGTAGTCGTTGGCCTTGGGCCGGGCGATGTAGTCGTCGAACTCGCTCGGCACCGGCGCCCACAGCGCATGCACCACGCCGAGCGCGGCATAGCAGTCGGCGACGCTGTCGACCATCACCCGCACCGCGCGGATGTCATAGAGCTGGTCGTAGGCCAGCCGCTTCTTCTGCATCTTCCGCCAGATGCTGTAGATGTGCTTTGGGCGGCCGCTGACCTCGGCCTTCAGGTCCTGCTCGGCCAGCGATTGCGAAAGCTGGTGCTTGACCGCCTCGATGTAGTGCTCGCGCTCGACGCGGGTCTCATCGACTTCGCGTGCGATGTGACGATAGGTATCCGGCTCCAGATAGCGGAACGCCAGATCCTCCAGCTCCCACTTCAACTGCCAGATGCCGAGCCGGTTCGCCAGCGGCGCGTGGATGTCGCGGGTGAGCTGGGCCAGCGCGCGACGCTGTTCGTCCGGCAGCTCGGTGGCGGCACGCATCTTCGCCAACTGGCGGGCGAGCAGGATCGGCACGACGCGCAGATCATGGATGATCGCCAGCAGCAGCCGGCGCAGGCCCTCACTGTTGCGGCCGGCGTCGCGGCCAGCGTGCAGTGCCCAGACCTGATCGGCAGCGTCCTGGCCGTCGAGCAGGCCATCCACCGCGATCCGGCGCTGCGGCTCCGGCCAAGGCAACTCGGCCGACTTCGCACGCAACGGCGGCAGGTCGAACAACAACGCCGCCAGCAGCGTGGCCTCGTCGGCCGAGAGCAGTGCCAGTGCATCGAGCGTATCGGCCAGTACCGACCAGGCTACCGGTGGCTCGGCGGCAGCGGACGGACGTGCCTGCCAGGTTCGTGCCAACGCCTCGCGCAGCTCCGGCGCCAGGACGGAGGCGGTCGGGCGCTGCAACAGGGCATCCATGCCATGGGAGGAAGAAAGCGTCACTGCGGGAAGCCGGCCATCGAAGATGACACCTACGTTAACGCGCTCGCGCCATCACGAACAGCACACGATGCCGGCCGCAGCCATCGCTCGATTGAGCCCGACGCCTCAACGACTACACTAACGGCGTCCTTACTTCTGGAACCACTCCGATGCCGATCCCGCGCGTCCTTCCCGCCGCCCTGTGCCTGGCCCTGGCGCTCACCGTCGCTCCCGCAAGCGCCCAGCGCGTGGTCTCGGGTGACCTGCAAACCCAGATGTCGGCCAGTGAGTTCAAGGCCGCCGGCCTGGATAAGCTCAGCCCGACCGAACTGGCCGCGCTCAACGACTGGCTGCACGGCAAGGTCCGCAAGGAAACCGAGATCGCAATGGAACAGGCCAAGGAGGAAGGCCGCCAGGAAGTGATCGTCAAGAACCGTGGCTTCTTCGATTTCGGCAGCAAGGAGCCGATCGAGAGCACGCTGGTCGGCGACTTCGATGGTTTCGGCAAGGGCAAGAAGTTCGTGCTCGCCAATGGCCAGGAATGGGAGCAGGTCGAGTCGGCCAGCCTGTCCGGGGTACGCCTGCAATCGCCGCAGGTGAAGATCAAGCCGGGCCTGGTCGGTGCGTGGTACCTGCAGGTCGGCAACTACAACACCCAGGCCAAGGTCCGGCGCATCAAGTAACGCCACGACGATGAAAACGCCGGTCGGCTGGCTACAGCGCGTGCTGCAGGCGATACGCCGGCGGATGCGCAGCGGTGAAGGCTGGCTCATCGTGCTCGCGCTGCTGGCCGGCCTGGTCGCCGGCCTGCTCACCCTGCTGCAGAGCGGGCTGGCACACGGGCTGCAAAGCTGGCTGTATGGCCTGGACGAGGACACGCGGCTGAGTTCCAGCGCGCGGTTGAGCTTCGTCGCACTGCTGGCACTGCCGATCGGCGGGCTGCTGGTCGGGCTGGTCAGCCTGGCCGCGACCCTGCGCAAGCGCCGCCTGCTCGATGCGGTCGAAGCCAATGCGCTGCACGGCGGCCGCATGTCGATGCGCGACAACCTGATCGTCTCGCTGCAGACGCTGCTGTCGAACGGTTTCGGTGCCTCGGTCGGGCTGGAAGCGGCCTACACCCAGATGGGTGCGGGCAGCGGCTCGCAGCTGGCCAGGGCGCTGCGATTGCGGCGCTCGGATATGCGCACGCTGGTCGGTGCCGGTGCCGCCGGCGCGATCGCCGCCGCATTCGGCGCGCCGCTGGCCGGGGCGTTCTATGCGTTCGAGATCGTGATCGGCGCCTACACGCCCTCGGCGCTGGCACCGGTGGCCGTGGCCGCGCTGGCCGGCAGTTTCATCGCCCAGGCCGCCGGTGTGTCGCCCTACATGCTGCCGGCCGCTTCCGAAGTCAGCCTGCATCCGCGCGACTACGCGATATTCGCCGTGCTCGGCCTGGTCTGCGCGCTGGTCGGCATCGTGGTGATGCGCCTGGTCACCGGCATCGAGCAACGGGTCAACCGCAGCCCGCTGCCGAGCTGGGGCCGGCCGGTGGTCGGCGGATTGCTGCTGATCCCGCTGGCGATGGCAACGCCGCAAGTGCTTTCTTCCGGCCACGGCGCACTGCACGTGGACCTCACCACGCACCTGCCGCTGCTGTGGATCGGCGGCCTGTTGCTGGCCAAATGCCTGGCCTCGGGCATTTCGCTCGGCTTCGGCTTCCGTGGTGGCCTGTTCTTCGCTTCATTGTTCATGGGCACGCTGGTGGGTGCGCTGTTCGCCGGCTTGATCAACCACGCCGCGGGCGGCGACGTGGTGGACAGCACCGGCGCCGCGCTGGCCGGCATGGCGGCATTGGCGGCGGCGGTGGTCGGCGCACCGATGACGATGGCGATGCTGGTGTTGGAAGGCACCCACGATTTCGTACTGGCCAGCGCCGTGATGGCGGCGGTGCTGGTTGCCAATACCGTGGTGCGGCAGGCGTTCGGCTATTCGTTCTCGACCTGGCGCCTGCAACTGCGCGGCGGCACGATCACCAGCGCGCGCGACGTCGGTTGGGTACACACCCTCAGCGCCGGCCGGATGATGCGCAAGGGCACCGGCACGATCGCCGCCGATGCCAGTGTCGAGGAATTCCGCCGCCGCTTTCCGCTCGGCTCGGATACGCGCGTGGCGTTGCTGGACGCGGAACAGCGCTACGCCGGCATCGTGCCGGTGGCACGGGTCTACGCCGACGGCGTCAAGGCCGACGCAACCGTGGCGGCGTTCGTCGACAACCGCGAGGTGGCGCTGTCACCCGATACCGACGTGCTGACGGTGATACGCCGCTTCGACGAGACCCAGAGCGATGAAATGGCGGTGGTCGATGCCGAAGGGCATTTGCTCGGCGTGCTGTCGGAAGCGTTCGTGCGCAAGCGTTATGCCGAGGAACTAGACAAGCGCCAGCGCGAGATGATGGGCGAGCGGGTCGAGGACAGCGACGGCGATAGCTGAGCCGCCATTGCGTGGAGCGGAGCTTGCTCCGCTGCTTCTGCGCTGGGGTGACAGGCGGCAGAGCACGAGCAGCGGAGCAAGCTCCGTCCTACCAGATCGGGGGTCAGCGCTCCTGCAATGCAGCCGCCCGCTGCGCCAGTTTCTTCGGCGAGATGCCCGACTTCGCCCCCAGTTCCTGCGCGAATGTGGACACCCGCAGCTCCTCGATGTCCCAGCGCAGCGCCTGCCACTGCGGCCGCGACTGCCGACCTTGCGCGGCGGCATCGTCCAGCGCATCCAGGAACGGCTTGATCTCCAGCATCCGTTGCTGATCGCGTGATGGATCGCGCTTGGCGCGTTCGGTGCGCAGGACCATCGCCTTGAGGTAGCGCGGGTACTGCGCCAGCGCATCGGCCGGGGTGTCGCGCAGGAAGCCCGCATGCACCAGTCCGGCCAACTGCCGTTCCATGTCATCCAGGTTGCCGCGCGCCCAGCCCATCAGCGGCGCTTCCAGCAGCGGTTTCAGTTCGCCGACCAGCGTCAGAATCGACTCGGCCAGCTTCAACCGCTCCATCGCCTCGCCGAACAGGCGCTTGCCGGCATCCTCGCGGCGGCGCTCGAAGGTGGCGCGGTCACGGATCGCATCCAGGCCCTCGGCCAGCACCGCGTTCATCGCCGCATCGACCAGATCGCCGCGCAGCCGCTCCTGCGACTCGATCGCCGCGTACAGCAACCCGGTTTTCGGCGACACCGGCAACTGCTTGCGCGCCTGCTTGACCTTCTCGGCCAGCGCAATCTCCAGCAGCCGGCGCACGCCCCGCGGATGCGCTTCGAATGCCTCGCTGCGATCGGCAAAGATCCGCAGCGCGGCGGTCTCGCCCGCATCCACCAAGGCCGGGTAAGCCGGCACGCCAGCCTCGCCCGGTACCTGCTCGGGAATGGCCTGCGCCGGGAACTCGCGCAATCCCTCCACCGCCATCTCGCGCCCTGCACGCACCGCGAACGCACGCCCGGCGCGCTCGCCGAAACGCGCGCGCAACGTGTCCAGCTCACGCGACTCGGCCAGCACCTGGCCGCCCTCGTCGCGCAGACGCAGATTCATGCGCAGGTGCGGCTCCAGCGCCGTCTCGTCGAAGTCGAGCGCCGCAACCTGCACGCCGGTAGCCTTGCTGAGAAACCGCGCAAGCTCGCCACGGATATCGTCCGCCGATGGCTGCTGGAACGCCTCGAAGAACGCGCGACCAAAATCCGGCGCCGGCACGTAGTTGCGTCGCATCGCCTTCGGCAACGAACGGATCAGCGCCGACGACTTGTCGGCGACAAAGCCCGGCGCCAGCCACGACAAGCGCGCCGGATCGAGCGCGTTGAGCAGGTGCACCGGTACTTCCAGGGTCACGCCGTCGTCCACGGCGCCCGGCTCGAACTTGTAGTGCAGCGCCAACCGCGCATCGCCGAGCGCGAAATATTTCGGGTAGCGATCTTCCTCACTGCCCTCGCCAGGCAGCAGATCGACCAGCGACCAGTGCAGGCCACGACGCTTGTCCTCGGGCAGCACCTTCCACCACGCATCCAGCGCGCTGGCGGAATGGATCTCAGAAGGCACCCGGTCCAGATACCAGCGCGCCTGCCAGCCCTCGTCGGCCACCAGCCCGGCGCGACGCAGCTTGGCTTCTTCCTCGTGCGCCTGCTCCAGCACTTTCAGGTTGTCGGCGACAAAACCGGCACGGGTGTTGATCTCGCCGGTCACCAGTGCCTGACGCACGAAGATGTCGTGCGAAGCGACCGGATCGATGCGGCCGTAATGCACCGGCTTCTTCGGCGCCAGCACCAGCCCGAACAGGCTGATCTGCTCGGACGCCACCACCTGCCCCTGCGCGCGCGACCAATGCGGATCGAAGTGCTTGCGCAGCAGCAGATGCCCCAGTTCGGCGATCGCCCAATCCGGCTCGATCGCGGCATTGGTCAGGCCCCACACCTTCTGCGTATCCAGCAGCGTCGCGGCGAGCACCCACGGCGGTGGTTTCTTCGCCAGCGCCGAACCGGGAAACAGCAGGAAGCGTCGCTGACGCGGTGCCTGGAAGTCGCTTTTCTCGGTGCGATGCCCGATCTGCGTCGGCAAGCCGGCCAGCAGCGCGCGATGCAGCGCCTGATAGGCGGCAGCACGCTCGCGTTCGCTGATGCGCGGGACCTGTGGGAGGGACTTCAGTCCCGAGGGGGCTTCACCGGTAACGCCCGTCGGGACTGAAGTCCCTCCCACAGGTTGCGCCGGCATAGCCTTGCCTTCGCGCGCCAGACGTGCGGCGCGATGCAGCTCGCCACGGGTCGGACGATTGCCGCTGCCCTCGCCCTGGCCGGGCTCGGCAGTTCCCGCCAACAGCGCCTGCAGCAATCCCGAACTCGCTGAGGTGGCGGCCTGACGCGGCGCATCCGCCTTTGCCTCCGCTCCACCGCGACGCGACTTGCCGGCCGAGACTGCGGCATCCGCGCCGGCATCGTCCCAGCCCAGCTCCTCGCACAACAGCCGCAACTGCCGATGCAGCTCGCGCCACTCGCGCATGCGCAGGAACCCGAGGAAATTCCGCTCGCACCAATCGCGCAGCTTCGACTGGGTCAGATCTTCGTGCGCCTGCCGGTAGCCCTCCCACAACCGCAGGATGCCGACGAATTCCGAACGCGCATCGGCAAATTTCGCATGCGCGTTGTCGGCGGCCTCGCGTGCTTCCGGCGGTCGCTCGCGCGGATCCTGGATACCCAGAAACGCGGCGATCACCGTCATCTCGCGCAGACAGCCCTGCCTGTGCGCGGCGACCAGCATCCGCGCCAGCTTGACGTCCACCGGCAATCGCGCCATCTGCTTGCCGGTCACGGTGAGCCTGCGCTCGCCATCGACCGCGCCCAGCTCGACCAGTTGCTGCCAGCCGTCGGCGATCGCACGCTCGTCCGGCGACTCCAGGAACGGGAAATCCTCGATCCGGCCCAACCCGAGCTGCAGCATGCGCAGGATCACGCCCGCTAGCGAAGAGCGCCGGATTTCCGGATCGGTGAACGCCGGCCGCGCCTGGAAATCCGCTTCGGCATACAGCCGATAGCAGATGCCCTCGGCGATGCGCCCGCAGCGGCCGGTGCGCTGGTTGGCGCTGGCCTGGCTGATCGGCTCGATATGCAGGCGATCCAGCTTCTGGCGCGGGCTGTAACGCTTCACCCGCGCGTAGCCGGGATCGACCACATAGCGGATCCGCGGCACCGTCAGCGAGGTTTCGGCGACATTGGTCGCCAGCACCAGCCGGCGCCTCGGCCCCGGATTGAACACCCGATCCTGATCGGCCACCGACAGCCGCGCGTACAGCGGCAGCACCTCGGTCTCTCGGTACTTGCGTCGTTCCAGCGAATGATGAGCGTCGCGGATCTCGCGTTCGCCCGGCAGAAACACCAGCACGTCGCCCCGCGGATCGATGCGGGTGATTTCGTCGATCGCCGCGACGATCGCATCGTTGATGGTGAAACCGGGAATGGAGGATCGGGAATCGGGAATGGGAGCGGCAGATGACGGCGAACGTTCGCCATCTCGCGCTTTCGCGGCTCCCGAATCTCCATTCTCCATTCCCGGCTCCACCGGCCGATAGCGCACCTCCACCGGAAAGGTCCGACCTTCCACGCTGATCACCGGCGCATCGTCGAAGTGCTGCGAGAAACGTGCCGTATCGATCGTCGCCGAGGTGACGATCAGCTTCAGGTCCGGACGCTTCTTCAACAACTGCTTGAGATAGCCGAGCAGGAAATCGATGTTGAGGCTGCGCTCGTGCGCCTCGTCGACGATGATCGTGTCGTACGCCGACAGCCAGCGATCGCTGGCGATTTCCGCCAACAGGATGCCGTCGGTCATGAACTTGATCCGCGAGGCATCGCCGACCCTGTCGGTGAAGCGCACCTGGTAACCCACGATCGTGCCCAACGGCGACTTCAGTTCCTCGGCCACGCGCGTGGCCACCGCGCGCGCGGCGATCCGGCGCGGCTGGGTGCAGCCGATCATCCCGGCGATGCCGCGCCCGGCCGCCAGACACAACTTCGGCAGCTGCGTGGTCTTGCCCGAACCGGTCTCGCCGGCGATCACCACCACCGGGTGCGCACGGATCGCTTCGATGATCTGCTCAGCCTCGCGCGCGATCGGCAACTGCTCGTCCAGCGTGATCGCCGGTTGCGCCTGCGCCCGCACCTCGTACCTGGCGGCGGAGGCCTGCGCGGCCTGCTCGAACGCCTCGCGCAGCTTCGCGTTGCCCGGCTGGTCGCGCCAGCGCGCCCACAGCCCGAGCAGGCGCCCTCGATCACGGCTCAACCCACCTTCGATCAGCGCCCGGCCTTCACGAAGCCTGACGCTGTAATCGGATTCAATAGAAGACATCAATCGTTAGACCAAGAATATTGAATTTCAATAAATCGTATATCGGGCCTATTGTGAGGCCCAATCACGCAGCAAGGAGAACCCCCATGGCCAAAGCCAAGACCAAGAGCACCGCCAAGACCGCCAAGAAGAGCGCTACCAAGACCCTGGCCGAGGCGGCCGCGTCTGCGCCGAACATCGATATCGGGATCAAGGGCGGTGATCGCAAGAAGATCGCCGACGGCCTGTCGCACTACATGGCCGACGCGTTCACCCTGTACCTGAAGACCCACAACTTCCACTGGAACGTGACCGGCGCGATGTTCAACTCGCTGCACCTCATGTTCGAGACGCAGTACACCGAGCAGTGGGCCGCGCTGGACGACGTCGCCGAGCGCATCCGCGCCCTGGGCTACAACGCACCGGGCTCGTACAAGGAATACCTGTCGCTGACCTCGATCCCGGAAGAGCCGGGCCTGAGCGACAGCGCCGACTGGCGCGAGATGGTACGCCAACTGGTCTCAGGCAACGAAGCGGTGTGCCGCACCGCGCGCAAGGTGCTGAGCGCCGCCGACAAGGCCGGCGACGACCCCACCGCCGACCTGCTGACCCAGCGCCTGCAGACCCACGAGAAGTACGCGTGGATGTTGCGTTCGCTGCTGCAGTAAACCCCCCGGGCTTCGCCCCTGCGGGTTTGCCCAAGGTTGCGCCTGCGGCGAAACCTTGGGCCCCCGCTCAATCGCCGGCCACAACCCCGCGCCTGTCGGCGCGCCCCCTTGACTCAAGGGGGCTCCTGGACTGAGCCAAAGGGGACCTTCGTCTGGAACAACGCCGGCGCACGTGCTCAGGCCAACGCGTTGAAATCTCTACCGTCGTCCCCGCGAAGGCGGGGACCCAGGGGCGTTCGACCAGCATGCGGCCCACTTGCAGTGCCAGCGCCCTCCGTGGGAGGGACTTCAGTCCCGACGGGCGTTACCGGTAAGGCGTCGGGACTGAAGTCCCTCCTGCAGGATCACCAACAAGATCACCGCCGGACCTCCCAATCCCCACAGCCGCCCCCGCACTTACCCGATAGCACACCGCCATCACCACGGACGGCCGTCCAGGCGCGGCGCGGTATCCTATGGCTCATCCCTCGCAAGAGCCCGCACATCCACATGCGGGGATTCAATAGCGCATGTCCTCCCCCGCCCATGAACTGCTGAAGCGCGTCTTCGGTTACGACGACTTCCGCGGCCCGCAGCAGGCCATCGTCGAGCACGTCGCCGCCGGCAACGACGCGCTGGTATTGATGCCCACCGGCGGCGGCAAGTCGCTGTGCTACCAGGTGCCGGCGCTGCTGCGCGAAGGCACCGGCATCATCGTCTCGCCGTTGATCGCGCTGATGCAGGACCAGGTCGAGGCGCTGCGTCAGCTCGGCGTGCGCGCCGAATTCCTCAACTCCACCCTCGACGCCGAGAACGCCCAGCGCGTGGAGCGCGCGCTGCAGACCGGCGAGCTGGACCTGCTCTACGTCGCCCCCGAACGCCTGCTCACCCCGCGCTTCCTGTCGCTGATCGAGCGCAGCCGGATCGCCCTGTTCGCGATCGACGAGGCCCACTGCGTCTCGCAATGGGGCCACGATTTCCGCCCGGAATACCGCCAGCTCACCGTGCTGCACGAGCGCTGGCCGCAGATTCCGCGCATCGCGCTGACCGCGACCGCCGACCCGCCGACCCAGCGCGAGATCGCCGAGCGCCTGGATCTGGTCCACGCCGAGCACTTCGTCAGCTCGTTCGACCGTCCCAACATCCGCTACACCGTGGTGCAGAAGGACAACGCGCGCCGGCAGCTGCTGGATTTCATGTCGCGCCATCGTGGCGAGGCCGGCATCGTCTACGCGATGTCGCGGCGCAAGGTCGAAGAGACCGCCGAGCACCTGGCTGCGCAGGGTTACACCGCACTGCCCTATCACGCCGGCCTGCCGGCCGAGGTGCGCGCGCAGAACCAGCGCCGCTTCCTGCGCGAGGACGGCATCGTGATGTGTGCCACGATCGCCTTCGGCATGGGCATCGACAAGCCGGACGTGCGCTTCGTTGCCCACGTCGATCTGCCCAAATCGATGGAGGGCTACTACCAGGAGACCGGCCGCGCCGGCCGCGATGGTGAGGCCTCCGAGGCATGGCTATGCTACGGCCTGGGCGATGTGGTGCTGCTCAAGCAGATGATCGAGCAGGGTGAAGCCCAGGAAGAGCGCAAGCGGCTGGAACGCGCCAAGCTCGACCACCTGCTCGGCTACTGCGAATCGATGCAGTGCCGCCGCCAGATCCTGCTGGCCGGCTTCGGTGAGACCTACCCGAACGCCTGCGGCAACTGCGACAACTGCCTGACCCCGGCCGCATCCTGGGACGCGACCGTCCCGGCGCAGAAGGCGCTCAGCTGCGTCTATCGCAGCGGCCAGCGCTTCGGCGTCGGCCAGCTGATCGACATCCTGCGCGGCGGCGAGACCGACAAGATCCGCCAGTTCGGCCACGACAAGCTCAGCACCTACGGCATCGGCCGCGACCTGGACTCGCGCGCCTGGCGCAGCGTGTTCCGCCAACTGGTCGCCGCCAGCCTGCTGGAGGTGGACAGCGAGGGCCACGGTGGCCTGCGCCTGACCGACGCCAGCCGGCAGGTGCTCAAAGGTCAACGCCAGGTGATGATGCGGCGCGACCAGACCGCCACCCGCGAGCGCGAGCGCAGCAGCACTCCGCGCACCGGACTGCCGGTGCAGACCGAGGATCTGGGCCTGTTCAATGCGTTGCGCGGCCTGCGCGCGCAACTGGCCAAGGAGCAGAACGTGCCCGCCTTCGTGATCTTCCACGACAGCACCTTGCGCAACATCGCCGAACAGCGCCCGGGCAGCCTGGATGAATTGGCCCGCGTCGGCGGCATTGGCGGCGGCAAATTGGCGCGCTAC
This sequence comes from Pseudomonas sp. GW821-FHT07E12, assembly GCF_058986605.1. NCBI lineage: Bacteria > Pseudomonadati > Pseudomonadota > Gammaproteobacteria > Pseudomonadales > Pseudomonadaceae > Pseudomonas > Pseudomonas sp. GW821-FHT07E12. The sequence goes on along the minus strand of NZ_JBYSVX010000042.1, from coordinate 24,452 downwards.
GGCCAGCAACTGGTCGAAATCGTCCGCGAGCAGGGTTAGGGTGTCACCCATGTCACCCCCGCAAGAAAAATCCAGGAAATCGACAGCGCTCATTCAATCTGGCGTTGCTAGTTTCATCAGTACGCCCCAGACACGGACGCCCGTCTTTCCGAGAGCCTCGCCCATGAAACGTACTCTTCCCCTGCTCGGCGCCCTGCTTGTCTGCACCAGCGCGATGGCCCAGGAAACCGGCAGCACCAGCGCCGACACCAGCACCACTGACGCCACCTCCGCCGCCGCGCTCGACCTGAGCGTGCCCAAGGACCCGATCCAGTACAAGGGCGACCCCAGCTACTCCAAGGATCCGCCCGGCACCTTCTACGGCGACACCAGCGGCAAGTCGGCCTCGGCCACCGTGCGTGCGCAGCAGGCGATCGCCGCGCGCGCCGAGCAGTGCAAGGGCGATCTGCACGGTAGCGTCAGCACCGGCTTCGGTTATTCCAACCGTGGCGGCAACAGCAACTGGCAGAGCGCCAATCTGAATAGCTGCAAGACCTACTACGACGATGACGGCAACGCTCACGAAGTGGGCATCAGCATCAGCGTCGGCCGCATGGATGGCCCCGGGTACTACGGACGCGGCCGCTACGGTGGCGGCCCGATCTGGTAACAACGGCGCCGGGCACGAGCCGCCTGCTTATTTGACGGCTGTTTCACCGCCCACTCCAACACAATGCGGCTCACGCACCCGGGAGCCGTCATGCGTACCGCCACCGATCACCCCGTCGTCCTCGTCGCCGAGGACGGCGAAGGCACCCGCCACCTGAGCTGCCTGGTGCTCGAAAGCTACGGTTTCATCTGCCATGGCGCAGACACGGTGGAAACCGCGATCGAACTGATCCGCCGCGAGCCGCTCATCGATGTGGTATTCGCCGACATCCATTTCCCCGGCCCGATGACCGGCGTCGATCTGGCACTGCTGGCCCAGCGCGCACCGTTCAACCTCCCCGTGCTGCTGACCTCCGGGCAACCCTTGGAGTACGTCGAGGACATCCTGCCCGACGGGGTGCCCTTCCTCGAAAAACCCTATACCCCCGAACAGCTGCTGCATGCGATCCGCCAGGTCATGCGCCCGCGCAGCCACGCAAGCGCCGCCTGAGTACAGCGACGGGCAGCGCCAAAGCATTGACGCAGCCCTTCACCACTCCCGGCGTTTTCCTCAAATCACACATCATCGGCATGCCGATGTCTTGGTAAGGCGCGACAAACACGCCCCGTGCCGCCATGGCGGCCCGGGGCGGATGGCTTTAGAATTGCGGCGGGGATGTACCGGGGTCAATCCGATGCCGCAAGGCGACAGGCAGAATCCGCACCCGTCCGCATGTCCATGCCCCCGTCAAATTCGTCGGCCTTCTCGCCGACAGCTCTCGCCCCCGCCGCGCTGCCGCCGCGGGTCGCACGCATCATCCAAGGCTATTTCGCCAGCGTCGCCGACGAGCTGAAACCACGCGTCGGCATGATGCTGGTCGAGCTCGAACGGCAGATGATCGAGCTGATCGAAACCGCACGCCACCACGGCATGCAGTCCGAACGGATCGCCGACCTGCACGCGCTGCGCCAACGCAACACCCAACTGCTGCCGTCGCTGCTGGCAACGTTGGAAGCCCAGTTGACCCAGCTTCGTCAGCCGCGTCTTGGCGACGCGAGCTTCGCCAGCCCGCAGCACATCGACTATCAAGTCCTGTCGCTGGTCGAAGACGCGCAGATGGACCAGGAGATCGTCCTCACCGACATCGTGCGCCGGCACGAAACCCGTTCCAGCATGCCGCTGCTGCTGCTCGGCCAGCGCTTCGGCGTGCTTGCCGGGTCACCGGCGTTCGAACTGTCACGCGTTCCGGCAGGCCCGCAGTCGCTTTGCGATGCCCTGCGCGAAGCGATGCCGGCGCTGCAACTGAGCCGCCCTTCGCAATTGCTGCTGTGGAACATCTTCGATCGGCATGTATTGACCGACTATCCCAGGCTGCTCGATGCGCTCAATCTGATGCTGGAAGCCGAAGGCGTGCTGCCGGGCCTGGTGTTCATCCCGCGACGCGTGCGCAACGAGCAAGTGGCACCACGCACCGGCGGCGAACGCCCCAGGACCGACCGGCCCGCACCGTCGATGCCACCGGCCTGGACCGCACCCGCAGCGCAGGAAAGCCCACGCGAACGAGTGCCGACCGCGGACCTGCTGGCGGCGCTGCAAGACCTGCAGGCCACACCATCCGCGAGCGCGCGCCCGCAGGACCTGAAGGCACTCCAGCAGGCCCTGCTGGAACGCCTGCGTCCGCAGCACGGCCCGCAACCCGAACTCGCCGCGGCCGATGCCGACGCCCTGGTACTGCTGGAACAGCTGTACGCGGAGTTGCGTCGCGAGGTCCGCCCGGGCGCGCCGGCCACGGCCTTGCTGGCGCACCTGCAACTGCCGCTGGCGCAGGTCGCGCTGCGCGACCGCCAGTTCTTCCTGCGTCCGCAACATCCCGCACGCGGCCTGCTGGATGCGGTCGCCGAGGCTGGCGCCCATTGGCATCTCGAGGAAGAACAGGATCCGCAGTTGCTGCCGCTGCTGCATCTCGCGGTCGAACACGTGGCCCGGCATTACCAGGGCGACGAAAACGTATTCGAGCAGGCCAACCGCGCCGTGCAGCGCCATCTGCAGGCCGCCGCGCACAAGGCCGACCTGACCGAGCGTCGCCAGATCGAGGCCGCCCGCGGCCGGCAGCGGCTGGAAATCGCCCGGCAGCGTGCCTCCACCATCATCGATGACGCACTGCATGAGCGGCCGTTGCCACCGGCCGGACGCAGCCTGCTCGACCAGGCCTGGACCGACGTGCTGACCCTCGCTCAACTGCGCCAGCGCGAGAACTCGGATACCTGGGGCGAACTGCTGCAGATCACCCGGGAGATCGTCGCTGCCGCCACTGCGCCAGCCGGCGCCGCGCACGATCCGCAACTCCCGGATCGGATCGACCAGGCGCTGCGCCAGATCGGTTATCACGAGGAAGAAGCGCAGGCGATCGCGCTTCGCCTGGCCGGCGCCGAGATCCACGCCGAGCCGGCCACATTGCTGCAGGAGCGCGCACGCCTGGGCGGCGAACGCCCGCCGATGGCTCCGACAGCACCGCGTACGCCCACGGAGCAAGAGTGCTTCGACCACCTGCGCACCCTGCCCCACGGCACCTGGTTCGAGATAGCCCAGAACTCACCGCAGCAGGGCGTCCTCCGCCGCCGGCTGTCCTGGTACAGCGCAGACAGCGACCACGCCCTGCTGGTCAATCCGCGGGGTCAGCGCAGCGGCGAGCAATCGCTGGACAGCCTGGCGCGACTGATGGCCCAGGGCCGCGCCCGCACACTCACTGAAGACCGCAATCGGCCACTCGATCGCGTCTGGCAGACCGTGCTCGACACCATGTCCCGCCTCGACGGAGAAGCCCGCCCATGAGCCAGAGGGAATCGCGCCGCGCCGAGCGTTATCCGGTCGCGCAACCGGTGACGGTGGTCGACACCATGACCGGAAATGCGATCGGCCGCATCGCCAACATCTCCGAGAGCGGCATGCTGCTCATCGCCCATGCGGAGCTGGTCGAAGATGCGCTGTATCAATTGCAGTTCCAGCCCAGTCACGGCGCGGCCATCGACGTCGGCGCGCATCTGCTGTGGAGCAGCCCGGCCAGCACACCGGGACAAAGCTGGGCCGGCGTACGCTTCCTGACCGTATCGGCCAGCCATCGCGAGGCGCTGCGGCATTGGCTGGGTACGCTTGCAGCGGCGGGGCCGATCTAGATCAAATCCAGACTCCGACAGAGCAAACCCTACTCACGCTCGCTAATGCGTGACCCTCTTTCACAACAAGCCCAATCAACCTCGGTAGAAGGTCGCGCGAAGCACCGAAAAGAGCCGCCTTCCGCGACCTGCACCTCCCACCAGCACGCCGCTGCGCGGCCTCCACGCCCGGCATGTCGATACATGCGTAGCCCCAACTCTGCGCCCCCTTGGCAGCCGATTACCATGGACCGATCCCCACCACACGGTGCCGTCGTCCATGCCTACGTCCCACCGCAACGCTCTGCTCGCCCTTGCCCTGCTGCTCGCGCCGATCCCATTCACCGCAAGCGCTACCGATCTCTCGCTGTGGAACACCTACGAGCAGACGCTCAAGCACGCCAAGTACATCGACCTGACCCACGCATTCTCGCCACGGCAACCGGTCTGGCCCGGTTTCGCACCGGCGAAGTTCAAGCCCGCGGTAGCCGGCAACGATCTCGGCGATTACGCCAAACCCGGCGACGAGTTCACCTACGACAAGCACGGCTTCATCGCCACCGCTTACGAACTCACCACCGACCAGTACGGCACCCAGCTCGACCCGCCCGCACACTGGAATCCGAAGGGCGCGACCATCAGCGACCTGCCACCCACCTATGCGGTGCGTCCGCTGGTGGTGATCGACATCCACGAGAAGGTCGCCAAGAATCCCGGCTACCACGCCACCGTCGCCGACATCCAGGCCTGGGAAAAGAAACACGGCCCGATCCCCGAAGGCTCCGTGGTGATGATCCGCTCGGACTGGTACAAGCGCTGGAACGAAACCGAGCGCTTCGCGAGCAAGCCGTTCCCCGGCATCACCCTGGACGCGCTCAAGTACCTGCACCTGCAGCGCCACATCCTGTTCCACGGCCACGAACCGCTGGACACCGACGCTACCGACAACCTCGAAGGCGAGCACTGGCTGCTGCACCACAACTACACCCAGGCCGAAGGCGTAGCCAATCTCGACCAGGTACCCGAAGCCGGCGCACTGATCACGATCGGCTTCGCCAAACCCGAAGGCGGCACCGGCGGCTTCGCCCGCTACATAGCGATCGCCCCACCCGACTGGCCACACGGCGTCACCATCGAACAGGCCCCCGGCGCGCCGCTGCCTGAGCAACCCTATCCGCTCAAGCGCGATGCCGACGGTGTGCTGCGTCCTACGCCATAAGCCGGTACACGCCCCAATAAAAACCCCGGCACATGGCCGGGGTCGGGAACACTGGGATCGCGAGGAACATGCCCATGCAGCGGTAATCGATCCACCGCTTGCGTCACGGATGTCTGTTTCTGGATGGTGGGCCGTGATGGATTCGAACCATCGACCAGCGGATTAAAAGTCCGATGCTCTACCGACTGAGCTAACGGCCCAAAAACGAACACCCGGCCTCACGCCGGGTGCGCATTCTACCCCAAGGGGGTGTCAACGCGAAATCGAATAGCGCGTAGGGTCTGCCACGCCAGCATCGGCAAAGCCGGCTGCGCGCAGTTCGCACGCGTCGCAGTGGCCGCAGGCACGTCCGTCACCGTCGGCGCGGTAGCACGACACCGTCAGCCCGAAGTCCACGCCCAGCCGCACGCCCTCGCGCACGATGTCGGCCTTGCTCAGGTATTGCAACGGCGCATGCACGCGCAGACCCGCGCCCTCGACCCCGGCCTTGGTTGCCAGATTGGCGAGCGCCTCGAAGGCGGCAACGAATTCCGGGCGGCAGTCCGGATAACCGGAGTAATCCACTGCATTGACGCCGCAGAACAGGTCGTTGGCGCCGAGCACCTCGCCCCAGCCCAGCGCCAGCGACAGCATGATGGTGTTACGCGCCGGCACGTAGGTAACCGGAATCCCGGAACCGCCGGCCTCGGGCACCTCGATGTCAGCGGTCAGCGCCGAACCGCCAATGCTGCGCAGATCGACGTCCACGACTTTGTGCTCGACCACGCCCAGCGATTCCGACACCCGCGCCGCAGCCGCGAGTTCGGAGGTGTGGCGCTGGCCGTAACGCACGCTCAGCGCATGCACCGCGAAGCCCTGCTCGCGCGCCATCGCGACGACAACCGCCGAATCCATGCCACCGGAGAGGAGGACGACTGCTTTTTTCATAAGGACCGTGATTCGTGATTGGGGATTCGTGATGGGTCAAAAGCTACAGCATCGGAAGCCGACACACTTTCCCGGCAAGTGCTTGCCCGCAGCATGCAGGGGGATCCGTGATGGGTTACAGGCTACAGGGGGATTCGGGCGGAGTGGCTTTCCGAATCACGAGTCACCGCTCCTCAGCGCCCCGGCTCGTCGTTCCACAGCAGCTTATGCAACTGCAGCTGGAAACGCACCGGCAGGCGGTCGGCGATGATCCAGTCGGCCAGCTCGCGCGGCTCCACTTCGCTCTTGCTCGGCGAAAACCATACCGTGCAGCGCGCGGACAGCGCATGCTCGCGCACGATCCCTCGCGCCCATTCGTAGTCGGCGCGGCCACACAGCACGAACTTGATCTGGTCACGCGCGGTCAGCAGCGGCAGGTTGTCCCAGCGGTTGCGGTGGACCTCGCCGGATCCCGGCGTCTTGATGTCCACGACCCGCGATACCCGCGCATCGACTGCCGAGACGTCCAGCGCGCCAGAGGTTTCCAGGGACACATCCAGGCCCGCATCGCACAGCTTCTGCAGCAGCGCCAGGCAACGCTTCTGGGCCAGAGGTTCGCCGCCGGTCACACATACATGACGTACGCCGTGCCCCACCACCTCGGCGACGATGTCGTCGATATCGCGCCACTGCCCGCCATGAAACGCGTATTCGGTGTCGCAGTACAGGCAGCGCAGCGGGCAACCGGTCAGGCGCACGAATACCGTTGGCCAGCCCGCAGCCTCGGCCTCGCCCTGCAGGGATAGGAAGATCTCGGTGATCTTCAGCCGCGGCAACGGCGACTGGACGATCTCACTGGGGATGGCGGCGGCGACGGTCATGTGGCGGGATCATACGGCCCGCAACCACGGCGGCAGGCCTGGGAAAGGCTTCAGCGCAGCTGCTGGCCGAGCTGGATGGACTGAAGGCGATCCTGCGCCACCCGGGCGGCATCGCTGCCGGGATACTTCGAAATGACCTGCTGCAGCGTCTGCTGCGCATCCTTGGCCTTGCCCTCGCCATACTGCGAGAGACCCAGCTTCAACAGGCCACCGGAGGCCTTGTCGTGCGTGGGATAACGGTTGACGAGGTCGCGGAACTGCACCTCGGCCAACGGGAAATTGCGAGTGGCGTAGTAACTCTCCCCGAGCCAGTACAGCGCATTGGGGGTGTAGACGCCATTCGGATACAGCTCGAGGAAACTCAGGAACAGCTGCGACGCATCGTCGTACTTGCCGTTCTTCAGCGCATCGAAAGCCACGTTATAAGTGGTGCGCTCATCGCCCGTGCTGACCAACGTGCCTGGATCACCATGCACTGAAGGCGGCCGCTCGGAAGTGGCCGCCGCACCGGGCTTGGCCGGAGCCGCAGGAACGCTGTTGCCCGAAGCCGCGGGCAACACGGGGGCCGCACCGCCTTCGAGGCGATTGAGGCGACCGTCCAGATCCAGGTACTGATCCTTGATCTGCTGCTTGAGCTGATCGTTGTCGTGCTGGAGCTGTTCCACCGTGCCCTGCAGATCACGCATTTGCGAACGCAGAGCTTCGATCTGGTTCAGCAAATCCATGTTGGCCTGCGGGTTGGCGGCCTGCTGCTCGAGCACGGCGACGCGATCGGCCAGACTCTGCCGTTGCGCATACGCCGGCGCGGCGGCCACGAGGGCCGCCGCGACGAACAGGGTGACTAACCCAAAACGCATCGTCTATTACTTCGCGGTGTACACGATCTCGACGCGACGGTTCTGCGCCCAGGCTGCCTCGTTGGAGCCGGTGGCAACAGGACGCTCTTCGCCGTAGGAGACCACGGTCAGCTGGCTGGCCGAACCACCGTTGGCCTGCAGTGCCGAATTCACGGCATTGCCACGACGCTCACCCAGACCCAGGTTGTACTCGCGCGAGCCACGCTCGTCGGTATTGCCCTGCAGGGTGATGCGTGCGGACGGACGGTCACGCAGGTACTTGGCGTGGCAGGCAACGATGGCCTGGAACTCAGGCTTCACGGAATCCTGGTCGAAGTCGAAGTAAACGACGCGCTGACGCAGGCAGGCATCGGTATCGAGGTCGTCCGGACCGTACAGACCCGAAGTGGTCGGAGCCGTCGTAGCGGTCGGAGTGGTATCGACTGCAGCAGGCGGGGTTTCCTTGACCTTCTTCGCACAACCGGCCAGGGCGGCCACGGACAACAGAGAGACAAGCAGAACTCGGGTGGTCTTGTTCATGGCAATACCTTTTGTGGCTCCTAAGCCGATGAGGGGTTCAACGCAGCGGAATATTAACATTAATGCGCGCTACGGTAAGGGCCCCAGGAGGGCTCCCTCACGTCGCCATCGGCCAGCACCAGACGCTGGCGGACCCGCGCATCGGCGGATACTGCGTACAACACACCACGACCACCCTCACGGGCGGCGTACAACACCATGCTCGCGTTGGGCGCGAAACTCGGTGATTCGTCCAGAGAACCCGGCGACAACGTGCTCCAGCTCGGCGAGCCGAGGCTGCGGTCCATCATCGCGATCCGGTAGGTATTGCCGCTGCCCTGGGCGACGGCGATCTTCTTGCCGTCATACGAAACAGTGGCGGTAGCGTTGTAGTTGCCCTGGAAGGTCACCCGACTGGTCGAACCACCACTGGCCGGGACCTGATAGATCTGCGGGCGACCACCACGATCGGAAGTGAAGTAGATCGTGTTGCCATCCGGCGCCCAGGTCGGCTCGGTGTCGATGGCGACGTTGTTGGTCAACTGGGTCAGCTGCTTGCTCCCCAGGTCCATCACGTAGATCTCCGGGTTGCCGCTGCGCGAAAGCGCCAGCGCCAGGCGACGACCATCCGGCGAGAACGACGGAGCGCCATTGATGCCGCGGAAGCTGGACACCAGTTCGCGGGCACCGGTGGCGATGTCCTGCACGTAGATCGAGGAATTACCGCGCTCGAAGCTCACGTAGGCCAGCTTGCGGCCATCCGGACTCCAGTTCGGCGACAGCAGCGGCTCGGCCGAGCGCACGATGGTCTGCGGGTTGTAGCCATCCGAATCGGCCACCATCAGCGCATAGCGCATCGAACCACCGCTACCGGTGGCGGTGACATAGGCGATGCGGGTCCAGAACGCACCGCGCACGCCGGTGATCTTTTCGTAGATCGCGTCAGCCATCTGGTGGGAGACGTCACGCATCGCATTGGCGCGCGCGGTCATCGCCAGACCGAGCAGACGCTCGCCCTTGGCCACGTCGAACAGTTCGTACTCGACCCGATACGCGCCCTCGCCCGCATCCAGCACGCGGCCGACCACAAGGTAGTCCTGCTTCAGTGCGCGCCAGGTCGGGTACTGGACTTCGCTGCCACGCGTGGGCCGCTCGGTCATCTGCGCGGCCGGCAGGGTGCGGAACTGACCGGAGCGGTCTAGATCGGCGCCCACGACCTGGGAGACATCGGTCTGCGGCGCAGTGCCCGACCCCTGGTACGGCATCGGCACCACGGCCACCGGCGTGGCCGAGGCACTGCCGCCGACGATGTCGATGGTCAGTCCTTGCTGCTGCGCCGAAGCGGCAAACGGCAGCATCAGGGCGGTGAACACGGCTAGCCAGCGCGGCAGTTTCTTCATGGATCGCTCGGTGGGTCTGACGGGAAAGTGGGCAATGGATAGCAACTGGAGGGTGAACATTTTCGCAATCGTGAACAAATGATCGCGTGAAAACGCACAATTGCCTGACAGCCGGCGGGTGGAAACGCCTCAGCGGTCCTGCGCGGTGAAGTTGAAGTTCAGGTCGCGCGCAAACACCGACTCGAAGCCGCGGTACGGCAGCGGCTGGGCTCGCAGCACCGCCGCCTCGATCGAGCGCTTGCCGGCATCGTCGAACGGACAGTTCGGCGCGACCTCGGCCTGGATCACGGTACCACCCGGGACTTGCCGGATGTGGATGGTGCACTTCTGCCCCAGCGGCACCGAGTCCGGGCGAATCCACTGCGCCAGCACGGCCTGCTGGATCGCCGCGGCGTACTTGGCCGACAGGTCGTTGCTGGTACCGCCCGCGCCCGGCGCTGCCGTGGCATTGCTGGCAACCGCGCCGGAAGAAGCCTGCTGCGCCCGGGCAGCGGCGAGTTGCTTCAACTTCTGCTCGGCCAGATCGGCCTGCTTGGCGTCACGCGCCATCTGCGCTTCCAATTGCTCGCGCTGCTTGCGCAGTTCGGCCAGCTTCTTGTCGCGGTCGGCCTGCGCCTGGGCCTGCTGGTCGGCGATCTTCTTCTTTTCGGCGTCGTCCTGTTGCTGCTTGGCCAGGCGCCGCTGCTGCTCGGCTTCTTCCTGGCGCTTGCGCTCGGTCAGGTCGACCTGCTCCTGGCGACGCTTGGCCTCCTGCTCCTGCTTGGCCTTCTCTTGCGACTCGGCCAGCGCACTGACCTGCTCCTGATCGACGGTGTCCGGCTGGGCGATGCGCTCCTGCGCATTGGCCTGCTGCGGTGTCGGCGCATCCTGCGGGCGCGGCTCGGGGATCGGCTGCGGCGGCGGAACGGTGTCCTCGGGCGCAGCTTGCGGCACCGGTGCCGGCGGCGTGAACGGCTGCGCCTCGGCTTTCAGCGCCTGACGGGCGACGCGCGCATCGGCGGCGGACACGTCCAGGCTCGCCTCCAGCGACGGATTGCCGGCGGCGGCATCGGTGCTGCGCTCGGGCGACCACAGCCAGGCCACGGTGAATACCAGCAGCACCAGGAGGTGGACCAGCAGCGCGAACAGGACCGGACGGACCCAGTCACCTTCGCGCGGAGCCTGCGGGGGAAGTGCGTCAGCGTGCATTGCCACCGGGATTGCCACCGGAATCCGAAATCAGGCCCACTTTCTCGACCTTGGCCTGCTTGATCGCGTCGATCGCGTCCATGATCTTCTGGTAGGAGGCGGCGCCATCGCCCGCCACCACCACGCGTACGTTCTTGTCCTGCGCGACGATCGCGGCCAGCTGCGCCTGCAAGGTAGCCGCGTCCATCTCCTGCGGCTTGCCCTTCGGCAGTTGCAGGCCGAGCTGTCCGTCAGGCTTCACGGTCACCACGATCGGATCGGACTTGCTCTCCAGCGCCTTGGCGCGTGAGGTCGGCAGGTTGACGTCGGTACTCAGCGTGAGCAGCGGCGCGGTGACCATGAAGATGATCAGCAACACCAGCATCACGTCGATGTACGGCACGACGTTGATCTCGGATTTGAGCTTGCGCTTCTTGCGGCGGGAAATGCCGGACATCATGGCGGGAGCTTCCTAGTTAACCTCCCGCACATGGACGTGCGGGCTTTTGCGAGGGACTCGCGTCATTTCATTCATCGGCGCCGGTCTGGCGCTGCAGGATCGAGCTGAACTCGTCGGCGAAGGTGTCGTAGCGCACCGACAGCCGCTCGACGCGGGTGGTGAAGCGGTTGTAGGCCCACACCGCCGGGATCGCCACGAACAGGCCGATCGCGGTGGCGAACAGGGCCTCGGAGATGCCCGGCGCGACCGAGGCGATACCGGCCTGCTCACCGCTGCTGACCATGTCGTGCATGGTCACCATGATGCCGAACACGGTACCGACCAGGCCGACGTACGGCGCGGTCGAGCCGATGTTGGCCAGCAACTCCAGGCTGCGCTCGAGCTGGTCGACCTCGCGGGCGAAGGTCACGCGCATGGCGCGCTGGGCGCTTTCCAGCTGGGCCCGACCATCCAGGCGACGGCGGTCGCGCAGACGCGAGAACTCGCGGTAGCCGGCCTCGAAGATCGCCTCGGTGCCGACGACGCTGCGATTGCGGTCGGTGGCAGCCGAGTACAGCTTGCCCAGGTCGGCGCCGGACCAGAACCGGTTCTCGAACTCCTCGACCTCGCGATTGGCCTGCTTGAAGGCGCGCGCCTTGCGGAAAATGATCACCCAGCTGATGAACGAGCCGACCAGCAACAGCAGCACGATGATCTTGACCGGGATGCTTGCGCGCGCGATCAGCTCGAGGTAATTGATGCTGCCGGTGTGGGCGACCGTGGCGGTCTGCGCGGCAGCGCTGGTGACTTCCTGCGGCAGTGCTTCCACCACCGTATCCTGCAGGGCCAGGAGCAATGCGATCGACATCCGTCTTTCCTCAGTCTTCGAGTTCTTGGTTTTCCAGGGTCTTCAACACGTCATACAGCGCACCATCCATGGCGCACGGCCGGAAACTTGCCGCACCGAGCGCCGCGATCCGCACGCTGGCGGTCGTCAGCAGCTCCCCGCCGCAGTGGATTGCCTGGAAGAACTCCAGGCTGGCCCGCTTGCAACGGCGCAGCACTACCGAAACATCCAGAGCATCGTCGAGCCGCGCCGGTCTGAGGAAGTCCAATTCCATCGAACGCACCGCGAACACGAGGTCGTGCTCCTGCCGCATACGCTCCTGACCATAGCCCAATGCGCGCATCCACTCGGTGCGCGCCCGCTCCATGAAGGCCACATAGCGCGCGTGGTAGACCACGCCACCAGCGTCGGTATCTTCCCAGTAGACGCGTGTCGGCCAACTGAATCGGGAATGGGGAATCGAGAATCGGGGATCGGAAGTCAAGAGCGGCACTCCAGCAGCCGACTCATTATCGTGGAAAAGCCCCGTCCCGGAAGCAGGAAATCAGAACAGCGCCTACGATTCTCCATTCCCGATTCCCGATTCCCCCATCCTGGGCGTGAGCCCGAGGTGTAGATAAGCCTTGCGCGTGGCCATGCGTCCACGCGCGGTACGCACCAGGAAGCCCTGCTGGATCAGGTAGGGCTCGATCACGTCCTCGATCGTGCCGCGCTCTTCCGACAGCGAGGCGGCCAGCGACTCGACCCCGACCGGGCCGCCGTCGAAGTGGTCGATGATGGTGTGCAGCAGGCGCCGATCCAGTTCGTCGAAGCCTTCCGGGTCGACCTTGAGCATCGCCATCGCCGACTGGGCAATGGCGCGATCGATACTGCCGTTGGCCCGCACCTGGGCGTAATCGCGCACCCGCCGCAGCAGGCGGTTGGCGATGCGCGGGGTGCCGCGCGCGCGGCGCGCGATCTCGTTGGCGCCCTCGCCGGTGCAGTCGATGCCGAGGATCGCGGCCGAGCGGGTCACGATCCGGGTCAGCTCCTCGGGCGAATAGAACTCCAGGCGCTGGACGATGCCGAAGCGGTCGCGCAGCGGCGCGGTCAGCAGGCCGGCGCGGGTGGTGGCACCGATCAGGGTGAACGGCGGCAGGTCGATCTTGATCGAGCGCGCGGCCGGGCCCTCGCCGATCATGATGTCGATCTGGAAATCCTCCATCGCCGGGTACAGCACTTCCTCGACCACGGGCGAGAGGCGATGGATCTCATCGACGAACAGCACGTCGTGCGGCTGCAGGTTGGTCAGCAAGGCCGCCAGATCACCGGCCTTCTCGATCACCGGGCCGGAGGTGGTGCGCAGATTGACCCCGAGCTCGTTGGCGATCACGTGGCTCAAGGTGGTCTTGCCCAGGCCGGGCGGCCCGAAGATCAGTACGTGGTCGAGCGCCTCGCCGCGGCTCTTGGCCGCTTCGATATAGATCGACAGCTGCTCGCGCACCGGCACCTGCCCGAGGTAATCGGCCAGGCGCTTGGGACGGATGCTGGCATCCGCTGCCGCGTCTTCGCGGGTGGAACTGCTGTCGATGATGCGGTCGGTCATAGGGGGGCCGGAGACCGGAGGCCAGAGGCCAGGGGCCAAGGATGGATCCGGGCGACAGAGATCATGGTCTGCATTGGAAATGCATTGTAGAGAGTCTGAAGATTCATTTCTGACCTCTGGTCCCTGGCCCCTGACCTCCGGCCTCCGCCGCTCAGATCTCCACCTGCGCGCCCAGCTCGACCAACCGGTTGCCCGGGATGCGGAAGAAGGCGTTGGCCGGCGCGGCATTGCGATGCATCAGCGCGAACAGCTTGTCGCGCCAGATCGGCATGCCGCGGTTGGCGCTGGCCACCACGGTCTCGCGACTGACGAAGAAGGTGGTGTCCATCGGATCGAAGTAGATGCCGCCGGCATCGCACGAGCGCATCAGCGCCAGCGGCACGTCCGGGGTCTCCATGAAGCCGAAGCGGACGTAGACGCGATAGAACTCGTCGCCGATCGACTCGATCTTCAGGCGCTGCCCGGCCGCTGCGTGCGGCACCTGCAGCGTCTCCACGGTCAGGAACACGTTGCGCTCGTGCAGCACCTTGTTGTGCTTGAGGTTGTGCATCAACGCGTGCGGCACCACCATCGGATCGGCGGTCAGGAACACCGCGGTGCCGGACACGCGCACCGGCGGTGCCAGCATCAGCCCCGGCAGGAAGCTGTCGATGCGGATGCCGTCCTTGCGGATCTCCTCGCGCAGCAGCGCGCGACCGCGACGCCAGGTGCGCATCAGGGTGAACATCACCACGCCGAGCAGCAGCGGGAACCAGGCGCCATCCAGGAACTTGATGATGTTGGCGTAGAAGAATGCGCAATCCACCGCCAGGAACACCGTGGCCAGCGCCCACAACGCCACGCGCGGCACCCGCGGATTGGCGCGGGCGTAGATGATCATCAGCACGGTGGTGATCAGCATGGTGCCGGTGACCGACACGCCATAGGCGGTGGCCAGCGATGTCGAGTCGCCGAAGCCGATCACCGCCACGATCACCATTCCCAGCAGGGTCCAGTTGACCGCCGGCACGTAGATCTGCCCGATCGTGGATTGCGAGGTATGGCGAATGCTCATGCGCGGGATGTAACCCAGCTGCATCGCCTGGCTGGACACCGAATAGGCGCCGGTGATCAGCGCCTGCGAGGCGATCACGGTGGCCGCGGTGGCCAGCACGATGGTCGGATACAGCGCCCAGCCCGGCACCGCCTCGTAGAACGGATTGCTGACCGCGGCCGGGTTGCGCAGCACCAGTGCGCCCTGCCCCAGGTAGGTCAGGGTCAGCATCGGCAGCACCACGAAGTTCCAGGAGCGGCGGATCGCACGCGGGCCGAAGTGGCCCATGTCCGCGTACAACGCCTCGCCACCGGTCACCGCCAGCACCACCGCACCCAGCACGAACACCGCGTGCCAGTTGTGCTCCATGAAGAAGCGCACGCCCCACCACGGGTTCAGCGCGTACAGCACTTCCGGCGCCTGCACCAGGTTGTAGATGCCGATCGCGCCCAGCGCCATGAACCAGACCAGGGTGATCGGTCCGAACGCCTTGCCGACCCGCTCGGTACCGAAGCGCTGCGCGACGAACAGCACGATCAGCACCACCAGCGTGATCGGCACCACGAACGGTTCCAGTTGCGGGGCGGCGATCTCAAGCCCCTCCACCGCCGACAGCACCGAGATGGCCGGGGTGATCACGCCATCGCCGAAGAACAGCGAGGCGCCGAAGATGCCGAGGATGCCGACCACATAGACCGAGCGGGTGCCGCCCGGCAGGGTGCGCTGGGCCAATGCGGTCAGCGCCATGATGCCGCCTTCGCCCTCGTTGTCGGCGCGCATGATGATGGCGACGTACTTGAGCGTCACCACCAGCATCAGCGCCCAGAAGATCAGCGACAGGATGCCCAGCACGGTGTCGTGGTCGGCGGTCAACCCGTAATGAGGCGAGAACGCCTCCTTGAGCGTGTACAGCGGGCTGGTGCCGATGTCACCGAACACCACGCCGATCGTCGCCAGCATGACGGTCCAGCCGCTCTTGGAAGAGGTAGCGGCAGCGTGGCCGGAAGAGGGGGGCTTGGACATGGAGGCAGGGTAGCGCGTGGGCCGTGGAGAAATAGGAAAGGGTTCGCGTCAGCGCAGCGCGGACTGCAGCGCTTTGCGAATCACGCTGGCGACGTCGTCGCCTTCGCTGGAGGCGTCACGGGCCATCCTGGCCGCCTCGGCGGGCTTGTAGCCCAACTGCTGCAGGGCCACCGTGGCTTCGGAGACGGCATCGGTACCGAGCTGTCCGCTGATCGGCGCGCCGCCGCCGCCGAAATCGGCGGCGCGGTCCTTCAGTTCGACCACCATGCGCTCGGCGGTTTTCTTGCCGATGCCGGGAATACGTGTCAGCGCGGTGACATCGCCGGTCTGGATCAGCCGCGCGAACTCGTCCACGCTCGCGCCCGACAGCACCGCCAGCGCGATCTTGGCGCCGATGCCGGAGACCTTCTGTACATCGCGGAACAACCTTCGCTCGCCCTCGCGCAGGAAGCCGTACAGCGCAACGCTGTCCTCCTTCTGCGCGTAATGGGTGAACAGTGTGACCTCGCGACCGAGATCGGGCAGGTCATAGAAGGTGCTCATCGGCGCCTCCAGCTCGTAACCGACACCACCGACGTCGATCACCAACCACGGCGGCTGCTTGTGGGCGAGGATCCCGCGCAGACGGCCGATCATGGCCGCGTCCTTTGGACGCGGTGGGATTCGGGATTGGGGATTGGGGATTCGTGGGGCAAGAGCGATGCAAATCCGCCGTTGCGGCTTTCCACAGCCGGACGGCTGGTCATCCCCAATCCCCAATCCCCAATCCCGGCTCCACTCATTTCCTACTCCAAGCCTGTCCAGTGTTCACGCCCAACCGTTGCGCGGTCGTGCGCACGTGTGCGTGGGTGATCGCCACGGCCAGCGCGTCGGCGGCGTCGGCCTGCAGCTTGCCTTTCAGGTTGAGCATGACACCGACCATGTGTTGCACCTGGACCTTGTCGGCACTGCCCTTGCCGACCAGTGCCAGCTTCACTTCCTTGGCCGCGTATTCGTGCACCGGCAGGTCGCGCAGCACCACCGCGCTGATCGCCGCGCCGCGCGCCTGGCCGAGCTTGAGGGCCGAGTCTGCGCTCTTGCCGACGAACACCCGCTCGATCGCGACCTCGTCCGGACGGTATTCCTCGATCAACGCCGACAACCCATGCAGCAGCCGCTTCAGGCGCTGGGCGAAGTCGCCCTCACCCAGCAGCACCAGCGGCAGATGATGGACATGGCGAGTACGCCCCGCCTCATCGACGTCGATGATGCCGACCCCGGTGCGCTGCGAGCCGGGATCGATGCCTAGGATGCGGGTCATGGAAAGGCCGTGATTCGTGATTCGTGATGGGGGATTCGTAAAAGATCCACACTGGCGCAGATCGGCCGCTTTTGCGAATCACCCATCACGAATCACGAATCCCGGGAGCGCCGTCAGGCGCTCCCCAAAGAACCCTGATCGACGTTGGAATACACGTCCTGCACGTCATCCAGGTCTTCCAGCATGTCCAGCAGCTTGCGCACCTGAAGCGCGGTGTCGCCGTCCACGGCGATGTCATTGTCGGCGCGGAAGGTGATCTCGGCGTGGGCCGGGGCCAGGCCGGCGGCGGTCATGGCGTCCTTGACCGGGGAGAACGCCTCGGGTGCGGTCAGCACGTCGAGGGCGCCGTCTTCCGGGTAGACCATCACGTCGTCGGCACCAGCTTCGATCGCCGCCTCGGTGACCTGGTCTTCATTGGCGCCGGCGACATAGCTCAGCACACCCAGGCGCTTGAACATGAAGGACACCGAGCCCTCGGTGCCCATGTTGCCGCCGCACTTGGAGAAGGCGTGGCGGACGTCGGCGACGGTGCGCACACGGTTGTCGGTCAGGCAGTCGACGATCACCGCCACGCCGCCGGGGGCATAGCCCTCGTAGCGCACTTCCTCGTACTCGACGCCTTCCAGCTCGCCGGTGGCTTTCTTGATCGCGCGCTCGATCACGTCCTTGGACATGTTCGCGCCCAGCCCCTTGTCCATCGCCACGCGCAGGCGCGGGTTGTTGGACGGGTCGCCGCCGCCAGCGCGCGCAGCCACGCCGATCTCGCGGATGATCTTGGTGAAAACCTTGCCACGCTTGGCGTCAGACGCATTCTTGCGGGCTTCGATCGAAGGGCCTCTACCCATGGGCTTACCGGTCTTGCTTGGATGACAGGGCGCGGATTCTACCCGATTGCCCGCCCTGCCCTCCGCCAGCCGGCTCAGGCGCCGAAACGCCCCTCATGCAGGAACCTCACCGTCTGGCGGGCCGCGGCCGGCGAAAACACCAGCCCGGTATGGCTGGCATCCACCACGCAATGGTCGGTCAGCCCGGGCAACCGGGTTTCGGCCAGCGCGACGGTGCCGTCGGAGTCGCCGAGGTCCGCAAACAGCCGCCCGATGCCCGCGGCGTGGGTGCCGGCGACCATGCCGACCGGCACCGGGCGGGTCCAGGGCGCGAGTCCTTGCAGTAACAGCGCACGGCTGCGTCCCAGCGCCCAGGCGCAACTGCGGTGCTGGCTCAATGCGCGTGCGGTCGCGCTACCCAGCAGCGGGCTGCCGAGGCAGACGATCCGCTCCACCGTGGGCCCGCCGCCGCGCCGGACGGTCTCCAGCGAGACCAGCCCGCCGAGGCTATGGCCGACCAGCGACAGCGGCCGGTCACCGAGCCGTGCAAGTTGCCGTGAAAAAGCCTCCACCGCCACATCGGGGCCGTCGATGGCACCGTAATAGCCGAACAGGCGCGTCTCGAAGCCTTGCCGGCGCAGGCGCATCGATAGCGGCAGCATCCAGCACGCGGGATTCCAGATGCCATGAAGCAGTACGACCAGCGGCATGCGATCAGGCAACAGGAAGGGGCATTCAGACTAAGGAATACACCACAGCCCTGGCAATTCGTACTGGCAAGCCGTACTGACAATCGTAGGAGCGGCGTCAGCCGCGAGAGGCTTTCCTGGGAGGCCCCCTCGCGGCTTACGCCGCTCCTACAGGGGAATGCCGTTGGACTGCGCTACTGCGCAGGCGGCTTCTTGACTGCCACCTTGGTGCCATCGGCCAGCAGCGCATTGGGCGCCATCACCACCGCATCGCCCGCAGCCACGCCGGACAGCACTTCGATCTCGTTGCCGAGGTTGCGCCCCAGCACGACCGCCGTGTAATTCACCTGACCGTCCGCGCCCACCCGCGCCACCTTCGGAGTGGCGCCGTCCTGCACCACCGCCGCCAACGGCAGCACCACGGCCGGCGCGGCGCGCGGCACGCTCAGGCGTACCTGCCCCACCATCCCGGCCGGAATCCGGTTATCCGGATTGGGCAGGCGCAGTTCCACGCGCATGCCACCGGCGTCCTCGGAGATGCGTTGCGCGCTGCGTACCACTTCGGCGTCGAAGTTCTGGCCCGGCAGCTCCGGGAAGGTCACCTGCGCGCGCAGCCCGGGGCGCACCTGCAAGGTGGCGCTCTGCGGCACGTCCACCGCGATGCGCAGCGGATCGAGCGCGTCGATGCGGAACATCGGCACCGTGGCCGAGGCGGTATCGCCGACCACGCGATCACCCAGATCGACATTGCGTGCACTGACCACCCCATCGAACGGTGCGCGCACGCTGGCGAAACCCTGTCGCTCGCGCGCACTGGCCAGTTGCGCGCGTGCGGCCTCCAGCGCCGCCTGCGCGGCGTCGCGTGCCCCGAGGCGGCTGCTGTAGTCCTCGCGCGAGATCAACTGGGTGCGCAGCATCGCGGCGGCGCGCTCGTAGTTGCCGCGTGCCAGCACCAGCTCGGCATCGGCCTGGGCGACGTCGGCCTGTGCCTGGCGCACCGCCTGGTCGATTTCCGGCGCGGCAATCGTCGCCAGTACCTCTCCTGCCTTGACGCGATCACCCAGATCCACCCGGCGCGAACCGACCAGTCCTGTGGCGCGAGCGAACACCTGCGCGGTCTGCCCGGCCTGGGCACGTGCGGGCAGTACCAGCACGTAGTCGGCATCCGCTGGACGCGCCTTGACCAGCGAAACCTCCGGTACCACCGCGGACTCCGGCATCGCGCGGCTCTTTTCGCAGCCGGCCAGCAACGCACAGGCGGCGATCAGCACCGGTACCGCGCCAACCACCAGGAACGAACGGGACATGAGCTGGGGGGTGTTCATCAGACGACTCCTTCACCGCCGGCCGGCAGGCCGTCGGTGGTGGTTGCGGCCGCAGCGATGCGGCGATTGTGGCGGCGACCGAGCACGGCCAGGATCGAGGGCACCAGCAGCAGGGTGGCCGGCGTACCGAACAGCAGGCCGCCGATCACCGCGCGACCCAGCGGGGCGTTCTGCTCGCCGCCCTCGCCCAGCCCCAGCGCCATCGGCACGATGCCGAGCACCATCGCGCTGGCGGTCATCAGTACCGGTCGCAGGCGTACCGCCGCGGCCTCGTAGGCGGCCCGTTCGGGATCATGGCCCTCGGCGATCAGATTGCGCGCGAAACTGGTCACCAACACGCTGTTGGCGGTGGATACGCCGATCACCATCATCACGCCCATCAGCGCGGGCACGCTGAGCGGAGTGCCGGTGACGAACAGCGCAACTGCCGCGCCGGCGATCGCCAGCGGCAGGCCGGACATCGCCACCAGCGGCTGGATCCAGGACTGGAAGTTGACCACCAGCACCAGGAACACCAGCACCGCCGCCATCAGCAGCCCCGAGCCCAGCTCGCCGTAAGCGCTCTGCATCTCGCCGGCCTGGCCGACGATCTCGATGCGGTTGCCGGGTTTCAGGCGCCCGCGCATCTCGGCGGTGATCTTCTGCAGGTCGGCGTAGACGCCGCCAAGGTCGCGCCCTTGCACATTGGCGATCACGCTGACGGTCGGCGCCATCATCACCCGGCCGACACTGGCCGGCACCGTGCGCGGAGTGACGGTCGCGATGTTCCGCAGCAGCACGCTGGAACCGGCGGCGCCGATCCGCAGCGGCGTGTTGAGCAATGCGTCGATCCCGGCCAGATCCGAGGGCAGCACCTGCAACTGCACCGTGTACGACGTCGCGGTGGCCTGCTCGACCCAGTACACCGGCGTCACCGTACCCGACGAACCCAGCACCGCCAGCACCGCGCGGCTGGCGTCCTGCGCGCTGATGCCGAGCTGGGCGGCACGGCTGCGATCGATGGCGATGTGGTACTCGGGCAGATCCAGCACCTGCCGCACCATTACGTCGGTAGCTCCAGGCACCTGCTGCAGGCGTGGCACCAGTCCGCGCGCCAGTGCCAGGTTGCCAGCGGCATCGCGCCCGTTGAAGCGCACTTCCAGCGCGCCCACCGCCGAGCCGGCCAGGGTGCGACCGGTCGCATCCGGCGGGCGCTCGAACACATGCACGTCGGGGAAGCGCTCGGCGATGCGCGCACGGATCTTCTTCAGATACTCGGCGGTGGGCGCATGCGGGGTGCGCAGCTGCAGCATCAGCTCGGCCTCGAACGAACCGACCACCGCGCTGTCCACCCAGGCGAGGTTGACCGCGTCGGGGATGCCGATCTGCTCGTAGACGGTCTGCAACTCGTTGGCGGGAATGATCTGGCGGATCTCGCGCTGGATCTGCGCCAGCCGCTGCGCGGTCTGCTCCAATCGCGTGCCCGACGGCAGCCGCACCTGCAAGCGCAGCTGCCCGGCATCGACCTGCGGGAAATACTCGCGGCCGAGCAACGTCGCCGCACCGCCGCCCAGCGCCAGCAGCACCAGCGCGGCCAGCGCCAGTACCCCGCCGTGGTGGCCAAGCCGATACAGCAATGCGTGGTGGCGTTCGCGCAACCATTCCAGCGCGTGCTCCATGCGGTGATGCAGGGCCAGCAGCGCGCGCTCGATCGCCCAACGCGGCTGCGCCCGGCTGCGGATGTCAGCCGGCAGCAGCAGGTAGCACAACACAGGGATCAGCGAACGCGAGAGCAGGAACGAGGCCAGCATCGCGAAGATCACCGCCAGCGCCAGCGGTGTGAACACCCACGACGACAGCCCGGTCATCAGCAGGATCGGGGTCAGCACGATGCAGATCGACACGGTCGAGACGAACTCGGGGAACACCACCTCGCCGGCACTGTCGAGGATCGCCCTGCGCACGTCCTTGCCCATCGCGATATGGCGGTTGGTGTTCTCCACGTCCACCACCGCGTTGTCGACCAGGATGCCGATCGCCAGCGCCAGCCCGCCCAGGGTCATCACGTTGAAGGTGTAGCCGAGCAGGTGCAGCACGGTCACCGAGGTCAGCAGCGCCAGCGGGATTGCCGAGAGCACGATCACGCTCGATCGCCAGGAGCCGACGAACACCAACACCACCGCCGCCACCAGCAGGCCGACCAGGATCGCCTCATGCCGGATCGAGCCGATCGCGTTGTCGACGAACACCGACTGGTCGAAGATCGGTTCGATGCGTGTGCCCGGCGGCGCCGAGGCGATGATCTCCGGCAAGCGCTCGCGCACCTGATGCACGATTTCCACCGCCGAGGCGCCCCCCATCTTGATCAGCGCCACCGACACCGCGCTGGCGCCGTCCAGTCGCGCGATGTTGGTCTGCAGCGCACCGCCGTCACGCACGCTGGCCACGTCGCGCACATAGATCACGTTGCCGCCGCGACTGGTGATCGGCAGGTCGAGGAAGCCGGCCGCGCTTTCCGGGCTGGTCTCCAGCGAGATCTGCATCTCGCGCACGCCTTCGCGGATGGTGCCCGAGGGCAGCGTCGGGCTGCCGCGCTCCAGTGCGCCGGTCACGTCCTGCGGGGTGAGGCCGTAGGTCTGCAATGCCTCCGGCTTGAGATCGACCATCACCTGGCGCGCCGCGCCGCCGTACGGCAGGGTCATGCGGATGCCGGGGATCGACTGGATCTGCGAGCGCAACTGCAGGCGTGCGTAGTCGTACAGCTGCGCCTCGCTCATCGAGTCCGACGACAGCACCAGTTGCAGCACCGGCGTGCTGGACACGTTGTTGCGCACCACCAGCGGCGGCGAGGTACCCGGAGGCATGCGTCGCAGGATGGTCTGCGAGACTGCGGTCATCTGCGCCAGCGCACGCTCCAGATTGACCCCGGGCTGGAAGTCGGCGCGCACGATGCCGATGCCGTTGAGGCTTTCCGAGCGCACTTCCTTGAGGTCATCGACGTTGTTCATCACCGAAATTTCGGAGAACGAGGTCAACTTGGCCGCCATCTCCGCCGCCGGCAGACCGCCATAGGTCCAGATCAGATTGACCGAGGGGATGCCGACCTCGGGCAGGATGTCGGTGGGCATGCGCCGCGCCGACTGGATCCCGAACAACAGGATCAGAATGGCAAGCACGCCAATGGTGTAACGACGCGACAAGGCGTACTGGACGATCCACATGCGGACAGCTCCGTGGGGTATGAAGGGCGAGCGGTTCGCGAGCGCCGATGATGTGCGCCGCCAGACCCCTGCCACAAGATGCCCACGCGGAACGCTGCCGCGCGGCGATCACAACAGACTCTCCGAAATCGTCGTTCGGACGCTTGCCCGTTGCTGCCGAATGATTGCCTGATCCTGCAAAATCGACTCGCGCCCCCGCCTTCCTGCGCTTACTCTCCAGACAATCGCCGCAAGCCTGCGCCGTCCGCGGAAGTCTCATGACCATCCCTTCCCCCTCCGAACTGATCGCCCAGCACTCGGTCAGCGCCCCGCTGGCCGAACTGACCGACCGGATTGCCCGATTGACCGCCAGCCGCGAGGGCCTCCACCACACCGCCCTGCCACCGCTGCAGTTGATGCGGATCGATGCCCCGACCGCCTGCGTGCCGGCGGTCTACGAGCCACGGCTGTGCCTGGTGGTCCAGGGCAGCAAGACCGCCACCCTGGGCGAATTCCACTACCGCTACGACCCGCTGCACTATCTGGTGGTGTCGATGACCCTGCCGATGATCGGCCAGGTGATCGAGGCCAGCCCGGACAAGCCTTACCTGTGCCTGCGCCTGGACATCGACCCGGAAGACATCACCCGACTGCTGCTGGACAGCGCCGAGAGCGACAACGACGACAAGGGCAGCGCCTGCGCCGCCTACGCCGCGCGGGTCAGCACCCCGCTGCTGGACGCGGTACTCCGGCTGATGCGCCTGCTCGACAGCCCCGAAGACCTGCGGGTACTGGCACCGATGGCGATCCGCGAGATCTTCTACCGCGTATTGCAGGGCGACCTGGGCGGACACCTGCGCGCATTGGCGGTCAACGACGGCCAGCATCAACGCGTCGTCCAGGCAGTGGCGCTGTTGCGCCGTCATTACCTGGAACCGCTGCGGGTCGAAGCCCTGGCACGCGCGGTCCACATGAGCGTCTCGGCCCTGCACCACAGCTTCAAGGCCGCCACCGCGATGTCACCGCTGCAGTACCAGAAGCAACTGCGATTGCACGAAGCACGCCGACTGATGCTGTTCGACGGCCTGGAAGCGGCCGTAGCCGCGCACCGGGTCGGCTACGAGAGCCCCTCGCAGTTCAGCCGCGAGTACAAGCGCCTGTTCGGCGCACCGCCGCGCACCGAGGTGGCGCAGGTTCTTCCTGCAAGTCGTTGAGCAACGGCAACCCGGACGAATCGGCGATGAAAGACTGAGTACTGCTTTGCTTTTGCGGTTGCCATTGCTTTGGCTGTGGCCCTGCTTTTGCCGTTGCCTTTGCTCGTGATTTTGCCTTTGCTGTTGCCTTGGACTTTGACTTACCCGGGGCCCCTGCCGCAGCGGCGGAGACGGCGGGAAAAATCCGAAGGGCGACGTGCATGGATGCACGTCGTTTTCTGCCGCGGCATGGATGCCGCGTCAGAAAATCCCGTCGGCTCCGCGGACCCGTAGCGAAGCGAAGGGC
>NZ_JBYSVX010000041.1:0-49484 GCF_058986605.1 Pseudomonas sp. GW821-FHT07E12 | reverse complement strand
CCCCACCCCCCCCCCCCCCCCCCCCCCCCCCCCCCCCCCCCCCCCCCCCCCCCCCCCCCCCCCCCCCCCCCCCCCCCGACAGACCCAACCCGAAGGGCCGCTCTTGCGCGCGTCCGGTGCGGCGTCATCGCTCGGTCGTGGACAGACGTCCACTTCCTCCCTCTTCCTTGCCCCGAATGCGCGCAAGAGTGGCGCGACCTGCTTGGGCATCCCAACAGACCCTGGGTGCCGTGCCGACATGGTAGACGCGAGCGACGATGCGATGCACAGCTGCATACGTATTCATCCCGGAAACCGCGGGTTCACCGCAATGCATCGCTATAGTCGGCTCCGGGAGATTCATCGCTTGAAACGGTTGTTCCCGTGTAGGCGGGCGTCGAAAGCCCGCAAGTTTTTCAGCGCCATATTGCGCAGATACGGCAAACCCTTCTCCCCTGCAATATCCATCACCGGCCACCTTGGGAGGGGACATGCCGCTGACGCCGCACCACACCGTCATTCGCTGTTTTGCTGTTGCATTCGCCCTGCTCGCCGGCAGTCCGGCACTGGCCGAACCCGCCACTGTCGCCAGCATCGAATCACCCGGCCATGTGCTGCGTGTGTCATTGCAACTGGATGGTGGCCACCCGAGCTACACGGTGGAGCGTTTCGGCGAAACGGTTGTGGAACCTTCGCGGCTCGGCTTCCAGTTGCGCGACGGCCGACTGGATCGCGATCTGGTGTTGCAGAGCCAATCCACGTCGCAGCACGACGAGACCTGGGAACAACCCTGGGGCGAGCGTCGCTACGTGCGCAACCACTACAACGCGCTGATCGTACAACTGGTCGAACGTAGCGGTTTGAAGCGACGCATCGAGATCGAGTTCCGCGTCTACGACGACGGCCTCGGCTTCCGCTATCGCTTCCCCGAACAAGCGGCGATGCGCGAGGCGATCATCGACGATGAGCTGACCGAATTCGCGATCAAGCCCGAGTCCACCGCCTGGTGGATCCCGGCCGGTGAACCGATCCACTACGAATACCTCTACCAACGTACACCGCTGGACCAGGTACCGCTGGCGCACACTCCGATCACCCTGCGCAGCCATGATGGTCTGCACGTATCCATCCACGAAGCCGCACTGGTCGACTACGCCGGCATGTGGCTGCGTCGTACCGACGGCCAGCGTCTGCGCGCGCAGCTCTCGCCCTCGGCGGAGGGCTGGAAAGTTCGCCGCACACTGCCATTCGATACGCCTTGGCGCACGCTTCAGATCGCCGACAGCGCCGGCGGTCTGGTCGAATCCAACCTGATCCTCAATCTCAACGAGCCCAACGTGCTGGGCGACGTGAGCTGGGTGCATCCGGCCAAATACATCGGCGTGTGGTGGTCGATGCACCTCGACCAGGAGAGCTGGGCCACCGGGCCTAAACATGGCGCCACCACGGCCAACACCAAACGCTACATCGATTTCGCCGCCGCACATGGCTTCCGCGGCGTGCTGGTGGAAGGCTGGAATCCCGGCTGGAATGGCGAATGGTTCGGCAATGGCTATGCCTTCGATTTCACGCGCGCTACGCCGGATTTCGATATCGAAGCATTGAGCGCCTACGCCGCCAAGAAAGGCGTGCACCTGATCGGCCACCACGAGACCGGCTGCGCCGTCGAACATTACGAGGACCAGCTCGACGCAGCACTCGACCTCTACGCTCGGCTCGGCGTGGATACGTTCAAGACCGGCTACGTCTGCGATGACGGCCAGGTCGATCGGCGTAATCCTGCCGGCGGCCCGCTCTGGCGCGAATGGCACGACGGCCAGTTCATGGCCCGCCATCACCTCAAGGTCGTACAGGAAGCGGCGAAACGACACCTGTCAGTCAACGCGCACGAGCCGATCAAGGACACCGGCCTGCGTCGTACCTACCCGAACTGGCTTTCTCGCGAGGGCGCGCGTGGCATGGAGTACAACGCCTGGGGCCAGCCGCCTAACCCGCCGGAACACGAAGTCAACCTCGTTTTCACCCGTCTGTTGTCCGGCCCGATGGACTACACCCCTGGCGTCCTCAGCCTGAAGGGGCGCGGCGGCCAGGCCATCCCCAGCACGCTCGCCCGCCAATTGGCGTTGTACGTGACGGTCTACAGCCCGATCCAGATGGCCGCGGATCTTCCCGAACACTACCTGCAACACCGCGATGCCTTCCGCTTCATCGAAGACGTTGCGATGGACTGGGACGATACCCGCGTGCTCAACGGCGAAGTCGGCGACTACGTGACGATCGTGCGCAAGGATCGCCATAGCCGCAACTGGTTCCTCGGCAGCATCACCGACGAACACGGTCGCGTGCTGCCGATCGATCTCGCCTTCCTCGAGCCTGGCGTGCGCTATCGCGCCGAGATCTATCGCGATGGCGACGATGCCGACTACCGCAGCAACCCATTTGCGTTCGTACACGAAACACGTGAGGTAACCAGTGCGGATCGGCTCGTACTGAAGCTGGCACCCGGCGGCGGACAGGCCATCCGGTTCGTACCGCTGGAAGCCGCCCATTAATGCCCCCCATCGTAGGAGCGGCTTCAGCCGCGATGAGGCTTTACCGGGGAAACCTGGTTGCGGCTGAAGCCGCTCCTACGATGTTCGCTTCACCGACGCCACACGTCCGGTATACCGCCACGCCGTCTGGAATCGATTCCAACACCGCCAAATTCATTGAATACGTATGCACCCCGATTCCGTGACGGATCGCGCTGTCTAACATAGATCGCAAGTACCAACCGACCATTCCATGGTCCGCAACAAACGTCCAGGCGCTTACCCGGACGCACACAATCCGATCCACAACATTGCCTGGGAGGGGAAAATGTTGAATCCAAAGCGCAGCGCGCTTACCGCCGCGTTGACCATTGCTCTGACGCCTGCGCTGGCCGCAGCCCAATCCGAGAGCGCACAGGACACGACCCAGACCACCGAAGACAAAACGGTGAATCTGGACCGCGTCGAAGTCACCGGCATCCGCCGCGGCATCGAAAGTGCGATCTCGGTGAAGCAGGACGCCACGTCCATCGTCGAGGCGATTTCCGCCGAAGACATCGGCAAGCTGCCGGATGTCTCGATCGCCGAATCGATCGCCCGCCTGCCCGGCCTGGCCGCGCAGCGTGTGGCCGGTCGCGCCCAGGTGATCAGCGTGCGCGGTCTGTCGCCGGACTTCGCGACCACCCTGCTCAACGGCCGCGAAATGGTCAGCACCGGCGACAATCGCAGCGTCGAGTTCGACCAATATCCATCAGAACTGATCAGCGGCGTCACCGTGTACAAGACCCCCGACTCCGGCCTGATCGGACAAGGCCTGTCCGGCACGATCGATATGCAGACCGTGCGCCCGCTGAGCTATCAGGATCGCGTGATTTCCCTCGGCGGCCGCTACCAGAAGAATTCGCTGGGCAAGGCTGCCGGCGTCGACGCCTATGGCAACCGCATCAGTGCCAGTTACATCGACCAGTTCGCCGATCACACCCTCGGCTTGGCAATCGGCTACGCCCACTCGGACATGCCCAAGCAGGAAAATCAGGTCGGCCTGTACGAGCCGTGGCAAGCCGTCGGCGATGGCTGGCGGCCCGGCGTCGAAGCGGGCACTTACTACTCCGATGGCATCAAGGCCCTGCGTCGCACCGGCAACGCCAAACGCGACGGCGTGATGGCAACCGTGCAGTTCCGTCCGAACAATGCCTGGACCAGCACGCTCGATGCGTTCTATACCAAGGCCAAGGAATACGACACCGCCAATCAGTTCGAGGTTCATCTCGGCAACTACAATGGCGGCTATGACCCGCTTAACGTGACCGGTGCCACCGTCAATGAGAACGGCACCTTTACCGGCGGCGTGGCCAACAACGTCTACCCGCTGGTACGCGGCATGTACAACTACCGCGAAGACCGCATCAAGGCTTTCGGCTGGAACAACGAAATCCAGGCTGGCAGCGTCAAACTGGTCGCCGATGTCAGCTGGTCCAAGGCCGAGCGCGACGAGATCAGTCTCGAAAACAATCTGCAACTGCTGCCGGCACCGCAGCTGGATTCGGTCACGCTCAACTACGGCGCAGGCAGCTTCCCGCAGTTCACGCCGGGCCTGAACTATTCGGATTACAACTCGCTCTACCTGACCAACACCATCTACGGTTCCGGCTACGGCAAGACCCCGCGTGTGGACGATGAACTGAAGGGCTACAAGCTGGCTGTCAGCTTCCCCGCTCCGGAAGGCCTCAACTGGTTTTCCGATGTCGACGCCGGCATCAACTATGCCGACCGCGAGAAGAACAAGTCGCAGCCCGAAGGCAACATCCTGCTGGGCGCGCAAGGCGATACCAGCATCGCCTCGGATCTGCAGTACGGCCTGGTCAACCTGGGCTTCGCCGGCGTCGGTTACATCCCGAGCTGGAACGTCCCGGCCGCAGTGGCCCGCTATATGGTGTTCAACCCGACCACCACCGAGTCTTATCTGATTCCCAAGCAATGGTCGGTGAGCGAGAAGATCACCACGACTTTCCTGCGCGCCAACATCGATACCGAAATCGGCTCGATACCGGTCCGCGGCAATGTCGGCATCCAGGCCCAGCACGTCGACCAGTCATCCAGTTCCAATTACTGGGACGACTCGCAACCGGTGGGCAGCCAGGTGATCCCGATCAAGGCGGGCAAGACCTATACCGACTTCCTGCCAAGCCTCAACCTCGCCTTCATGTTCCCGGCCGAGCAGACGCTGCGTGTCGCCCTCGCCCGCCAGGTCGCACGCCCTCGCGTGGACCAGTTGCGCGCCTCGATGGAATTCGGCGTGGATACCAGTACCGGCAAGCCCGGCGCCAGCGGCGGCAACCCCAATCTGGATCCGTGGCGTGCAAACGCGCTCGACATTTCCTACGAGAAGTACTTCGGCACCAAGGCCTACGTGGCGGCCGCATTCTTCTACAAGCAGCTCAAGAGCTATATCTTCACCCAGACCCGCGACGGCTACGACTTCACCGACCAGGTCGCCGCGTGGCTGGCCGCCAACGGCGATACCGTCACCGTCCCGGTACAGAACACCGGCAACTACAGCGCACCGTTCAACGGGAAAGGCGGCACGCTGCGCGGCGCGGAACTGACCGCATCGTTGCCGCTGGATATGTTCTCTGACGCCCTGGAGGGCTTCGGCGTCGTCGCCAGCGCGAGCTTCAATGACAGCAACATCAAGATCATGGATCCGGAGAGCGCTTCCAGCGTAGGTTCGGGCGAGATCATGCTGCCGGGCCTGTCCAAGCGTGTTTACAACTTCACCGCGTACTACGAGCGTAATGGTTTCGAAGCACGCGTCAGTCAACGCAAGCGCTCGGATTTCATCGGTGAGATCGGCAACTTCTCCGGCGTACGTACGTTGCGCTACGTGGAGGGCGAGGACATCACCGATGCACAGCTCAGCTACACCTTCAGCGACCACAGTCGCCTGAAAGGCCTGAGCTTCCTGCTGCAGGCGAGCAACCTCACCAACTCCAAGTACCACACCTACGCCGAAACCAAGGATCGCCCGCTGGAAACCATCCAGTGGGGCCGCACCTACCTGCTAGGCGCGAACTACAAGTTCTGATCGACTCCCAGTGCTGATGCACGGCCCGCCGCTTACTACGGCGGGCTTTTTTTTTTGGCGGGTATCCTGAGCGTCCTGATTCCGGAACTGCATTCGTCCTCTATCCCACGATGACCTCGCGGTAGCCGTCCCCCCGGAGAAAGTGAGAAGGCCACGGATATGGATCCGTGGCCTTCTTTCTGTGGTCATTCAGACGGGAGTCCGATGGCTTCCACTGTGCCGAGGCTCGCGTCACCGAGCACCATCCAGTGGGCCTTAAGAGGATGCAAACACTTCGTCTAGGATTGCCTGGCGAAAAACACCGCATACCCCGGCAACACCCGTCCGCTTCCTGTAGTCGTACCTGATACCTGACCAGGCACATCGAGCTGTGTCCAGCGTCCTTCCGGTAGCGACAACGACGTGGTGTCCGAGGAAAGATTGAACGCCGCCAGCAGCGTCTCGCCTTCAACCGCCCGTCGAAACATCAGAACCGGCTCCGGCGAATCCACGAACTCGATGTCACCTCCAACCAAAGCCGGCTGCGACTTGCGCCATTCCAGGAACGACCGGAATGCATTCAATACCGAATCCGGCTCGACCTCCTGTGCCTGCACTGCATGTGCACGATGCTCTATCGGAATCGGCAGCCATGGATTGCCGGTGGTGAACCCCGCCTGATCCTCATCGTTCCATGGCATCGGCGTGCGACAACCGTCGCGCCCCTTGAAGTTCGGCCAGAAGGTGATGCCATAGGGATCCCGCAATGCCTCGAACGGCACATGCGCTTCGCCGAGCCCGAGTTCCTCGCCCTGATAGACGCATACCGAACCACGCAGCGAACACAGCATCGCCGACAGCATCTTCGCCAACTGCGGCTGCGCCGGTTCACCACCCCAACGTGTCAGCGCCCGCTGAACGTCGTGGTTGGAGATCGCCCAGCATGGCCAGCCTTCACGCATCGTGGTCTCAAGGCGCTCGACCGTGCCACGGATGTAGGCGGCGCTGAAATCGTTCACCAACAACTCGAAGCTATAGCCCATGTGCAAACGACCGGGCATGGTGTACTCGGCGGTCGTTGCCAGTGAGTCCTCTGAAGATATCTCTCCAAGCATCACCGAACCGGGATACTCGTCCAGCAGCTCACGCAACCGCTCGAGGAAACCGATGTTCTCCGGCTGCGTATTGTTATAGTAGTGATACTGAAAGGCGTACGGATTATCGGGACTGAACCCCCGCCCCAGTCTCAACTCAGTCGGTTTGGCCGGATTATCACGCAACTTGGCATCGTGGAAACAGAAGTTGATCGAATCCAGGCGAAAACCATCCACACCTCGATCGAGCCAGAACTTCACATAATCCAGCGTGGCCTGCTGCACCGCAGGATTATGAAAGTTGAGATCCGGCTGCGAGGCCAGGAAGTTATGCAGGTAGTACTGCCGGCGCCGCGGCTCCCATTGCCACGCCACACCGCCAAAGATGGACAGCCAATTGTTCGGCGGCATGCCGTCCTCGCGCGCATCCGCCCAGACATACCAGTCCGACTTGGCATTGCTGCGATCCTCTCGGCTCTCGCGGAACCAGGCGTGATCGACCGAGGTATGGCTGAACACCTGATCGATCATTACCTTCAGACCCAGCGCATGCGCCTTGACCAGCAGCCTGTCGAAGTCCTCGAGCGTGCCGAACAGCGGATCGACATCCCGATAGTCAGCGATGTCGTAGCCAAAGTCCGCCATCGGCGACTTGAAGAACGGCGACACCCAGATCGCATCCACGCCCAGCGATGCGACATAGTCCAGCCGATCGATGATGCCCGGCAAATCACCGACGCCGTCACCATTGGTATCGAGATAGCTACGCGGATAAATCTGATAGATGACGGCGCCCCGCCACCATGGAGTCTGCGACATCAAACGCCCCCCTTCCGGGCTTGGAGGCGTCTGAAAACCGACGCCCTGAGAACCCCGTTAGCTTAGCGTCGGCGGGGTTTCAGGGCGTTGGTTCGCATACGTATTCATGGCACTCGACCAAGTCCGACTTGCTCAGGAATCAGCCAATTACATTCGCCGTTTTGCAACTAATGATCTGTCGGCGAATTCTCAGGCGCCCCTTGACCACTCCAGATACCCGACGCCCCTGCCATGGGGCAGGTGGATTCGTACTGCGCAAGCGAGGCATAGTCATCGGAAGTCCAAGGCATCCCATAATAATTCGGCGGATCACAATACGGCATCATCATGAACTGCCCCAGAAAAGGCGCAATCGGTATCCAGCATTTGTCCATATTCTTCTGCCCCTGGGTGCAGAAGACAAACGGATCGTTATCTCTGTAGTTAAGCGGTTGGTAGTAGCCACTCGACTGCGCCAACACAGAGAACGAGCATATTCCCAACAAGAGCAGCGCAAGCTTTCTCATACATATCCCTCCGACTGTTTAGCTCTCACCTCAATCCATTTGTCATATCCGACATCTAATCAAAACATATAAAAATTGGATCAGCACATAGCATAAGCCTTATACAGATGACTAACAGACGCACCCTTGCTAAGCTGTAGCCCTGATCTTCTCCTAACTCAAAACTTCCTAAATATCGGCTCCGAGCATTCAGTGTACAAAAGCGAACAAGAATTTGATGAATTTTTTTCCTTGCAGCTCTTCATAGCCATTTTTTGCGCTTTCTCCTTGGTGGCAGCCCCCTGGATATTTGCCCCCCCGCCCTTAATCGATACAACAGCCACACATTGATTCCTGTAGGTAAAGTCCACACTGCAGTCCTCTGCTCCATTTCTGGAACATGTTGCCAGCGCTTCACTCTCAGCATCCTCCTTGGATAACTTTCCCACCGAGGCGGCACTGGCACCGGTTTCCGGGGAGCTAGCCAACGCCCCCCAGGTTTTTATCCATTCACCAATCGGACGAGGAGGAGGTGCTCCATTCGAATCAGGAAGGCAAGCGGCACTTCCTGGGGTCGCACCAACCGGACATCTTGTCTGCGCAAAAGCGGAAAATGAGATCATGCTTTGAAGAAGCAAAACAGCATGAATGAAGATTTTCACGGATTTCATTGAAGTTCCTCTATAGCCTCAACTTCACTCACCGTGAAGCCAGGCCTCTAGTCCCCGTCCCATCAACTGTTGGCTTATCTTCCGGCTATACCTAGAGTTACTTACGCCCCCGAGAGCCCTTCCTTCACTATGACTATTTATAAAATTCAAAAATAGGTGAAGAACATTCTGCAAGCCATACCTTACAAACTCCACCGGTATCACGATCACATTTTTTCTTTGCAAGATCGACGGCCTTCTTCTTTGGAGCAGCAGTCACCACAGTGCCAGCCCCACTATCTGTTCTGGCCACCGCAACACATTGATTGAAAAAGAAAGTTTCCACATGACAACCTTCTATCCCCCATGTCTTGCATTGATTAATAGCCTCCTCTTCGGCATCAGCCTTGGAAATCTTCTGCGAAGAGAAACCCAGATCCCTCTGTTCGTTATAAGCAAGCGCTCCCCACGTCTTTATCCATTCGCCAGCCGGACGAGGAGGAGGGGCGGGTAACTGGTCTGGAAGACAAGATACAGATCCGGGTGAGACACCAGCAGGGCATGCGGTCTGCGCGACTACCCTCACGGGAACAACGCAGACGCCCAGTCCCATCATAATAAAACAGATACCAAGGAGAATACTTTCGCGATTGTTATCTCGCATTTCCCATCCTCCCTGTTCCACTGTCATCACTTGAGACAGGAATCCCTGCTCCACGCCCACTGCTCGAAGTTGGGGCTGCGTTAACATTCGAATTTTGCTGAGGATGATTTGGAATAATGGCTCCACCCGCACCGGCAGGATGTCCGCCACGCTCCAGTGCCCCCATCGCCGAATAGGCAGAGAACTGGCCCAGCGTACCCTGGAAGAACGCCGCAGCCATCGGGGGCGTACTGATGATCAGCGTACTCATCACCAGACCGATACCGCCCTGTTGCAGGGCCATGCTGCTGATACCTTCACCGGTGTCCCAACCCGCACTGGATGCTGCCCATTTCACCAGGAACGCCGCCGCCACGGCACCGATCATCTTCATCGTCAATGCGACCATCACGTTGAGCACTGCCAGCGAGAACACGGTTCCAATTCCATATAGAAGCCACCGATTGAAGAGTTGCTTGGTCGGTTGAAATAACAGAGCCAGGATGAACAACGGCCCAAATCCGACGAAGAGCGCGATGGCAATCTTGTTCAGCAGCAGCATGGAGCCCGCAATGACCCCTGGACCCGCCATGCCCAATCCGGAGAACCAGCGGGCACGGCTCTTCTCTTGTTCCTGCTGCGCGTCGCCTCCCGTCTGGAGCTGATCGATCACCCCCATTGCCACCTGCATCATCGCCAGGTTCTTGTCGATTTGCTGGTAGGGACTGCTCGAATCACCGGAAACGGTCTTGTTGATGGCCTCGCTGACGCCATCGGTCATCGTCCAATACAGCTGTGAGGACCCCATAGCCATGCTGGTGGCGACCGCAATGATCAAGGTCGCGCGCAGCGAGGTAACAACCAGCGACATCGCCGACTCGCGCAGCTGTCCGGTCGCCACGCGATAGCCCTGGATAAGAATCCAGAACGTGAGTGCAGTCAGCGCGATCGCCCCGACCCAAGCAGTGGTTCGCTGCAGAAGGTCCCACTGGAAGACATCGATCTCGTTTCGCAAATACTCATTGATCAGCGAGAAGAACGCATAGTTGGTCAAATTGTCCAACATAAATCACCGTATCCATGGAGCCTCAGCCCCTGCTACCACAACGATCCATCGCTCTGGACCGCATCCTTTCGCACCAGCCCATTTCAGCCATCGACTAGTCGATGCTCAGCCTTCTCATCTGCTGCTTGCTCTGAGATTCGCTCTTCAATGTTTCCAGCACTCCCTTCATCACTACACCCGCTGCCACCTGCCCCGCCAACGACTTGAGCCCGTCAGTGATGTTGCCGAATGCACCGCCACCCCCGGTATCGTCGACCTCCTTGCCGGTCATTGCGGTCTTGGACTGGCTGGTCTGCTGCTTCATCAGATAATTCAGCCGGGTCTCGTAGGCGAACATGGCCGACTCCATCTGCTGCCGATCGATGTCCATCAGAGCCTTCAGTGCGATCAGCTTGTTCGTGTTGTCCTCAAGCTTTCCGATCTGGGTGTCCTGAATCTGGTTGCGTTCTTTTTCGATCGCACGCAGGCGCTCAAGTCGCTTCTTGGTGATCTCGTGCATCGCCACCATGTAGTTGTACTGTGAGTTCCGCGTGCGCTGCATCAACTCACAGGTAGTCTTCTGCTTGTCAGCCACCGGGGTTCCGTTGGTCTGACCGGCACAAGCAGCCACACCGTAATCGTCGGCCACCTTCGCAAGAGCTTCCTTGGGATTCTCGACCTCGTCACCACTGGGCTTATCCACAGTTGGCGTTGTTCCGAGTTTGTTCGACACATAGATGTCGTTCAACTTATCGGTGATCTTTTCCCTATTGCTATTAGCATTATCGGTAATCTTCCCCGTATTCGTGTTGTTTTCCCTGATCTGATCATTGTCAATCACCTGCCACTGAGCGGCCGCCGTCCCCGCCACTCCAAGCAGCAAAGTTCCCAACAGAATGCTGAGCATGTTTTTTGGATAGGCCATCATCTTCGTATCTCCAGACGTGCGAACTCGCTCGGGTTTATGTTGCATGGCAGTGAACTCAGGCACGACGCGCCACCTCGGAACTCTGTGCCCGCTGATGCTGCGTTTTTCCCTTGCCCGATCCTTTCCGGTTCTCGTAGAAATCCTGCAGCCACTGTTCCGGCTTCAATTCATCGACGGAAACACCGATCTGACGCGACTTTCGCTCAAGCACCTCGTGCATGATCTGGATGTTGTCGGTCGACGAGGAAATCACCGACAGCACATCGTCCATACCACGCAGATTGAGCTGACATACCGCCGAACCGTGACCCTGCTTGACCAGGAAGCAGCGTGAACGTTCATCCAGCGACACCACTACCTGATACTCCGCCTCGGTCAACTTGAGACCGTCGATATAGTCGTCGCGACTGGCGTTCGGATTAGGCAGGAGCACCATGGTCGCGGTCTGTTCTATCAATGCGGCTGCGATGTCGCTGGCCAGTGCATCTTCCGGGCTCTGCGTGGCGAAGATGCCGAGACCGTTCTGCTTACGGATGGTCTTCTGCTTGTTCTTGGCGAATTCCTTGAGACCGCCCTTGCCGTCCAGGATCTTCCAGAATTCGTCCATCACGTAGATCAGCGGGCGCCCATCGATCAACTCCTCAAGCCGATGCAGCAGGTAGTTGATGACAGGAGCACGCACTTCGGCATTGTCGATGACGTCGGTGTAATCGAAACCGATGATCGGCGCTTTTTCCAGATCGATCGTATCGACGGGGTTGTCGAAGACCCAGCCCAGCGCATTGCCCGCGGTCCAGCGACGCAGACGCGCATATAGGCCGTCGTCGCCCATGTTGGGCAGACTCTTACGGAAATTGGTCATGGTCCGCAGGTGCATCGGCGTGTCCATGATGCCTTCCACCGCGCGATAGATATCCTCTTCCTCGCGGGCGCTGTACTCGATCTTGCCGGCCAACACCTTGATCAGTTCGGCGAGGAACTGGACGGTGGCTTCGGTACGCTTGCACTGGAACGGGTTGAAGCCCGTAGGCTGACCATTTTCCAGGGCCAGATAGTTGCCACCGCATGCGCGCACGAAGATTTCCGCACCACGATCTTTGTCGAAGAAGAAGATCGTCGGGGTCGGATTGAACTTCTGCACCTGGCTCAACAGGAAGTTGATCAGTGCGGTCTTACCCGTACCCGACTTGCCGATCACCATCGTGTTGGCGATCGCCTTCTCGCCCAGCGAATTCTCTGCTGGATGCGTGGCATGGAAGTTGAAGTAATACGGCTGGCCATTGGTTGTCTGCAGCGCAGTCACGCAGTCGCCCCAAGGGTTGTTCAACTGCTTGCCCTGAGCAAAGTTGTGCAGCGGCGACAGCCCCAGGAAGTTCAGCGAACTGAGGTTCGCCAACCGGGTACGGAAGCGCCAGTTGCCCGGCAGCTGTGCATAGAACGCCGAAGCGACCGCCAGATCTTCCTTGGACGATACGAAGCCTGCGTTGGACAGCTCAGCGCGAGTCGTGGCGATCTGCCTGGCCAACTTCTCCTGGCTTTCGGCATACACCGCCATGGTGAAATGGTATTCGCCCAGCACGAAGTTGCCCGAGGCCACATCGTCCATCGCAACGTCGAGTTCGCGGATCTGGGTGGACGACTTGTCGCCCGAAGACACCATCATGCCTTTGGTGCGTTCCAGAACCTTCAGCGCGTCGTGACGCCCGACAGGACTGAAGGAATGAGTGATGACATATTCGAAGTCGAGATACTTCAGACTGTTGAGGATGCCCGGATAGGTACCGTCGGTGTATTCCTTGACGTTGAGGATCGCACCGAAGTGATTCACACCTTCTGGCGTGCGAATCACGAAGTCGCCCGTCTTGTTGGCGAACATATGCTTGCTGACCGGCAGGTAGGCCGGAATCGGCGCCTGCAACACCGGCACAGGCTCGTCGATGCGGTTCACCAGATAGCCCAGGAATTCCAGCGTCTCGGAGAACACGACACCATTCTTGGCCTCATACATCCCGAGCCGATAGGGCGAGTAGTCCTTGAGCACCGCCTCGACGTTGTTGGCAAGCTCCATCACCTTGGCGACCGCTTCCTGCTCCTCGGCTCGGAGCTGATCCGGGTTGGCGGAGCGCTCCATGAAGCGCTTTCCCGTCACCACTGGCCGGTAGATCATGGTGAAGTAGAGCTCGTTCTGCATGATCTTCTGCGACGAGAGCGTGTCGTAATACTGATCGGACAGCGACTGGTTGAAAGCCTGTCTGAAGCGCGAAGTATTGGCGATCCGACCACGGCGACGTACGTCGTGCACCCAGAACGCCACATTCGCAAAATCCGGGGCACGCAAGGTCTGCAGCAACCGGTTGAAGGTGCTGTGCCGATGCTCGATGTCGCTTTCATCACGACCAACGAACGGCAGGCCCGACAGATGCCAGATCAGCAGGTAGTCGCCCCCCGTGGTCTTGACCACGGCAGGTGCAACGTGCGTCGACACCGGAATGAATTCGCTGATCGGACTGTCTGGACTCAACATGACAACACCATATGGACAACTTCTGCAGACTGCGGCCTGCTACGGTCACCAGCCCCCTGGCGATACTTCCAGGGGGCTGGTGGAGAGGAACTGCGGTGAAGCGTCAGCGCTTTCCTGGAGGTGTTTTGCGGTATTCATTGGGACTGAACACCCACATGCCCTCATATCGCTGGAGGTTGCGGGCCTTCATCCGGAACTGCCAGCGTAGCCCCAACAACCTGAAGATCATCTCGTCCCGCTTGGCCATCTGCTGCATGCCGAAGATGACCACAGGGATGAGCAACAAGAACCACAGGTTGAAGTAGATCGCCAACAGGAAACCGCCACCCGCACCGATGAAGAAAGGGATGTAAGGCACTCCCAGAAACATCGCCGGACGGGTACAGCCCCGGAAGAGCACGTCCTTACGCATAGTGGCTCAACATCTGCACCAGAGAACCCGTGGCTGAACAGGGGGTGCTCCCCGTATCACCGATCAGCATCTTGGCGATCTGGCCAGCCGCACCAATGAGCACACCACCGATCAGGATCGGCGAGACGTCGGAGATGCGCTTATGGGCGAATGCGATCTGGTAGCCGGCGATGATCACGGCAATCGTCACGACCGCGATCGAACCCATGTTGAGCAGACTGTTAACGTTGCTCAAAAAGCCACACACCTTGGTATCGGTACCTGCGAAAGTGCCACTCTCATCTGCCATCACGACATTGGTCGCCAACATCGCCGCCGTGAAGAGCAATGCCTTGAAAGCCTGCTTGCCCACCATCTTGGCTCGGGCCGCCGTCTGCTTGTCGTATTCAAATTTCACGATTCATCTCCTTGTTGGATCGAGGGAACTGTTTGGAACGAGGTGGGTGGTGCTGCCATCCTTGGCAAACGTCATTCCTTGTCAGAACACAAAGGCGCCATCGCCAGCAGGCGTCGGCGATACAGCCGGAGAACCAGCAGCCACCGCACCAGCGACGGGGGCAGCCGACGGTACTGAGGGCACGAGGGAACCCGCCGGCACTGCAACTCCTTTCCCCTGGCTGGTTGCCTGGATGACGTAGAGGTCGCTGGACTGTGCAGATGCAGCAGCTACGGGCGCGGCCCCTGTAGCCACGCCAGAAACAGCGGACTGCGCTGGCGCAGCCGGACCGACCGGCATCGCCGGATAAACCAGCGCAGCTGATGCGGGATTTTCCTGGCGAGGCTCGGCGAACTGGCTGATCCGCCGGGAAACGATCGAATCGACCAACTCGGTCGCAAGCCGCCTGCCATTGGCCTGACTCCGCGCCAGCGCTCTTGCACTGGATTCGGAGATCACCGGAATCGGCGTGGCATCTGATGCCGCATACGTCTGGCGCATGGATGCGTAGATCTTCTGGACATACCCATGTCGAAAGCCGGTTTCGAAGTTTCCCGAGTAGTAGCAACTGAACGACTTGCCCCAATCGCCCCCCGAGCGCGAATAGCACTCCGCAAGAATCTTCGAAGCCGCGACGAGATTCGGGCAGACATCGAAGGCTTTCTCGTAGGTCTGCAGCCCGTACTTCTCCAGGTTGTAACGATTCACCTGCCCCAGGCCCAGGGAAAAGTTGTAGCCCTTTTCCTCCAGCATCTTCGCTGTGGCAACGGCTTCGTCGAGCGCGCGCGGCGCACGCGCCAGGCGGCCACCGACCACCCCGATCGCATAGGGATTCCTGGAAGACTCCACCTGCACCACGTGCTG
This sequence comes from Pseudomonas sp. GW821-FHT07E12, assembly GCF_058986605.1. Taxonomy (NCBI): domain Bacteria; kingdom Pseudomonadati; phylum Pseudomonadota; class Gammaproteobacteria; order Pseudomonadales; family Pseudomonadaceae; genus Pseudomonas; species Pseudomonas sp. GW821-FHT07E12. The sequence continues at coordinate 34,010 of NZ_JBYSVX010000041.1, read as the reverse complement.
CATGACCGTGCCGGGAACGGCGAGGCCGGTACAGCCCATCAGCTCCATGCCTGGCAGCATAGGATCCTCCTCGGGTGATTCATCTTCGTAGTCATCGGACTACTCTCCCCCTCGCAGTGTTCGCGAAGGATCAAAATCGATGCCGGTGATGTAACGTCGTCCGGCATGCGCCTTGATGTGCACGACAATATCGATCGTCATGCGCAGCAGGCGCTTGATCACGCCGAACTCCAGGCCAGAGCCCTCATTGGACGCCTTGACCATCAGTGCCAGCTGGTCCCAGGTCTGTTCAGTGCTGCCAGCATGACAGCTGGTGATCGAACCTGGATGGCCGGAAGCACAGTTGCGGATGAAGTAGAACGACTCATCTCCTCGCAGCTCGGCCAGGATGATGCGATCAGGCTTCATGCGCAGGCAGGCCTCCATGCACGCTTTCGCGGTCACGTTGCTCGTACCCTGCCCTCCCTTCGAATACAGCAAGTGCACGGTATTCGGCTGGCTGATGAACAGTTCGCGGGCATCCTCGATGGTGACCAGGCGCTCCTCGTGCGGGATGTGGTTGACCAGCGCCTTCATGAACGTGGTCTTGCCGCTGCCGGTGGCGCCGGCAACGACGACGTTCTTCTTGTAGTGAACCGCCTTCTTGAAGAACTCGGCGTAGTTGCGCTGGCTGCGCAGATCGATCAGCTCGCGATCCTGCTCGCTGATGTCTGCTTTCTCTTCGAGGATCTGCTCGAAGAAGCCATCGTGCTTGTACTGCTCCAGTGTCTTGGTGTGCTTGGATGGCAACCGGATGGTGATCGAGACCTTGCTGGCATCACAGGCCGGCGGAATCACGAACTGCGCACGCTGGCCGGTCGGAAACGTCAGCGACACCACCGGCTCGGCATCGGTGATGCGTTGGCCGGTGTTGCTTTCATTCACTACCGCCGTACAGAACTGGCGCGCGCGATCGAACGTCAGCGACGGCACGTCGACGCGCTGCCAGCCATGTACGGTTTCCAGGTAAAGCTCGCCCGGCCGATTGATGCAGATCTCCGTGACTTCCGGCGAATTCAGATAGTCCAGAATTCCAAGCACGCCGTACTGGTAATCCAGGAAGTCGTTGGAGATATTGGCGGTGAGCGAGTCGTCGATCGTCATGGCAGGCAAGAGGCCTTACTTCGGCAGAACCGAGGTGAAGTCCACATCCTTGGCAACGTAAACGTTGACGACGGTGCCCTGATTGATGGTCACCGTGGCGCGTCGACGACCGGCACGATCAAGCGCCTGATCTGACAACCTCTGCATAGTCTGTGCCGTGTTGCTCTCATACGGCTGCTCCGTGATGATCCCGCTCCCCAGGCCGACCGTGGTGGTGGACGGACCATGCTCGGCAGCTGCCCACTTGAAGGCATCACTGATCATGCTGATGAGCAGCGCCGACGTGATACGGCTTGCCCAATGCGCCGAGTACTGGCCCGGATGACCGGAACTACCCAGATTGTCGATGCCGGGTGCAACCAGATTCACGTCGATGCCGGTCGGCGTGGTGATCCGATCCCAGATAACTTCCATACGCGGCCCGGCCGGCTCGGCTGAGCCGTACTGTCCGAGAATCTTCGAACCCTTCGGCAGCAGCAGGCGTCGACCATTTATCGAATAGACCGGCTCGGTGATGATGCACGAGGTAAAGCCCGGGAAGTCACTGATGATCCGAGTCTCGAGCACACAGCGGATGTAGGTGCCGCGCACGAGCAGGCCATCCGGGTTCGCAATTGGCTTCGCCGAGGTCTGCTGGTCCTCCAGCCCGGGCATCGCCGTCTGCGGCCGGGCCAAGCCGAACGGGCCACCGCCCGGTGCAGCAGGCAACGAACCATCGCCGCTGCTTCCGCCGGAAGCCATGATCCGGCGATCCAGGATGGACGGACCGCGGTCGGCGGGCGCGGCATCGCGACGGGCCGACTCCACGTCGGGCATCGGCGGCAACGGCGGGATGTCGGGGCTCTGCTCCAGCGGCACCGGGCGCGCCTGCACTGGCGGTGCATTGACGTTCTGGGGCAAGGCCGGCACCTGCACCGACTCGGCCCGTGGTTTGACCTCGACGGGTTTGTCATCGCCTCTGGATACCAGCCACAGCACCGTCAGGATCAGCAGTCCCGCGATGCAGGCGAGGAAGAACAGCGCCTTGCGGTTCATGCGCTTCAGGTCGCTCGAACGCAGCACCGGCTCATTGGCATCCAGATCAGGCGTTTCCATCTCGCGCTGACGCGCGAAATACGGGTTCTCACGGTGCTCCGCACCACCCTGCCCTGCCTGTCCCGGCTGATCGCCCGCGGCACCTGCGCGCTCTTCGGAGTTGTTCGGCGTGTTCTGATTCACTTTTGCTGGTTCCTTCGCAGACCTACGACGTTGTCACCGTGACGCACCACCAGATACGGGTAGGTGCCATGCACGATCAGCGTGTTCCCTTCCACGGTCGTATTGACGAGAAAATCCTCGCTGTGCTCCCTCTCGCGACCAAACACCGCCGGGAAATTCCCAGTCGGGAAACGGGTCAGATCCATGTTGATGTAGGTGAACTTGCCGTCGTCGTAGACGCGGCTCGGAATCAACCAGGACTTCTTGGTACGCGTGGCGAAGCTGTAGTCGAAGTAGTACTGCCGGTCCTTGAGGATGCCGGTGTTCAGCTGCGCCGCGTCCTCCGTCTTTTCTTCGGCGGCATTGGCGTTGGCAAAGCTGGTGTCCTTGGGATAGGTGAACACCACCTTGTACTGGACGCCGGCCTGCTTGGCCTGTTCAAGGTGCTTCCAGTCAGTGGCGACGACGCGCAGTTCGAGGATGTATGAATGCGTCTCCGTGCGGATCACCATGTTGGTATCCACATCGACGTTCTTCGGCTTCAGGTAGAAGACGTTCCCGCGGCGACTCAGATCCCAGCCACTGCTGAAGCCGGTGCTGTAGTCGAGAATCTTCTCGTTGGGGCTGAGCTCCACCTGCGTGGTGATGCCCAGGCCCGTGCGAACCTGGTAGATCTGCTCGTCCTTGTACTCGTACTCCTGCACCACCTGCGCCGATGCGGAGGTGGCGAAGAGCGCGAGCAGCAACGCGGCAAGCACTGTCCACGTGTCCCGATAAATCAATTTCATCTGCCGTTGGCTCCATTAGCATTGCTGTTCTGCGCACCGACGTTTCCGGTCGGCTGCGGGACCTGCTGCATCTGATCCGGATAGACCGGCGCTCCTTGCTGCACCGGCGCTGCCTGTCCGGCACCGCCAGGGAACTCCGCTCCCGGGACCTGCGGTACTGACTGCATGGGCGCACCGCCCGCCGGCGAAGCCACCGGCGCCACTCCTGGCTGCCCCACGGACGCATCCGGCAGCTGCGTGACGGTCTGGGCACTGGCCGGCGGTACCGGCGTGGACGAGTAGTCGTTATCGACGCGGTAGTCCGTTACCTGGAAGCCCAGCGGATTCTCCACGCGCAAGCTTTCGGGCATGCTGAGGTTGGATTTGTAAGCGAACCCCATCGTCGCGATCTTGTTGTCGAGCAAGGTCGAGCTGCCCGAGTTCTTGTCGTAGATCGTGCGCTGGAAACGAACATTGGCGCCGGTGTAAGGCCGACCATTGCCGCCCTGCAACGTGATGCTGAGGATGTTGACGCGAACCGCACGGATCTTGCCGTAGATGTAATACGGAGCAGAAGTATTGTTCGGCGCGTGCAGCACACGATATTCGGTCGCGACTGGCGTCGAAGCCATCGCGAACACCGTGTTCCAGTCGCGCAGGCCCATCATGGCGAAGTCGTACGCTTCACGCGCCATCACGAAGCGCGCCACATTGCTGCGTGCCAGCGCCTCACTGGCACCGATCGTCTGGCCACCAAAATTCGGCTCCAGCTTCGCGACAGTGCTGTTTCCCGAATAGGCGTCGGCCATGACGAGATAAGGCACCTTCTCCTTCAGCGGCAGCATGTAGTAGTAACCACCTGCCGTCATCACGGTGACCGCCATCGACGTGCATGCAACGATCCACGCCCTGCGCTCGCTGCGACGGGCCAGATCGGCAATGCTGACCTCGTAGTTGACGCCCTTCTGGGCCGCCGCGGTCATCTTTCCTGAATCCGCTTTGTCGCCATCCTTTCTACGAAACATGCTCAATCCGCAAACGATTTAGGGCCTTGAGGCCGGAACCCGGATACCGCCAGCGACCGGGAGAACAGACATTGCCCCGGCCTGTGCCTGGGTTCACGGCGACGATGCTGCGGCAGGAGACGAAGCCACTGGACGAACCAGGATCCGGTTGCCCTGAACGCTCACTTCGACCCGCTGCGCGGAATAGGCGCTGGTGACTTCAGCCGTAGCCTGCTGGAGGCTGGTCGTGCTGATCTTCGAGACCGGCCCGTAGAGGGTGTAATCGGATGGCAACTGGTAGACAAGCTGGAGGTTCGAGTCGGCTGCCCAGCGCGTCAGCATCGCCTTCAGCGTGCGATCCATCGGCGTCGCCTGGTAGACGTAGGAGCTGTAGAGCGGAATTTCCGTCGGTGCCTCGTCGAAATGGTTGACTGGCTTCCAGCGCCCCCCGAAGTCACGGGCGGGCTTGGTGGCACAGCCGGCGAGCACCGCAATGGCCAGCACGACGAGTAGATGATTGATAGGCGTTTGCCGCACGCAACTTCTCCATGGCCGCAACAACGAACGGTTGCCGCGTAAAAAAACGTTTTCATGTACCGGCTGACCGGCCCCCAAGAACATCGAACGGGAGAGCCCTCTCTCGCGCCGATGCTGAAACACGTCACTCAAGTCCCAAGAACCCCGGAAACCGCCCCGTCAAAGCAAACCGGCGTTTCAAACCACATTGCACCACCGACCGCCGAGAACCTCTTCCTTGATGAACCCGCAATAACCTGACAATCCGCGACACACATCTTAGGCTGGAAATTTGACACTCCACTGACATTCAGCGTCAAGGAAATGACGTACGTATCCTTGTAGGAAAAATCTGAATCACCCTCATACCGTGATAGACATCACGAATATTCAGATTCGCAATTGCGGGATGTCCACGCGTTCCTTGAGCTTTGACGTGAAGTAGCGATCCTGGTAGTAGCGGATCTTCTGGCACTTCACCGGATGGGCGATGCCCTCGTAGAGGAAGACCTCCTGCTCGTTGCCCAGCGCCTTGAGCTCCTGCGGCAGCATCAGCGCGCGACGCTCTTCGGAGATGCTGTGGCTCACCTCGCGCCCCTTGGTGAGGTTCTTGCGACGCACGGTGGTGTACCCGAGCATCTCGGAGTAGTCGTTGGCGTCCTGCTGCTCACGCGGCGCATACAGGATCTGCAGCGCGTGATTGGTGATGAGCGTGCGCGAGACATCCTTGCCATAGGTGGCATCGAGCTGGGCCATGCTCTGGATGATCGGCAGCAGGCGGATGTTGTAGCCGGCCATGTACGCGACAGCCGAAGCGATGATGTCCACGCGCCCGATCGAGGTGAACTCGTCCATCAGCAACAGGCACTGGTACTTCAACTCCGGATTGCTCTTGGGCAACTCGCGGGTGTTGAGGTTGATGATCTGGCTGAAAAGCAGGTTGATGATCAATCGGCTCTCGGCCAGCTTGTTGGGCTGGATGCCGATGTAGATCGTCATCTTCTTCTTGCGCAGGTCGGTGAGCAGGAAGTCGTCGGCGCTGGTGGCGGCGTCCAGCACCGGGTTGATCCAGGCGTTCAGCGGCTCCTTCAGCGTGCCCATGATCGAGGCGAAGGTCTCGTCGGCCTGGGATAGCAGGTTGGCGAAGGCCGACCTCGCGTTGGCACTGAGGAAGGGGCGTTCAGACAGGGATTTCAGGTACTTGCGCAGGTCCGAGCCGTCGCCCGAGGACAGGCGATAGATGCTGCCCAGGGTCGGCGCGCCAGCGCCCCCAGGGAAGCCGATATGCCTCTCATCGTCCCAGTTCTCGAACAGGTACAGAGCAAATGCCATGAAGGCATTGCGCGCCTGGCTGACCCAGAATTTCTGTTCGTCCGCACCGTCCGGATAGAGCATCGCAGCGATGCTCATCAGATCGGAAACACGGAAAGCCGGATCGGTGGAGACGTAGCTGAGAGGATTCCAGCGATGAGTCCGGCGATCCTCGGCAAAGGGATTGAACAGGTAGACCTCGTGCCCCTGGCTGGCACGCCAGCCGCTGGTCAGGTCGAAATTCTCCTGCTTGATGTCGAGCACCACGACCGAATCCTGATACTCCAGAAGATTGGGGATCACGATGCCGACGCCCTTGCCGGAACGGGTCGGCGCCGCCAGGATCACGAACTGCTGGCCGCTCAACCGCACCAGACGGCCATTGAATTTGCCGACGACGATGCCGTTGCTGCTCTCCTTGAACAGCCCATGCTTGCTGAGATCCCCAGCCGTCGCAAAGCGTGCGTCGCCGTGCAACGACTGCTTGCGCGGCCTGAACATCAGGATCAGGACGATCAGACACATCAAGCCGCAGGCGCCAAAGCCCAGATACCCGGCCAGCTTGATCTTGCCGACAAAGGGCGCGACCTGCGGCAGGCCCAAGGCGCTGACATACCGATAGTAGGTATCCCAGGCGAGCGATTGCCCCTTCAGGCCCAATAGCGCGATTACCAGTGCGCCCGAAACGAAATAGCCGCCCACCAACGACAGCAAGACCAGCACAACCGCAATCTTCGATTTAGACACACCATCCTCCGTGATGCCGCCGGCCTCAGCGCCCGCGACTGGTATTCCTGGCCAGATCGTCATCGAGTTCCGTGGCGTACACCTCCGCCAGCAGCGCCTCGTACCAGGCCTCGGCCTCATGGCGCGGCATCGAAGGCGATATCTGGGCGCCAGACGCGGAGAGCACCGCATATCGCGGCCTCACCTGCTGCTCCTCCCCGGGCAACGGCTCCAGCCTGACCAGCCGATAAGCCCCCGTACCGCGCACGATCTCCATCGCCAGCCGCCTCCCTGTCAAGGAACCGGCAGGATGCTAACCCACGGGACACTCCCTTTCCAACGCAGACATCGCCGAATCGTCAAGAAAATGGCATGACGGTCGCGATCGACTCCAAGCTGGAACCGCGATGGACCCTGATTCCGGCACGAACAGACGATCACAACCGACAAGACTGGAGCATTCCCCTGATTGCCAGGCACCCCGATGTCTATGGAGAAGATCCGGTCGACATCGCCCCCAGCCACTCCGGTACCGGCAAGCCCCGACTGGCCAGGAATCCCGCATTGAGCAGCTTGCCCTGATAGCGGGTACCAGCGTCGGCGAGGATCGTGACGATGGTATGACCCGGCCCCAGCTCGCGAGCGAGCCGGATCGCACCCGCCATGTTGACTCCACTCGAACCGCCCACGCTGATCCCCTCGCGCACGATGAGCTCGTGGATGAGCGGAACGGACTCCTCGTCCGGGATCGACCAGGCCAGGTCGATCGGCGCGCCATCGAAGTTGGCAGTGACCCGGCTGGAACCGATCCCCTCGCTGATCGAACCGCCCTCGGCTTTCAGTTCGCCGGTATTGATATAGCTGGCCAGCGCGGATCCCGCCGGGTCGGCCAGCGCGATCCGCACCTGAGGCTTGCGCGCCTTCAGCGCGCGGCCAACGCCAGCGAGTGTGCCGGCAGTACCGGTGGCGCAGACGAAGCCATCCACATCGCCACCGGTCTGCTCCCAGATCTCCACGCCGGTGGTGCGCTCGTGAAAATCACGATTGGCGGTGTTGTCGAACTGGTTGGCGAACCAGGCACGGCGTGACTCTGCGGCATTCATCGCATCGGCCAGCCGTCGCGCCACGTGTGCGTAGTGCCCAGGATTGGCGTAGGCCACCGCCGGCACCAGCCTCACATCCGCACCGGTGGCGCGTAGCGCCTCGATCTTCTCCCGGCTCTGGGTGTCGGGCATGGTGATGATGCTGCGGTATCCGCGGCTGGCGCCGAGCATCGCCAGACCGATACCGGTGTTGCCGGCAGTGCCTTCCACGATCGTGGTGCCAGGCTGCAGCTCGCCGCGTGCTTCGGCATCGAGGATCAACCCCAGCGCAGTGCGATCCTTGATCGAACCACCGGGATTGAGGAATTCGGCCTTGCCGAGGATCGTGCATCCCGTCAGCGCAGAGGCCCCGCGCAGCTTCAACAAGGGCGTATGGCCAACCAGGCCCACGATATCGGGGGAAATTTTCACTGGATGCTTCCTTCGATGACGGCAGCGGCCTCGGCAGATCCCACCCTGTCGAGGTGATCAACCCGCGGAGCTATCTGGAACCCGCGGAACGCCTGTCCGGACACCCCAACCGAACAGCACCACGAGGCCTCTTGGCACTGATCGAATTCGAACCGTGCAGGAACACGCAGTGTGGCGCGTTCATGCTCATGACGCCATCCAGTGACACCAATACGGTGAGCGATCGATCGCACTATCCGCCATCAGATGACCAAGGAACGACCAGATTGGCAGTGCTTGAGATGAGCTCCACATTGAACCCCAGGGCGTGTCATCAAGCACGGGCAATCGGCCGCGCTCCCGCCTATCGCAACCAAGCTCAAGATGCCAGACAACAAAAAGCCGGCACACTGGCCGGCTTGTTTCATTCCCACGAAAAACCCTTGATTCGGGCCTTAAGTGGTGGGCGGTACAGGGTTCGAACCTGTGACCCCTACCATGTCAAGGTAGTGCTCTACCGCTGAGCTAACCGCCCAATCCCTGCAGCGAATTGCTCTCTGCGGGGCGCGCATTCTAGCCCAGCTTCCAGGCAATTCACAATAGCCCAGTGAAAGTGACCCGCCGCCGGCGCTCCCGCACATGCTCATCCAAGGCTCGCCGCCTTCACACGCTGAATCTGGTCGCGGATCCGTGCTGCGTCCTCGAACTCCAGATCGCGCGCATGCTGGTACATCTGCTGCTCCAGCGCCTTGATCTTGGCCGCCGCCTCGGCCGGCCCCAGCGGCCGGTAGTCTGCTGGCTCCTCGGCGACACGGCGCCCCTTGGACTTGCCCCTGCCACCGGAAGAGGCTCCCTCGTCCCGCGCCCCTTCCAGGATATCGGTGATGGGCCGCGCGACCGACTTGGGCACGATGCCATGCTCCTCGTTGTACTCGACCTGCTTCTGTCGGCGGCGATCGGTTTCGTCGATCGCCGCCTGCATCGAGCGGGTCATGCGATCGGCATACAGGATCGCCTTGCCACGCAGGTTGCGTGCGGCGCGGCCGATGGTCTGGATCAGCGAGCCGGTCGAACGCAGGAAGCCCTCCTTGTCGGCATCGAGGATCGCCACCAGCGATACCTCCGGCATGTCCAGGCCTTCACGCAGCAGGTTGATGCCCACCAAGACATCGAACTTGCCCAGGCGCAGATCGCGGAGGATCTCCACGCGCTCGACCGTATCGATGTCCGAATGCAGGTAGCGCACGCGGATGCCGTGTTCCCCCAGGTACTCGGTGAGATTCTCGGCCATGCGTTTGGTCAAGGTCGTGACCAGCACACGATCACCCAGCTTGATCCGCTCGTTGCATTCGGACATCAGGTCATCGACCTGTGTGGCAACGGGACGAATCTCCACCGCCGGATCCACCAGCCCGGTGGGACGCACCACCAGCTCGGCAATCTCATCGGGCGCCTCGCGCAACTCGTAGGCCCCGGGTGTTGCCGAGACGTAGATGCTGCGCGGAGAACGCGCTTCCCACTCCTCGAAACGCAGCGGCCGGTTGTCCAGCGCCGACGGCAGGCGGAAGCCGAATTCCACCAGCGTCTCCTTGCGTGAACGATCGCCCTTGTACATGGCGCCGATCTGCGGAATCGTCACGTGTGATTCGTCGACCACCAGCAGTGCATCCGCCGGCAGGTAATCGAACAGCGTCGGCGGCGGCTCGCCGGGCGCCTTGCCGGTGAGGTGCCGGGAGTAGTTCTCGATGCCGTTGCAGTAGCCCACCTCGGCCATCATTTCCAGATCGAACTGGGTGCGCTGCGCCAGCCGCTGAGCTTCGACCAGCTTGTTCTGCGCATACAACTGCTCCAGCCGCGGCTTGAGCTCTTCCTTGATGGTGTCGACCGCACGGAGCGTGCGCTCGCGGGTGGTTGCGTAATGGGTCTTCGGATAGACCGTGTAGCGCTGCAGTTTGCGCAACGTCTCGCCGGTCAACGGATCGAACAGGGTGAGGTTCTCGATGTCGCCATCGAACAACTCGATGCGCAGCGCCTCGCTGTCGGATTCGGCCGGAAACACGTCAACCACTTCGCCACGCACACGGAACGTGCCGCGGGTCAGCTCGAATTCGTTGCGCGTGTAGTGCAGCTCCGTCAGGTGCCGGATCAGCTCGCGCTGGTCGATGTGCTCACCGATCGAGAGGATCAGGCGCAGCGAGAGGTAGTCTTCCGGCGCGCCAAGGCCGTAGATCGCCGACACCGTCGCAACCACGATCGCATCCGGACGCGACAGCAGCGTCTTGGTCGCCGCCAGCCGCATCTGCTCGATGTGCTCGTTGATCGAGCTGTCCTTCTCGATGAAGGTATCCGACGCCGGCACGTAGGCTTCCGGCTGGTAGTAGTCGTAGTAGCTGACGAAATACTCGACCGCGTTGTGCGGGAAGAATGCCTTGAACTCGCCATAGAGCTGCGCGGCCAGCGTCTTGTTCGGCGCCATCACCAGCGTCGGCTTCTGGATCTGCTGGATGACGTTGGCGATGGTGTAGGTCTTGCCGGAGCCGGTCACGCCCAACAGCACCTGCTTGGCCACCCCGGCCTCGAAGTTCGCCGACAGCTTCTCGATCGCCGCGGGCTGGTCGCCGGCGGGGGAGTAAGGGGAGACCAGTTGGAAGGTGTCGCTCATGGAACTCCTAGGAGGCAGCCAGCAGCGCAGTATAGCGAGCGAGCCTGACGCGTCCGTGCACGAAACCCCTACGGGTAGTACAGACATTGCCTGCTTACTGGAACGAGCCCGGAGAAGGATGCTCGGCGGCAGGATTTACGACCTCGAAACGTCGCATGCCGCTGTCATCACCCTCGCATCCAAGCCAGCCCCGCCACCGCAAAGCTCATGGCTTCACTTTGCTGGAAAGCCTGATGACCATCGCGATCCTGACGATCGTCGTCACGATGTCCATGCCCTCGCTGGCCGCCCTGGTCTCCCGACACCGCACCGTCAGCAATGTGAACCAGTTGATCACCCACATGCACCTCGCCCGGAACGCCGCGATCACACGCCGGGCGAGCGCTGTGCTGTGCCCTTCCCTCGACGGCCAACGCTGTCAACGTGGCACCGATTGGAGCCATGGCTGGATCGTCTTCACCGATCCCGACGGCGATTACCAACCCGGCTCCAGCTCTGACATCCTGCTGAGCGAGTCTCGTGCCGGCACCGGAATCACGGTCCATTCCAGCGCAGGACGCACCCGACTACGCTACCGCCCCGACGGGCTGGCCAGCGGCACCAATCTGACCCTCTCGCTATGCCATTCAGGACAATTGGTAGCGCGGGTTGTCGTCAACAACACTGGCCGTCCACGGTCTGAAATCAGGCGCGACGCCGTGCCCTGCCCCGTCTAGATGAAAATTTCTCTTCCTCCGGGCTTGCCGCTTCCAAAATCGCCCGCTACAATGCGCGCCTCGCCCGAATAGCTCAGCCGGTTAGAGCACTTGACTGTTAATCAGGGGGTCGTTGGTTCGAGTCCAACTTCGGGCGCCAAACAGACAAACAAAGCCCGCCATTGGCGGGCTTTGTTTGTTTTATTCCTTGCATTTCCCATGCCCGCCGGCGGATTCGCGGCGTAGAGGCTGGAGCACGCTCAGCAGCCGAACAACGAATCCAGCCCCACACCACGGATTGTTGTCGACGACTGCATCGATGATATGCAAACCGTCGACAAGTCCCTGCCTGCAGATCTTTTAGCCGGAAGCGTTCCCATTCAGAAACCCGCCTCTCATCGAATGGCCCGAAGCCCTACGCTGGGTTTACAGCGCTGACATCGATCCGGATGGAAAATCCGGGCACTGCAAGTCGAGCAGCTCACCAACATTCGGCAACACTACCGGTACCACTCTTGCCCCGCCCCCCCTTGGCATCGATCGAAAGCGTGCCGCAGGTGGCATCATTCTGGCGGCTGGTCGGAGTTGCGGTCAGAGTGAAGTCCTTCGTATCTGGCGTGCCGTTGAACGCGATGACATAGAACGGATCGATATCGGCACCGCATTGCGCCGGATCGGGAGCTCCCGCATACGTCAGCTTGGTGGTGTAGTAGCGTTCCATGTACTGCGCGCGCTCCTGCAGGCAGGTTGCTGCAGCGGCCCGGCGCGATTTGACGATGAATTTCTGATAGCTCGCATTCGCGATCGCCGCCAGGATCGCGATGACGGCCACCACGATCATCAACTCGATAAGAGTAAATCCAGCGGTACGGGTAGCCGCGCCGCATCTCAAGTGACGGCGACGCAGGATTTCATTCGACATTGAGCATTTCCCTCCACGAGACACGCTTGACTGCGCTGCCCCCTGAATTGGTGACGGTCTTTCTCGCCGTACCATCGTCCAGGCTGGTGTACATGTATGAACCGATGAAGATTGGGTTGTTGGGACCACTGCCATACCCGATTCCCGAGTACGGCACGCCGGTATTCCCACCGTAGTAGTCGCCACTGTCCCCGACCGCACCGGAACCGTTTGCGTCGAAGAACGCATCCTTCAGGCGCCCCCCCGTGAACGGATCGATGGCCATGGTGAAGCCTTCGCCGGATGGAGAGCATGGATCGGTTGAACCGGGGAAACGGGACGTGCCGATCAACGTCAACCCCTGGAAGAAGTTGGGGACGACCATACGCTCCCCACGAGCCCCCACGGTTCCCGCCGCCTCCTCCGGCGACTGCAGGTTGATGTACCAGCCGTTGAGGCCGGCTGCCGTCGAACTCTCGATGACACGGCCCACCGAGTCCTGATAGATGATCTCGACCTGTTTGAGCGTGTTTCTTGCCACCTCCGCATCACGATCGATGACGCCATACCAACTCTGGACGACCTGGTTCGCCGACTCACTGACGTCGATAAGACTCAGGTATTGGCCGGTCCCGAAGAACGCCCAGGTCTCGGTAGGCTTGTAGGGATTCCTGGCGACCAGCGGCGCCACGGTGATGGGCTGGACAGCGTTGGCATCGGAGCTGGCCGTGAAGAGCTTCTTCGCCGAACCACCGATGCTGAACTTCCAGAGCGCTCCCGACATGTCGCCGGCATAGACCGTGTCGTAATTGCCGTCCTTATCCGAATCCCAGACATTCACCGGCCCCAGACCGTTGTCGTCACCGGTACCGCCGCTGATGGATCCGCTTTGCACTCCAGTCTGTACATTCAGCGCGATCATCACGGAGCCCCCCGTACTGCTATTGGGCCCATTTCCCAGGAACACCCGCCAGTCCCCGTCAGCGACCTTGGCGATGATCGGCTTGCCGATGCTATTGCCCAGCGTCGAAATATCACTCGCGTTCTTTTCCCAGAGAAGCGTCGGCGAAGCAGGGTCCGACACATCCAAGGCAAACACGCTTTTGCCGCCACGCCCCATCGTACCGACCAGGATCGTCTTCCAGTCCGCTGCTGTGCCGGCATTGCCGACCTTGACGTCTGCAACGCTCAGCTCACCGTCCATTGAGTAGGCGTGCTCATAGCTCGAATCCCAGTTCGGGTAGATGTTGGAGCTGGCGTCGCTCTGCTTCAGCACCGCCATTGATGCAGTCGGCATGAAGGCGAACACCTCCTTGCCTGCATTCGTTCCGGTACTGGCGTCAAACGCGTGCAGGAAGCCATCGTTCGCACCCACGTACACGACGGGCGTACGACTCAGCTTCGCGGCACGATAGGCAGAGTAACTGGCGTCCTTGGTGTAGAGGCCAACACTCGGCGTCCCCACGTAGATGGGCTGCGAGTTGATGATGTCACCCAGCATGCCGGAGCGATTGCGGAAGCTGCCACCGTACTGGCGTTCACCGCTGCGATCACCCAGCAGATACTTCATCTGATCGTCCGTAATGGACGACAGCCCGCTGGGCTTGACTACTGTTGGGCTGGACAGGACCGTGTAGCTGTTCCAGTTGCTTATGAGCTTGGCAAGCGTTCCTGCATTGTTGTAAAGCAGGTTGCGCTTGCTGTAATCCTTGCTGGTCGCGCTGCCGGTCAGCCACGTCGCCGCATCCCACACATTGGTCAGGTTGCCGGTGGCGGTATCGACCGTACTGGCGATCAGCTGCCCACCCCAGGTACTGGAGATGTACCTGGCCTGATAGGTATATGAACCATTCTCCAGCTTGGTGCTGTTGCTCGCGAATGAACTGCCCGAGCCACTGGAGTTGTTCGCGATACGCTGGAATGCGGCATTCAGTCCCTGGATCATCGCCTGGCCATTGTTGGCCAAGTACATATTGTTCGGCAGGTAGTAATCCCCCGTGCCCCCGAGACCTGTCTGTGCCTTAACGGTCTGCGTCGCCGATGTCCAGGCACTGGTATTACTACTGAACCAGGCTGAAGAAGGACGCGCCGCATTACCATTGGCATCGTACGACGAATCTGGAATGGTGAAACCGCCATACTTCGTGGCGTTGTAATACTGATTACTGGTCTTTGCATACAGATCGTTCTGTTCGACCACATCCACCCAGTAGGTGCTGATCGACTGGCCTTTTGCACTTGCCGGCGAAGTATTCAGCGATGTATTGGGCACGTCCGGACGAATGTCGTTCAAGTGCGCCCAATAGGCCAAACCGGCCACATTCATGCGTGAAGCGCTACTCCCTTCCGTATATGTGCGCCACGTCACCGCGTTGGCGACGCTGTCGCTACTGTAGGCATCATCCTCGCTGTTCGTATGGGTGTCGCCGATACCCAGTACCACGTTGGTCTGGCACTGGTACAGGATCGGGTCGCCATCGGCGCCCACGCTGATCGCAGGCGAAGTATTCCATTTTCTTGCTGCTACGTTGGCGCCAGTCTTGTACCAATCTTCGATCACCGGCAAACCATCGGCATTCTGGTATTTACCCAACGATCCGGTACCACCCTTCAGGTCGGTGTTAGCCAACGGGGTCAAGTTACTGAATGCCGATTTATTGGCTTCGCCACGCAGGTACAGTAGTGCGGTGTAATACATCTCGCTCAGGTTGTCGTAGGCCTTGAGCGTGGGTTGGCCAGTGTTGATCTGACCAAAGCGATTCAGGTAATTGATGACACCACTGTACTTGATGGAGCAACCGCTGCCATCAGGCGCAACGGTCCCCGTCGTGCAGGCACCAATATTGCTGTAGGTGGCAGCCGAATCGGTACTATCCGGATCATTGATGAAAACACCAGTGACCGGATCCCATTCCGGGTTATCGATGCTCGCAATGCGCCGGGAACGATCGGGATAAAGCTTCTCTGAGCCATCCTGTTCGGCCACTGAAACTGGACTGATCAACTTCTGGCGTGCACGCATGACACCGCCCTGACGGACCTGTCCAGTTTCAGTCAGATAACTGAAAAGGCTGTAACGGGTTTTCTTGGCGTTGGCCTGCAGCAGGCCTTCCGGCTTGTAGTAGCTACCGTACTTGGTGCATATGTCACGGGTATCCAGCGCCCCGTCACAGACCTGGACACGGATGCTTACCGCATACACTTGATTGATGCCGTAGTTGGTATGCGTATATACGCCGCTGCAAACCCTGTTATTCCCGTTCGAGGTTGGCAGCTGCGAGCCCGATGGACAACTATTGGCGAGCCCGCCGGTCGTACTGTTGCTGTTACTATAGCAGTTGCCATTGGATGTATTGAAATACGGATTGTTGCCATTTTGACAGGCGGCTACCGTGGTTGGCCCGGAGCACCCCGTTTCATAGGTTCCGCAGCTACTTCCATCCGTATAAGTCGTATTCGCGGAAACCGCGAAATTGTGATACGCGGGATTATATGGAATGGCGGTGACCCCAGTGTCGCCGGCCACGGTCTGGCTGCCATTGGTGATCGGCAGGGAAAGTGGGTGCGGATCACTGTAGGAGAATGATTTTCCCAAGCCAACTTCTATATTCGGGACGAACCACATCTGATTGCGAAGAGAGGCAATACGGGCCCGGAAACTCGATGCGGTTGTCTGCACCGGTGTTGCGCCAGCCACTGCGGTCGCACTGCTCAACCGGCGAAGTTTTGTGTAGCTGTCATCCCAGCGATCCGAATTGGCCTTCTCCAGATACGTGACATTCGGCATCTCGCTGGTGGCCTTGCTCGCCGTGGTATAGCCGCTGGCCGTCGCCACCGTGATGCTCACGTTCGGCGGCGTACCATCGGCCGGACGATGCACACGATAGCCACCTGTCAGTGCCAGGCGGAACGTATCGATGGACTGCATCGTGACCCAATTAAGGAAGTTGCCACTCCACAGGTTCTGGCTCTCTCCGCTCTTGCCTCCGGTCTTGCCGGAACAACCGCGACTGCTGGCCGCCACTACCGGATAGAAGTAACGGTTCGCCTCAGTGCCGTCATAATGATAGGCGTAGCAGAGCTCCGTATTGAAATAGCCGGCATAGGCCGTACCGGTGCTGTAGGTAGCCGACGTTTCGCCAACGCCTGGAGCGTTGGCTTGAGTCACCACGGTCGGCCATTCAACCGAAGGCACCAGGACCAGATTGCCCGGCACGGAATTGGCAGCGCTCAGAGGCCTGGAATCAATCACCACGCCCGAGGACGCGGCCAGCGAATTGAGCCCGGCCAACAAGCCAATGGCAAAGGCAGCCACGCGCCTGAACGATCGACGCGATCTACCGGGAAAGGGGGTTCCGCTGGTGGCACTCATACCAACCTCATTTGGATTTTCTGTTGACCCGACCAACCGATGATCACTTCGCAATGACCGTACCCTGCAGGACCACGACCGCCCTGTACGAGGTGTCCGAAGGCGCCTGGCTGCGCGCGGTAATCCGGTACATGGCCTCCTGCACCACTCCGCCACCGCCGCCGCCGTATTGGCTGCCAGCCGCGCTGGAGTCCAATCCAAGCTCATCCTCGGAATCGCGCAACCCCATGTACTGGACATAGAACTGCGGTGTACCCGCCGAGTTGTTCGCAGTCCCCAACTGATCGGTGGCGCCGAACCAGCAATCCGCCGTCAGGCTCGAACCACCGCAGGAGGCACCACCGGTATAAGCGGTAGATGGATTGCCGCATTTGCTGTCATCGATGCCCGAAACACCGCCATTGGAGGGATCGTCTCCACACTTCACACCGATCACCCAGCCCTTGCCATTGGCGAGCACCGCCGCGCGGACCTTCTCCTCGCCCTCGCGCAATGCGGACTCGGCCTGTTGGAACGCCAGGCTGCGGTCATACATGTTTGCGCTCATTCGCTCATCGAGCAGCGTGCTGCGCAATATCGCCAACCCCAGCAAGGTCATGATCAACAACAGGATCAGCACCACTACGAGCGAAGCTCCGCCCTGCAGACGAAACGACTTGTTGGACCGGATCCTCATAGCACGCGATTCCGCAATGTGACGACGTGTTCGACTTGACGCACGATCGGCTGGCTGCTCGTACCATCGGTCCCGACTTTCTCGGAATCCTGTACGGCCATCTCGATCCGCACTGCACGCACGCTGTTCCAGGCGTCCGCGCTGGTGATTGAATCAGCAGTCACGTAACCTGCGTCCGTGAGATAGGTGATCTGCAAATCCTGTACCCCTTGTGTCACTTCCTGCGGACTGCCATCGTCGATCTGTCGATAAAGCGAATAGCCGTTCGCCGCATTGTTGTCCGGGTCACGGACAAACCACCGCACCCCTTGAATCGCGGTGAGCTGCGCGAATTTTCCGAATTGGTAAGACGTGCCGGAGCCAGCACAGACTCCGGTATTCGGATAAGGAAAATAGCCACAGGCATTGCGACCAGAGCCCGCCGCGTAGCTCACCGTACCCGAAGTGCCGGTTGTACTGGCACCATTGGCCTTGAATACGCCGAGCACCTTCATGTCACAGATCATGACGGCCTGATCGTCGGCAAAGGCGGGCGTGCCGGGTGCATAGGTCACTGCCGCGGTTGCAGCCGTGGTGTCCACAGTGACACTACGGGTCCCGGCCGCAGGCCCTACCAATTGAATCACATCGGTTCCCGCCACATGGCTGGGCGCACTGGCATCGCTGCCTTCAAATCCATACAAGGGCTGGCTGAGCGAGAGAAACCAGCTCGCCCCGGTTGGCGTTGAGGAGGACGCTACATCCGTGATGTTGTTGGGCACCAGCGAGCTGTCGCATGGATTGCCGCCCGCCTCGCGGATATCGCGCGCCATCAGCTCAAACGCGACGCGAGCACTCTCCTGCATGCGTCCGAGAGACTGCGTGGTGGCATAGGTCTGCCTATTGGATAGATAAATGCCGATCGCGGCTCCAACCACCAACAGACCGAGCAGCAGCGCGACCATCAGCTCGATGAGACTGAAACCTGTTTGGCGTACCGGCCGGAAAGGAAACATCCGGCTCATATCGCCACCACCGTCGTCACCTGGCGCTGGGTGCCACCCTCGGCATTCTCATCGGCCACCCCATTGGTATTGGAAGTACTGCCACGACTGTCGTCCCATTGCACAACCACGGTGCAGGTTCCTCCACTCAACGTATTGGTGACACAAGAAACGCGACCGCACGTCGTCGTATCGTCCTCCGTGCCGATAGTCTGCTTGAGCGATGACAGCCACTGATTGAGATCCCCCTGTGCCGACTGCTGCCCGGACGGAGTAGATGCATCGACGGCTGCGGCAGAACACTGGGGCGTGCCGCCAGCGGTGTTGTAATAGCCGGCAATGGCATTGGTGCGATTGGCGCGCAGCACATCCAGGATCGTGTAAGTCTGGATGACCGCCTGGCTACGTTCCAACGAACTCTGACCATTGCGCAGCGCTGTCGCTTGCATCGCGGCAATGCCGAGCATGCCGATGCCCAGAATCAAAACTGCAATCAGCACCTCGATCAGGCCAGCCCCCTGCTGGACAGCAAGAGACCGAGGCATACAAAGATGTCGATTCACCCCTACCACCTCATTGATCGGTCATTGGCAGGCCCCGGATGCCTGCTGGATGGAAACGCGGGAACCTCCGACGAGCTGCACAATCCGGCGGTTCTCATTTGGCCGGGTCGTGTCGAGGCACACAGTGACGTTGGCCGTGGCCAGCAAGCCGTTCGTGTCGTGGGCCAGTCCATCGGCCCCGAATGTCACGCTGGCGACGTCGGCGCTAATTGATGTCTTGCCACTTACTGCAGACTCCCGGAGCACGGTGTTGTTTTTGGCGACGATGGCGATGGTCCGAGACCAGTCCCCTCCCGAACAGCTCTCCCCGTCGGTGGATGGACACAGGGTCACGCGACTATTGAGGCGCGCCGCCTCCGACCGGGCATACTGGAATGCGACCACCAGCTCATTAGCCTGCGACGTCAGCCGATTGCTGTTGATCAAGACGGTAAAGCTCGGCACGGCAATGGCAACGAGGATGGCCAGCACCGCCACCGTCGTCATCAGCTCCAGCAAACTAAAGCCATGAGGCTTTCCGCCGCCCCGACGTGACCCAGCCGGGCACTGCCCCCCCTTGCCCATCCGCAACATGGAGATCCCCATCCCCGTTTCGATGGCTGTACGCTATGGCAACACTTCCGCAACATCCAGCACATACGGATAAGCGGCGCAATTTTTGTCGCAAGCGGCCATATTCTCGCCCTTCATGCCCCGTAGCCAATCGACGCAGAACCCTGCCCACGCCCGGGACCGAATAGGCAAGCGGCTGGAGATGCTGTGGCAGCCACCTATCCTCATCTCCGTCGTGTTCGCAGGCGAAATGCTGGCCACAATACTGGCACTGGCTCCCGGCATCACGGGAAGCCGCTGGATGCATTTCGGCCTGACGTCGCTGCTGATCCAGTGGATCAGCCTGCTGACCCTGGGGCTGCTATCGCTGCTTCGCCGCCCGCTGGGCCAACTGCGCCCCCTGGCAGTGGCCTATTTCGCATTTGCCGCTCTACTGGTGATCACCGGCGCAGTCTGCTCCTTGGTCTGGCTGCTGCTACGCAACCTGCTGCACCTGCCTGACGATGCCTGGTGGTCGCTGTGGCTGCAGTTCAGTGGTATCGCCCTTGCGGTGGGGCTGGTCGGACTGGCGATCTTCCGGAGCTCCTGGGATACCCATCAACTGGCGATCCGCGCCAAGCAGGCCGAGCTCGACGCCCTTCAGGCGCGCATCCACCCCCACTTTCTGTTCAACACATTGAACACCGGCGTAGCACTGATTCACGAGCGCCCCGAGGCCACGGAACAGTTGTTGCTCGACTTGGCGGAGCTATTCCGGGCCGCACTCGCCGGCCCTCAGGAAGTCGAACTCTCGCAAGAGTTGGCGCTTACACACCGTTATCTTGAGATTGAAGCGCTGCGCTTCGGATCGCGGCTACGCATCGAATGGCAGCTGCCATCGCCGCTGCCCACGTTGCCGGTTCCCACCCTCGGCATCCAGACGTTGGCCGAGAATGCGGTCCGCCATGGCGTAGAGACATCTGCAACGGGGGGCAAGGTGGTGATCGCTGTCGTCCCTCAGGCCGAGGCCTGGGAAATAAGCATCACCAACGACTTGCCGACAGCCTCGATGGCATCAAACACCGGCCATCGCATCGGACTGGATGCCGTACGCAGCCGGGTACATACATTGACTGGCGGGCGGGGCCGGGTGGAAACCCGGGTCGACGGTGGCTGCTACATCGCCACCATCGTCCTGCCCCGCCCTGTCCCCCATCAGGTCACAACCCGATAACAAGGCCGATACTCCCCGGATATCTTCATCCGGCGCTGCTCGACGAAAGCGCGTAGCAGGCCGTCCAGCGCCTGCATGATGTCGGCATCGCCGTTGATCTCGAACGGACCGAACTCCTCGATCCGGCGCATGCCGTCTTCCTTGACGTTGCCGGCGACGATGCCGGAGAAGGCCCGACGCAGGTCCGCAGCCAATGCATGAGCCGGGCGGCCATGATGCAGATCCAGTGCAGCCATCGCCTCGTGGCTCGGCACGAAGGGACGCTGGTACTCCAGCGGGACGTCGATTGACCAGTTGAAGTAATAGGAATCCCTCTGGTCTTTACGGTACTCGCGCACGCGCACGATGCCCTCGGCCATCCGCCTCGCCACCGCCACCGGATCGCCGACGATGATCTCGTAACGCGAAGCGGCCTCGTCTCCGAGAGTCAGGCGGATGAAACGATCGATCTGCTCGAAGTACGGCGCGGCGATGGCCGGTCCACTCAACACCAGCGGGAACGGCAGCCCGCGATTCTCTTCGCGCAGCAGGATGCCCAGCAGATACAGGATCTCTTCGGCCGTGCCCACGCCGCCCGGGAACACGATGATGCCGTGCCCCAATCGCACGAAGGCCTCCAGGCGCTTCTCGATGTCCGGCATGATCACCAGGTGATTGACGATCGGGTTCGGCGACTCGGCCGCGATGATGCCCGGCTCGGTGATACCGATGTAGCGCGTGCTGGTGCGGCGCTGCTTGGCGTGGGCGATGGTCGCGCCCTTCATCGGGCCCTTCATCGCGCCCGGCCCGCATCCCGTGCAGATATCCAGCCCGCGCAGTCCCAGCTCGTAGCCGACCTGCTTGGTGTAGAGATATTCATCGCGCGAAATCGAGTGACCTCCCCAGCAGACAACGAGGTTGGGATCGGATGGCTGCAGCATGCGTGCATTGCGCAGCAACCCGAATACCGCATTGGTGATGCCGTCACTCGATTCGAGGTCGACCACGGAATCCGGGCCCAGCTCGATGGCCATGTAGGCTAGGTCGCGCACTACCGCGAACAGCAGCTCGGCCACGCCAATAATGAGTTCACCATCGACAAAGGCCGTGGCCGGTGCATTCGACAGCTCCAGGCGGATGCCGCGGTCGCGCTGCGCGACCTGGATGTCGAAATCCGGATAGAGATCGCGAGCCGCGCGCGGGTCGTCGGAAGCGCTACCGCTGGTCAGCACCGCCAACGCGCACCGGCGCAGCAGCTCGTGCATGCCACCGCTGGAGGCATCGCGCAACCGGGCGACCTCCGCGCGCGACAGCACGTCCAGACCGCCTCGCGGGTAGATCCGCGCATCCACCACCGGCAACGCCCTCGATGCCGTAATGCTTGTTTCCATCATGTGCTCCTGTCTGCAACCGCGGGAATGTAGCGCACTCCCCCACCCAAAAGGAAACGGCCGGGTTGCCCCGGCCGTTTCGGTGGACTGCCTAAGTACCGCGAGCGATCAGAACTCGTAGCGGAAGCCCAACTGCATCGACCACTGCGACACACCGACGTTGAAGCCGTCGGCATCCGAGTTGGCGGCGGTCGGATTGCTCGTCCCGGTGTAGTTGTACACGTACTGGCCGTTGTAGATGCCGGCCAGACGCGCCACCGAAGCATCGGCATAGAAGCCGTAGTCGACGATGTGACCCCAGTCCTTGTTGATCAGATTGCCAACGTTCTGGATGTCCAGCCAGATCTGCGATTTGTGGCCCTTGAAGAAGCCCGGCAGCTCCTGGCTGATGCGCACGTCGAAGGTGTTCACGAAGCCGGTGCGGAAGGCATTGGCCGGAGCGTAGCCGCCAGCGTACTTCGCCACTTCCGGATGCGCGGCGAGCCATGCATTGAAGTTGGCGGCCATCGCCGCGTCCGCAGTGAACTGGCCGGCGCTGCTCACACTGCCGAACAGTACGTCGCCATTCGGAACGTAGAACAGGTCGTTGTAGGTACGGCCGTCGCCATTGAAGTCGTTGGCGAAGACGTAGCTGAACGGACGACCGCTGCGGCCTTCGTACACCAGGCCGATGCGGGTCTCGTAGTCACCGAAGAACTTGTGCTTCCAGTCCAGCGAACCGCTGATGCGATCCTTGATCTCGTAGCGCGAGGTGTTTTCCTGGTTCGAATTGACGTCGAAGGCGTACTGGTACGCCCAGCCCGAGCTGGCAGTGGAGCTGGTCAGCGGGCCGACTTCGGTCGCATGGGTGTAGGTGTAGCCCAGGGTCCAGGACCAGTCGCTGCCTTCACTGAACGGCTTGGTCAGCGAGACGGTGAACTGCGAGGTCTTGCCCTTGTCGGTATTGTCGATCAGGTAGACGGCATCGTAGTTGCTGTAACGGCCATAGCGGCTGGCAGCCGAGTTGCTGCCGGTTTCCGACGAGGTCCAGCTGACCTTGTTCGGGTTCCAGTACAGGGTGCGACCGTCCGGACCGGTGTAACCCGGGCCCAGGTTCAGCGCCTGGTAGTACAGGCCATCCTTGACCTTGGTCACCAATAGCTCGGCCGACGCGACGATGCCGTACCACGGCAGTTCGTGGTCGAGGGCCAGATTGGCCTTCCACAGCGACGGCTGCTTGAAGTCGTTGCCGACGAAGTTGACGCTCTGCAGCGCCGAACCGGCCACCGTCGGGACCGGCTGGTTCAGGCCGTCCGGCGAGAACGGCACGGCCGCGTTGTAGGTCGTCTGGTTGTACGAGGTGTAGTTCAGACCGGTGTTGGAGTAGCTGTTGCCGATCCACACCTGCGGGGAGTCACCCTGGAACAGGCCCACACCACCGCGCAGCTGAGTCGGACGCTCACTGTCGAAGTTGTAGTTGAAGCCGAAGCGCGGTTGCAGCAGGAAGTCGCCGCTGAAGATCTTGCTGTTGTTGTAGCCGAAGGTATTCGAGGCCGCCGCGTTGTAGGTCGGCGACGGGTTGGTGTCCGGACGGTCGCCACGCAGGCCCAGGGTCAGGGTCAGGTTGCTGTTGACGTACCAGGTGTCCTGCACGAACAGGCCAAGGTTGTTGTACTTGTAGTCGGCCGGGATCGAACCGGGCGAGGTCTCGGCGGCCAGGCGGTAGCTCGACCAGATGCCGGCGGCGAAGTTGTCCAGACCCTGGAAGATGTAGCTGCCCCACCCATTCTGGGCGAAGTAGTTGTAGATCTCGTTGGTGCTGTAGTCCACGCCGAACTTCAGGTCGTGGTCACCCAGCGTCCAGGTACCGGCACCGTAGTAGTTCCAGGTCTTGGTCGTCAGGATGTTGTTCTGCGAGCTCAGCTCGGTACCGAGGTACAGCGAATCGGAGCCCTGCTGGATCTGGATGCTCGGCGCGGTGGTCGGAGTGACACGGATGGCCGAGTAGTCGCGGTAAGACACCTTGAACTCGGTCGAGAAGTTGTCGCTCCAGTCGGAGAACAGCTGGCCGACGTAGCTCTTGATCGACTTCTCATGCTGATACCAGTACGAGCTCAGCGAAGCCGAGCTGCTGGTCATGCCGTTGATGCGCAGCTTGCTCTGGTCGAGCTTGCTGTAGCGGATGCTGGCACGGTGCTGATCGTTGATGTTCCAGTCCAGCTTCAGCGCGTACTCTTCGAGATCGGTGTTGCCGTTGCTGCTCAGCGAGCCCGGATCGATGCCCCAGGTGTCCCGGGCGATCTGCTGGGCACGCGCGATGTAGGCATCGTTGATGACCGCATTGGTCTTGCCGTAGGCGGTGCTCGCCAGATCGGCGCCTGGCGCGTTCTGCTCGAACTTTTCGTAGTTGGCGAAGAAGAACAGCTTGTCCTTGACGATCGGGCCGCCCAAGGTCATGCCGTAGGTCTTTTCCTTGGTGAAGCCATTGAACGGCGTGCCATCCGGGTTGTCGCCGAACCAGTCACCATCACGATAGGTGCCATAGACCGAGCCGTGGAACTCGTTGGTACCCGACTTGGTGACGGCATTGACGGTGGCGCCCGCAGCGCTGGCAATGCTTACGTCGTAGTTGGACAGGTTGATGTCGATCGCTTCGATGGCCTCCATCGACACCGGCTGGCGACGGGTCGCCATGTTGTTGCCTTCCAGGCCGAAGGTGTCGCTGGCAGCGACGCCATCAATACTGACCGAGTTGTAGCGTGGATTCAGGCCACCGGCAGAAATGGTGCCCGAAGCACGATCTACGAAAGCCACGCGCGGATCCAGGCGCATGTAGTCCTGGATGTTGCCGTTGATCGACGGCAGCGCCTCGATCTTCTCCTGGCTGATGGAGGTACCGGCACCGGTCTTGGTCGCGCTGAACACTTCCGAGCCGCCAGCCATGGCGACCGCATTGACGGTTTCCAGCGTGGTCAGGTCACCGGTCAGCTGTGCATTGATGGTGCTGACCTGGTTCAGCGTCAGATAGATGCCATCCTCGGTCCGGGTGCCTTCGCCCGACTTGGTGATGGTGATGGTGTACGGACCACCGACGCGCAGGCCGCGCGCGTTGTAGCGACCGGCGTTGTCCGTCGTCGCGCGGCTCACGGTGCCCGACTCGGCATGGGTGATGGTCACTTCGGCGCCGGCAACCGGTTGGCCGCTGGTGGTTGTCACCAGACCGCCGACACCTGAGGAGGTGCTCTGCGCGAAGACGGGGGCGGCGGCGAGCGCCACCACGAGACCAAGTGTCAGCTTTGACATGCGGAGACGGCGTGGGTCAGTCATTTCGGTAGCCTCGATGCGAAATTTGGCGGGTACGTAAATTTGGCGGATACGCAAAAAAGCGCGCTAATCCATCCCGTTTGAGGGGGATGAAAGTCGATGTTGTGCTTTGGGGTTCCCTGACCGGGCAGCCGGTTGCAGCCGCAACGGTTAACAACAGGTTAACACGGTATTCGCGCGTTGTGACGAAGACGTGACATTTTTCGCATTGATGGACATTTATGCCGACAAGTGAATCCGCCTGCAATCCGGAGACCAATATCCGGCGCCTGAAACGGCTCAGGCAGGCCGCACGCCTGCCATCAGAGCGGGGGTTCTGGGCGGCATTTGCTGAACTCATTCATGAGGCAGGCCAAAACCCTCGCCCCACCCCATGAGCAAGTTGCAGAGCCCGGCCGGACTGGAGCCGATCGGCCATCGCCCCGACCAGGCGACGAAAAGATGACATCCGCATGTCATCCGGCGGGCCAACTCACCGCCACAACTGGCGAAAAAAACGCGGACAAAAAAAGGCCGACGCGATGCGTCGGCCCTCTTGCCCATTCGGGCAGAACTTGAACGATCAGATCAGAACGATGCGCCGAAGGTCATGCCGAAAGCACGCGATTCCAGCACCTGGTAGTACGGAGTGCCGGTGGAGACCACGTCCGGATACTCGCTCGCCCCCGAAGCCGCCAGCACCTGCGTGCTGCTGGCCCAGGTGATCGCCTGCTTGTTGGTCAGGTTGTACAGGTTCACCTTGATCGACGGCTTCTTCAGCCAGCCCCAGTCGCCAAAGGTATAGCCGGTATCCATGCCGAAGGTGGTGTAGCCACCGACACGCTCGGTATTCATGTAGTCACCGTAACGGGAGCCAGAGTAGCGGCCCTTCAGCGCGACCCAGAAATCGCCGTAGCTGTAGCTCAGGCGCAGGTTGGCAAGGTTCTTCGGGGTATTGGCCAGTTGCTTGCCATCCACCGCGTACTGGTAGGTGCCGCTGGAGGTGCCCACCGCCAGCGTGGCGCTCTGGATCTGGGCCTGAGTGTAGGTGTAGGAGCCATACAACTTCAGGCTGTCGGTGAAGGCATAGCTGGCTTCGGTGTTGAAACCGCGCATGCGCACCTTCGGGATCGAGATATAGGTGGTCAGCGCGGTGCTGTTGTCATAGCTGGTCATCTGCTTGTTCTTGTAGTTGCTCTGATAGAGCATCGACGAGACAGAGAAGCGATCACCGTAGTAACGCCAGCCGATGTCGTGCGTCCAGGCCGATTCCGGCTGCGGGATCACCTCGTCGGTCGACAGGTTCAACGTGATCGAGTTGGTCGCCGGCACGCGGAAGGTCTTGGCAACGCCGTAGTAGAACTGGTTGTGGCTGTCCGGGCTGTACTTCACGCCGAATGCCGGCAGCAGCTTGCTGTAGTCGTTGTCGAAATCCACCGCGATTTCCTTGGTGGAACCCGGCCACTGGTAGTTGTGGCCCTGGCGGTTGGCGCGGATCCACGAAACCCCCAGGTTCAACGCCCAGTCGTCGGCCGGCGTCCAGTTGTCCTGGATGAAGTACTTCTGCACCGTGGTCACGGTGTAGGTGCGGTAGCTCTGCTGCACCGAGCCGTCCGGATAGGTGATGAAGCAGCTGTCGGTATCGGCCCAGACATCACAGGCTTCACCGGTGGACTGATTCACCGCCACGCTGCTGCTGTTCTGGCTCTTGCGCGAACGGTCATACCACACGCCGTAGACCAGGTTGTGGTCCAGACCGATGTCCTGGAAGAACTTGGCCACTACACCCGGGCGCACCGTGCTGGAATACGAGTAGGTGTAGATGTAGTCGGTGCTGCCGTCCACCTTGGTGGAATAGCCATACAAGTTCGAACTGCTGTTGGTCGTCGTCTTGACCGTGCTGGCGCTGGAACCGCCGCCCTGGCCCCACCACACATACGGCACCACCGACAGGCGCAGGCTGTCGCTCAGGGTGAACTCGCCATCGAGGCTGGCCAGCAGGCTCTTGTACGGGTTGCGGCGCAGCTTGTAGTAGGAGGTCGAGCCGCTGCCCCACGTATCGACGTAGTCGTACTCGTAGTCGCTGGCAAGTTGCGTCTTGCTGGCGGTGTTGTACGAGTAGTTCGACTGGCGGTTGTACTGGAACGAGCCGCTGATCGAGTTGCCGGGGCTGATATCCCACAGGGTCTTGCCGTCGATCTTGTTGACATCCATCGTGCCCGCGCCCTTCCACTTGTCCGCGGTATTGCGCGAGAAGGAGATCCAGGAACGCACCGGGCCGGTGTCGCCGGTGTTCACGCGGATGAAGGTGCGACGGTAGTCGTTGCTGCCGAAGCTCTGGTTGAAGTCCACGCCGAAGTCATGGGTCGGATCGATCGTGGACCAGGCGATCTGGCCGCCGGTGGCGCCCATTTCCGGCTGGTCGACGTTCGGCGTGCCCTGCATAACGGTGATGTCGTTGTAGTTCTCGGCATCGCCATACTCGGTGGCATAGACGGAGTAGCTGCCGCTGTCCGTGACCGGTGCGCCGTTGACAGTGATGCCGATCGCCGAGGAGTCGAAGCCACGCAGGCTGTAGTTGCCGTTGTTCAGGCCGGTCACGTCGCTGGTGGATGCGTCCACGCCCGGGATCGCATCGATCACCTGGGTGAAGTTGCTGCCGCCCGATGCATGCGAGATCGCCTCGCGGGTCACCGTGGAGATCGCCTTGCTCGCCGTCTGCACGGTCATGTTGCCACCGCCCAGCACGTACGCATCCTTGTTGCCGGTGACGTTGACCTTGTCCAGCTCCTGTACGCGCTTGGTCTCGTAAGCCGCGGTGGTGTTGGAGGTGCTGGAAGCGGTGACGCGGGTGCTCTGCTCGTCGGCATCGGTGCTCTGGGCATGGGCCTGGCTGGAGAGCACGCTGGCTAGTGCGATGGCGAGCACCGACAACGGGAACGGCTGGCGGGATTTCATGAATGACCTCATAAGGCTGGCGGGATGCGGATGGACACAACCTTCCCGCCAGCGCGGCCCTTGGCCTGGCTGGTGCTTGATTCGCACAATGCGCGGGAGACTGCTTAAAACGTGAGGATCACGTTAAGCGAGGCATGTCGCCGGCATATGTCTCCGTTTTTTTCAAACGAGACATTCATTGACATAGAAGAGCAAGAAAAATGTCTTCGCACGCCATCAATCTGTCACACACATGCTGTCCGCGTCAGACGTTCACCGGCAGCTTGAGATAGGTCCCGAGGCCATCCAGGAACATCTGCACCGAGATCGCCACCAGCAGCATGCCCATCAACCGCTCCAGCGCGGTCAGGGCTCGGTGGCCCAGCAACTTGTAGAGCAAGGGCGAGCAGAACAGGATCGCCGCGGTCGCGCCCCATGCCAGCAACAGCGACAGGCTGAATTCGGGCAGGCGTGCAGGCTCGTTGCTGCCCATCAACATCACCGCCGCCATGCCGGACGGGCCGGCCACCAGCGGGATCGCCAGCGGCACGATGAATGGTTCGCCGTCCGGGATCTCCCCCATCAGCCCTTCCGGGCGAGGGAAGATCATCCGGATGCCGATCAGGAACAGCACGATGCCGCCAGCGATCGCCACCGACTCCTGACGCAGGTGCATCAACTCCAGCGCGTACTTGCCGCCCCAAAGAAAGCCCATCAGCACGGCCAGCGCGATCAGCAGTTCGCGCGCGAGCACGACGCGCTGGCGTCGCGACGGCAGCGGCCTGAGCACGCTCAGGAACACCGGAATGTTGCCCAGCGGATCGAGGATCAGGAACAGCAGCAGCGCCGCGGAAAGGATGGTCATGCCCGGAAATTCCAGATGGCGCCGCGGTGCGGGATGCCCGACGGAGAAAGCAATGTCACGCAGGCGTCGGCGTAGCGGCCCGGATCGGCGGCTTCATGGTCATCCTGATGCTGGAAAGCACGCGCGCGCAGCGGCGTACGCATCGGCCCCGGCTGCAGCCCACTGACCCGCACCGGACTTGCGGCGGTTTCCTGGTGCAGACTCGAAACCAGCCCATGCTGCGCATGCTGCGCGACACCGTAACCGCCCCAGTAGGCCTGCCCCATTCGCACCGGATCATCCACCACGAACACCAGCGCTGCGTCGTCGCGACGGCGCAGCAATGGCAGGCAGGCCTGCGACAACCAAAGACGGGCGGTGAGATCGACATGCAGCGAACGCGCCAATGTCGCCGGCTCGGTGTTCTCCAGTGGCGTCAGTCCCGGAAAATCCGCTGCGCAATGCAGCACGCCATCCAGGCGTCCCAGCTCTGCCTGTACGCGCCCGACCAGCTCGGCGTAGTCGTCCGGCGTCGCCCCGGCCAGGTCCAGCGGATACAACAAAGGCTCCGGCCCGGCCGCAGCCACCACGTCGTAGATGCGTTCCAGCTTGCGTACCTGCCGGCCGAGCAACACCACGGTCGCGCCAGCCGCGGCACAAGCCCGCGCCGCCACCGCACCCAGCCCACCGGCCGCACCGGTAACCAACACGACACGCCCCGCCAACGCCGATGTTGGCGAGGCGATGTCTTCCACCTGGCTCACGGCTGGTAGGCCTCGCTGACGATGCGCTTGAGCTCGCCGGACTCGAACAGCTCCAGGGTGATGTCGCAACCGCCGATCAGCTCGCCGTGGATGAACAACTGCGGGAAGGTCGGCCAGTTCGAGAAACGCGGCAGGTTGGCGCGGACTTCCGGCTCCTCCAGCACGTTGACGGTATGCAACTGCTCGGCGCCCGCGGCCAGCAGCGCCTGCACTGCGCGACTGGAGAATCCGCACATCGGGTACTGCGGCGTGCCCTTCATGAACAGCACGATGGGATACCGCTCGACTTCGGCCTGGATCCGCTCGATCACCGCCATGGGATTCTCCTTGCAGGGCAGAAGCTCGACCGTCCTGGTCAGATAGACTTCCGCGTTGGGCAGACATTGTAAGCCCCCCATGTCCAAGCGTGGACCGCCCCTGGAAAAAAGCCTTCATGCCGATCGAACTGCCTTCCCTGCCTTACTCCCGCAGCGCTCTTGAACCACACCTGTCGGCGGCGACGCTGGACAGCCATTACGGCCAGCACCACCGGCACTATGTCGATGAACTCAATGCGCGGATCGAAGGCGGCGAGTTCGCCGAGCTTGCACTGGAGGAGATCGTCCGACGCGCCCAGGGCAGCCTGTTCGATGCGGCCGCGCAGGTCTGGAACCACAATTTCTACTGGCAATGCCTGCGCGCACGCGGCGGTGGCGATCCGAGCGGCCTGCTTGCCGAGAAGATCGGTGCGGCCTTCGGCGGTGTCGCGCACCTGCGCCAGGAGTTCAACCGTGCCGCGCTCGCCTTGTTCGGCTCGGGCTGGGTGTGGCTGGTGCAGCGACCGGATGGTGCTCTGGCTCTGGTCAGCACCCCGCACGCCGGAACACCGCTGACCGGTGATGACACGCCGCTACTGGCCTGCGATGTCTGGGAGCACGCCTATTACCTGGACCACCAGAACTCGCGTGCAGCCTATCTGGAAGCGTTCTGGAAAGCGGTCAACTGGGATTTCGTCGCCAGCCGGCTGCAATGACGCGTTCCGTAGGAGCGGCTTCAGCCGCGATGGGGCTTTACCGAGAAAGCTCCATCGCGGCTAAAGCCGCTCCTACACAAGATCAAGCCTGCGCCAACCGCTCCAGCACCGGCGCCACCTGCGCCTGACGGCCCAGCGCCTCACCCGCCTGCGCCAACGCCGCACTCAACGTCTCAATGCTGTCGGTACGCAACGTCGCGTGCCCGACCTTGCGCCCGGCACGCGGCTGCTTGCCGTAATCGTGCCAATGCCCACCGGCAACCGCCAGGAACGCCGCGACCGGCGGCATCTCGCCAAGCCAGTTGAGCATGCAGGCATGCCCACGCATTGCGGTGCTGCCCAGCGGCAGGCCGAGCACGGCCCGCACGTGGTTCTCGAACTGCGAGGTCTCTGCGCCTTCGATGGTCCAATGCCCGGAGTTGTGCACCCGCGGCGCCATCTCGTTGGCCAGCAACTCACCATCGCGCACGAACAGCTCCAACGCGAACACGCCGACGTAATCCAGCTTCTCTGCCAACTTGCGCGCATGCGCCTCGGCACGCTGCTGCATGCCGGCATCGATCGCCGCCGGCGCCAGGCTCGCAGACAACACGCCGTCGACATGCCAGTTCTCGGTCAGCGGCCAGGCGCGGAACTCGCCATCGCGACCGCGCACCGCCACCACGCTGACCTCGCGCTGGAACGGCACGAACGCCTCGACGATCAGGCCCGCCTTGTCCGCCTGCTCACCCAACGCGGCCCACGCCGCATCGGCATCAGCCAACGATTTGATCCGGAACTGCCCTTTGCCGTCATAGCCAAACCGACGGGTCTTGAGAATGCATGGCGTGCCGATGCGCGCCAGCGCAGCATCCAGTCCGGCGCGATCATCGACCGCAGCGAAGTCGGGCACGGGGATGTCCAGTTCACGGAACAGCGTCTTCTCGCTGAGCCGATCCTGTGCCACCGCCAACGCACCCGGATTCGGAAACACCGGCACATGTTCAGCCAACCACTGCGCACTGCGCGCCGGTACGTTCTCGAAATCGAAGGTGACCACGTCAACTTGAGCGGCAAACTCGGCCAGCGCAGCCTTGTCTTCGAACCCGCCCACCCGCAGCGGCGCAACCTGCCCCGCACAAGCATCGGTGGACGGATCGAGCACCACGAACCGCAGCCCCAGCGGTGCACCGTCCAGGACCATCATGCGAGCCAGCTGCCCGCCGCCCAGGATGCCAACCGTCGTCATTGGCGCGGATCGTCCGCGGCCATCACATCGTCGGTCTGGCGTTGACGGAATTGCGCCAGCGCCGTGCCGATCACGGGCTGCTCCGGTGCCAGCATCGCCGCGGCAAACAACGCCGCGTTGGCAGCGCCGGCATTGCCGATCGCAAACGTCGCCACCGGGATGCCCGCCGGCATCTGCACGATCGACAGCAGCGAATCCATGCCGTTCAGCGCCTTGGATTGCACCGGCACGCCCAGCACCGGCACGGCGGTCTTCGCCGCCAACATGCCCGGCAGATGCGCCGCGCCGCCGGCACCGGCGATGATCGCGCGCAGGCCGCGCTCGCTCGCCCGTTCGGCGTAGGAGAACAACACGTCCGGCGTACGATGCGCCGAGACCACTTTCACTTCGTAGGGCACGCCCAGCGCATCGAGCTTTTGTGCCGCATGTTGCATGGTTTCCCAATCGGAACGGGAGCCCATCACGATGCCGACCAGCGGCGCGGATTGGTTGGAGGTCATGGCCCTGTCCTGCCTTAAAGACGTATTCTAGCCGTCTTCCACGCAAGACCAAGACCCGACGAAGGCTCATGGACCGCAAACTGCTCGACCTGTTGTGCTCGCCCGACACCCGCCAGTCGCTTTCATTGCTGGACGCCAAGGGGCTGGAAGCACTCAATCGCGCCATCGCCGCCGGCACCGTGCAGCGCGCCGATGGCAGCCACCAGGAACAGCCGCTGCGCGAGGCGCTGGTCACCCGTGACCGCAAGCAGCTGTTCCGGGTCGACGACGGCATTCCGGTGCTGCTGGCCGAAGAAGCCATCGCCACCGCCCAGGTGGCCGATTTCCCGGAAAAGTAATTCGCCGCGATGCAAGCCGTGACCGCTCCCGATCCACTGGTGGTACAGGCTGACGTCGCACGCGCGCTGGCCGAGGACATCGGCAATGGCGATGTCACTGCGGCACTGCTGCCGGATACCGAGGACCGCGCCTACCTGCTATGCAAGCAGGACGCAGTGATCGCCGGCCGCCCCTGGTTCGACGCCTGTCACCAGGCATTGGACCCGCAGGTGCGGATCGACTGGCGCATCACGGAGGGTCAACACGTGACCGCCGGCACCGTGCTGGCGACACTGCAAGGCCGCAGCCGCAGCCTGGTCAGCGCCGAACGCACGTCGCTGAACTTCCTGCAGACGCTCTCGGCCACCGCCACCATCACCGCGCGCTACGTCGCCGCAGTGGCCGGCACCGGCACACGCATTCTCGACACCCGCAAGACCCTGCCCGGCCTGCGCCTGGCGCAGAAATACGCGGTGCGCTGCGGCGGTGGCGTCAATCACCGGATCGGCCTGTTCGATGCGGTGATGCTGAAGGAAAACCACATCCGCGCCGCCGGCTCGATCTCGGCTGCCGTCCAGGCCGCGCGCATGCAGCAGCCAACGCTGCCGCTGATCGTCGAGGTCGAAACCCTGGACGAGCTGCGCGAGGCGCTGCAGGCTGGCTGTGACCGGATCCTGATCGATGACTTCGACGCAACCACGCGGCGTGAAGCGGTGCGTATCGCCGCATCCGCACCGTTCGATCGGCGCATTCCGCTGGAAGTCTCCGGCAGCGTCGACCTGACCAGCGTGCGCGCCATCGCCGAGGACGGCGTGGACTTCATCTCGATCGGCGGCCTGACCAAGCACGTGCAGGCGATTGACCTGTCACTCAAACTCGGCACGCCGCCGGGCTGAACGGCGGCACCTCTGTAGGAGCGGCTCTGGGTGGCCTAGGGCCATCAGCCGCGACAGGCTTTACCGGTAAAGCCTGTCGCGGCTG
>NZ_JBYSVX010000040.1:0-50696 GCF_058986605.1 Pseudomonas sp. GW821-FHT07E12 | reverse complement strand
CGCTGTCCGGCCCTGGCCTGCTGAATCTCTACAACGCGCTATGCGCGGTGCGCGGCGCTGCGCCCACGCTGGCAACGTCCGCCGACATCACCACGGCCGCACTCAGCGGCCAGAACGCACTCGCCGTGGAAAGCCTGGAGGTCTTCTGCGGCCTGCTCGGCAGCGTCGTCGGCGACATGGCCCTGCTGTACGGCGCGCAGGGCGGCATTTATCTGGCGGGCGGGATCCTCCCGAACATCCGCCAATTCCTGATCAACAGCAGCTTCGTCGCGCGCTTCCTCGACAAGGGGCCGATGCGCGAAGCGCTGCAGCGCATTCCCGTGAAGGTGGTTGAACACGGGCAACTCGGTGTGGTTGGCGCAGCGAGTTGGTACCTCGGTCGCAACAGCAACACCTGATTTTTCCCCTCCCCCCGGGGATCCGAAAGGTCCGCAGGATGCGGCAGCCGCAACACGCTTACGGCAATACCCGCTTACGCAAAACAGCCCAAGGCAGCCATGCGGCTGCCGCCCATCCAAAAACCCGCCAGTCAAACCAGGGGTGCTCACCATGAGTCACGACAATACCCGTCATATCAACAAGCTCGCCGTTGGAATCTCCATGGCGCTTTGCGTATGGGTACAGCAAGCCAGCGCACAGGATCAAACCACCACCACTACGTCGACATCCGCTTCCGCGACCTCATCGGACCAGAAGCCTCAGGATCTCGACACCGTCACCGTCACCGGCTATCGCGCATCGCTGGAGAAAAGCCTGTCGGTCAAGCGCGCAGCCAATGCCATCGTGGACGCGATCAGCGCCGAGGACATCGGCAAGTTCCCGGACACCAACGCCGCCGAGTCGCTCTCGCACCTGCCCGGCATCAGCGTGGATCGCCAGTTCGGCGAAGGTGAGAAAGTCAGCATCAACGGCACCGACCCGGCACTGAACCGCATCCTGGTCAACGGTCAGACCATCGCCTCCGGCGACTGGGGCGGCAACCCGACCGACACCAGCGGCCGCACCTTCAACTACACCCTGCTGTCACCGGAAATCATCGGCCTGATGGAGGTGTACAAGAGCCCCGAGGCGCGCATAGACGAAGGCTCGATCGGCGGCACTGTGATCGTGCACACGCGCAAGCCCCTCGACCTGCCGAGCAACACGATCCGCGGCTCGCTGGGCTACAGCTACAACGACCGTTCCGCCAAGGGCAGTCCGCGCGGCTCGTTCCTGTACAGCTGGAAGAACCAGGACGAAACCTTCGGCGCGCTGATCTCGCTCACCCACGACAAGCAGCAAATCTCCCGTGCTGGTATCGAGTACTGGGGCTATACCACCTACCAGGGGTACAAGATGCCGGTCGGCATCAACAGCGACTACTTCCAGCAGGTGCGTCAACGCGACGGCGCCCAGGTCGCGCTGCAGTGGAAGCCCAATGACCGCAACGAATTCAACCTGACCGGCATCTACATCAAGGGCAAGTACAACAACTACAGCGAGGCACGCTACGTCTGTCCGGCCTGCTCGGAAAGCGACATCACCTCGTACACCACCAAGAACGGCTACATCACCTCGGCCACGGTTGGCGGCGATGCCTATGCGGAGTTGGATACCAACTATCGCGTCAGCAAGGTGACCACCAAGAGCGTGAACCTGCGTCACGACTTTTACGGCGACAACTGGGTCTTCACCACCCAGGCCGGTACCACATCCGCCAGCGGCGGCAAGGATCCGGAATATCTGATGAAGTTCCTGCTGCTGTCCGGCGGCTACAACTTCAGCTACAACGGCCAGAGTTCCACCGTCAGCTACGACAACGGCAGCGCTTCCAACTGGGGCCTGACGAGTGGCACGCAGGCCGGTGGCATCTACTACTCGATCAGCAACGATCGCGAGAAGTACTTCCAGTTCGATGCGGCCCGTGACGTCGAATGGGGGCCCTTCAACAAGGTGCTGCTGGGTTACAAGTATATCGACCATGACAACAGCAACAGCGCCTGGGGTAATTCGCTCTACGCTGACTCCGACATCTCACTGACCGAGTTCAGCCCGGGCACCACGCCGAGCAACCTATATGACGGACTGAGCGCAGGCGGCGATCTGGTCAACTGGAACACCGCCAGCCTGGCCGCGGTGCTTGCCTATCTGAAGTCGCTGCCGCAGGGCGCCTACAAGATCGACTATGGCTCCTCCTTCGGCGTCAAGGAGCTGACCAACGATGCGTACGCACAGTTGAACTTCGAGACCGATCACTTCCGCGGCAACGTCGGCCTGCGCTACGCCTCCACCATGGACAAGTCTACCTATTGGCTGGATGGCGATAACGACGGCACCTATCAGCTGGCACAGTCCAAGACCAACTACTACAAGCCGCTACCCAGCTTCAACATCGCCTATGACCTGTCCGAGGACAAAATATTGCGCTTCGGCGCGTCCAAGGTGATCGCACGCCCACGCTATGCCGATCTGGCTGGCGCCACCTCGCTCGACGACAGCACCATGACCGGCAGCGGCGGCAACCCCAACCTGAAACCCTACGAGTCGGACAACTACGACCTGGCCGCAGAGTGGTACATCAACAAGGACAGCGCGCTCTCGGGTGAGTTCTTCTACCGCGACGTTGGCAGCTACATCGTCGACGTCACCACCGAACAGACCCTGACCAACTCAGTCACCGGCGTAAGCGGCACCTATTCGATCACCTCGCCAGTCAACTATTCCGGTGCCAAGGTCAGAGGTGCTTCGCTGGCCTACCAGCAGAGTCTGTTCTGGGGCTTCGGCATCCAGACCAATTACACCTACGCGAGTGCCAGCACCAGCGCTGGCCTGAACATGCCGTACCTGTCGCGTAATACCTACAACGTCATCCCCTACTGGGAGCATGGTCCGTTCAGCGTTCGCATTAACTACAGCTATCGCTCCGCGTACTTCACCCAGGTCGGCCGTCTCGATTCGGAAGTGTTCACCGCCGGGTACAAGGAGCTGGGCCTGAGCGCCGCTTATCAGGTCAATGACTGGATGTCGATCAACTTCAACGCCAGCAACCTGCTCGACTCCACCTACTACTGGTACAACGAGGTGACGTACGCACCGCTTGGCGTGTACAAGAGCGGCCGCTCGGCCCAGCTCACCGCCAACTTCAAGTTCTGATGCGGTATAGGCGCGCCACGGCCTCCCTTTGGGGCGCGCCTCTTTTTCATCCCGCCGGGCGCGGAGACGGACCACGTCCCCGCGCCCGGCATTCGGATGCTCAGATCCCTCGCAGGCGTCTACGCCTCCACATGCCGGGATTCAAAGGGCCGGCCCTTCGCACCAACCCACACATTCATATGCGGGGATTCAATCGTACTGTTGCACGAACCAGTTCGCCGCACCGATCACACCTAGTTGCCCGTGTTCCACAAGCTTGACCGGCACCTGTTCCAGCGCGGGACGCATCTTGCCCTTGTCGAGCATGCGCGCACGGAACTGGCTGGCCGCCAGCATCTGCGCCATACGCGGCAGCAACCCACCGGCCAGATAGACGCCGCCACGGATGCCATAAAGCAACATCATGTCGCCGACGACACTACCCAGCAGCCCACAGAAGATCGCGAGGGTTTCGCTGGCCAGCGCATCACGCCCCTCCTGCGCGGCCGCGGTGACTTCAGCCGGCAAGGACAGAACCGGGCCGATACCTCGCAATACGCACAAAGTCCGATAGAGCGTGAGCAATCCCGGACCGGACAGAAGCGATTCGATCGATACATGTCCGTGCGCACGACGCAGGGCCTGCAGCAGCTCGACTTCGACATCACTGGCCGGCGCCAGGGCAGCCTGTCCGGCCTCGGTCGGCAATACCCACGCCTCACCATCGGGACGCAGCGCCCACAGCGCGGCTCCCAGGCCGGTTCCAGGCCCCAACACCAGTACCGCGCCATCCTGCAGTTGTGCGGGCCCCGACAAGTGCAGCACCTCCTGCTCGGCCATGTTCGGTGCCGCATGCGCCACCGCTTCGAAGTCGTTCACCAGGTCGAGACGATGCATGCCAAACCGGCGCCGGATCGGCTCCAATTCGAGTTTCCAAGGCAGGTTGACCCCGATCACGCTGCCATCGGTCAGGGCGTAGCCGGCACTGGCCACCACACCACGACGCGGTGCCTCGATCCCGCACTCCGCGACGAACCCGGCGAGGATCTCGTCCAGACCCGAATAGTCCGCACAGCGGTACGTGCGGTAGTGCCGCAACTGGATCGGCTCATCGCCAGCCCTTGGAGTGGCCAGCGCGATGCGTGCATGCGTGCCCCCTACGTCGGTCACCAGGAAGCTGTCGGGCACCCTGCCAGTCGCCGACTCGGGCGCGAGATCGGCACGGTCCACGATGCGTGTTGCTGATTGCATGGTCGCAAAGATTGTTTCGGAAGATATGCGGCCAGTGTACATCGATGGACAACGTTGTCATTTACTCGGAACTGGCTCTGAGCATCCCATTCCGGCAGTAATCAGAGGCCCATCGCGACCATCTGACGGGCGTCACATATTCACGGAATTTCGCATGTTTCAACATGTATTGGCGAACTTCAGCGTGGCTTTCATGCGCGCCGCCAAGCGGCATGCCACAAGGTTCCGGCGGACGTCACACCCTCCTGATTTCGCGCGTACGGACTGCTTATGCAGATCCACATGACATCCTATTGACAACGTTATCAACTCTCCCGAGACTCGGTCCGCCTGGACGCCAGTCCGGCAGGACGCCGACAAGAAGAAGCGCACGCCCTCCGCCGAACTAGCCATGTCCGTCCCCCCACGCGCATGTCCGGACAACGCTCGATCGATTGCAGGCACCAGCAGCTCATCCGCTAGACCAGTACCGCGACCGTTATCCACGAGGTTAGTCATGCATAGCCGTACCACCCAGTTAGCTCTCTGTATCAGCGCAGTCCTCTCCTGCTCCGGCATCGCCCGGGCACAGGAGCAGACTCAGCAGCAGGACGAGGACAAGAGCCCCACCACCGCCACCCAGCTCGACGCCGTCACCGTCACCGGCTATCGCGCCAGTCTCGGCAAGGCGCTCAGCGTCAAGCGCAACGCCGATGCGATCATCGATGCGATCAGCGCCGAGGACATTGGCAAGTTCCCTGACACCAACGTGGCCGAATCGCTGGCGCATCTGCCCGGCATCAGCGTCGACCGCCAGTTCGGCGAAGGCGAGAAGGTCAGCATCCTCGGTACCGATCCGGCTCTGAACCGCGTGCTGCTCAATGGCCAGACCATCGCATCGACCACCTGGGGCGGCGATCCCAACGACTCGGACAACCGTTCGTTCAACTACAGCATCCTGCCGTCCGAAGTGGTCGGCCTGATGGAGGTCTACAAGTCGCCCGAGGCTCGCATCGACGAGGGCAGCATCGGCGGCACCGTGATCGTGCACACCCGCAAGCCGCTCGACCTGGAACGCAACGCCGTGTCTGGCAGCGTCGGCTACAACTACAACGACCGCTCCTCGACCGGGCGTCCCAACGCTTCGTTGATGTACAGCTGGAAGAACAAGGACGATACCTTCGGCTTCCTGGTCTCGGCCTCGCACTCCAACAAGATCATCCGCCGCGACGGCGTGGAGATCTTCGGCTACGGCGACTCCTCCAGCTATCCCAGCAGCGCCACCAACGGCAGCAGCGGCTCCGTGCCGACGTCGCTGAACACCGCGCTGTTCCAGCAGAAACGCGAGCGCGATGCGCTCACCACCGCGTTCCAGTGGAAGCCCGACGAAACCTTCGAGCTCAATGTCACCGGGCTGTACATCAAGGAAAACTTCGACAACTGGAACCAGAGCCGCTACGCCTACTGGGCAGGCAACACCAGTTCCGCCGAATCGCTGGGCTTCACCAACGGGGTGGCGACCTCGGGCACCTTCGGCTCCACTGCCACCACCTATCTGGACGGCTATTCGCGCCACACCACGGTCAAGACCGGCAGCTTGAACATCCAGGCTGATGTGCATGGCTACGACTGGAACATGTCCAACACGATCGGCTACACCCGCTCGACGGGCGGTGCCGACAACATCTACGGCGCCACCTTCACCTCGACCGGCGGCTACAGCTACGACATCGACGGCAAGAACACCTCGATCAGCTATGACAATGATCCGACCGATCCAAGCAACATGACGCTCAGCAGCGTCTCGCTAAGCCGCGCCCCGACCTACGATCAGGAAGCCTATTACCAGTTCGACTTCGATCACGACATCGACCTGGGGCCGCTCCACAAGATCCGGACCGGCGTGAAGATGAGCAACCACGAGGCCGGCACCACCTCCTACAGCAAGACCTGGAGCATCAGCGACGGCACCACCCTGAGCAGTTTCTACGGCGGCAACACGCCATCGGACTACCTCAACGGCATCTCCGCCAGCAGCGACATGGAGAGCTGGGCCACGATCAACCGCAGCGCGCTGGAGAACTACATCGACACGCTGTCCGGTTCGAGCAGCCTGGACTTCTCCTATAGCGGCACCTACAGCATCGAGGAGCGCAACCGCGCCTGGTACATCCAGAGCGACTATTCGGGCGAGCGCTACCGCGGCAACTTCGGCCTGCGCTACGTGCACACCACCGACGACACCGAGGGCTACAACTACAACACCGATGGCAGCTACTCGCCGGTCAGCTATTCGCACAGCTATGGTCGCTGGCTGCCGTCATTCAACTTCGCCTACGACCTGCGCGACGACCTGATCGGGCGCTTCTCGGTGGCCAAGGTGATCGCTCGGCCGCGCTACAGCAACATGACGCCGTACGTGTCCACCAGCGACAACACGCTGACCGCCTCGACCGGCAACCCGAACCTCAAACCGTACGAATCGGTGAACTACGATGCGTCGCTGGAGTGGTACTTCTCGAAGGACAGCATCCTCAGCGGCGAGCTGTTCTATCGTGACATCTCCAACTACATCCTCACGATGACCGAGGACAAGGAGTACTACGACCAGACCACCGGCACCACCGCCACCTACTCCACCTCGCTGCCCATCAACGGCGGCCACGCCAAGGTGCAGGGTGCGGCGCTGGCGTATACGGCCAACTTCGGCCATGGCTTTGGCCTCGTGGCCAACTACACCTACGCCGACTCCTCGACGGATCAGGACTTCCAGCTGCCATACAGTTCGCGCAACACTTACAACATCAGCCCGTTCTTCGAGAACGGCAAGTGGAGCGTGCGCGTAAGCGAGAGCTATCGTTCCGAGTACTTCACCCAGTTGGGACGGCTCAATGGCCATCAGATGACCGATGCCTATACCGAACTGGACGCAACATTGGGCTACCGCATCAACGACGCCATCCAGCTCACGCTCAACGCCACCAACCTGCTGGATGAGACCTACTACAGCTACATCGGCACCAAGGACAAGCCGTATTACATTTACAAGAACGGACGCTCGTACGCATTGACCATGAACTTCAAGTTCTAGCAGCAGGCAACACCACACCGGTCCCAGGACCGGCCACGCCCCGGGGATTGTTCCGCCCGGGGCGCGGGG
The DNA here is from genome assembly GCF_058986605.1 of Pseudomonas sp. GW821-FHT07E12. Classification (NCBI taxonomy): domain Bacteria; kingdom Pseudomonadati; phylum Pseudomonadota; class Gammaproteobacteria; order Pseudomonadales; family Pseudomonadaceae; genus Pseudomonas; species Pseudomonas sp. GW821-FHT07E12. The sequence goes on along the minus strand of NZ_JBYSVX010000040.1, from coordinate 43,195 downwards.
AGAGAACCGCCGCGCCCGATCCGGTCACTGGCATCCACCAGTCCGGATCGGGCACGGTCTCGAACATTTGCGGGATGGTGCTTCCATCCCGATTTCAAGGGGATACCATCATGAAAACGTATCGCGCCTCACCTCGCTCCGGGCCACTGCGGCTGGCCACGTTGGCGCTGTTGACTCTGGCGCTCTCCACCGCCGGTGCTGCCGAACCCACCGCGCCGACCGCGACCACGCTGTCGCCCGAACAGATCGATGCGCAGTGGCTCAAGGCCACCGCCAAGTACGCGCCCGAACGGCAACGTCTGGTACAGGAGGCCGACGACGGCGCGCGCAAGGGTCCGTTCCGTCCCGACTGGACCTCGCTCAAGCAATACCAATCGCCGTCCTGGTACGACAACGCCAAGTTCGGCATCTTCATCCACTGGGGCGTGTTCTCGGTACCCGAGTTCGGCAGCGAGTGGTATTCGCGCAACATGTACCAGCCGGGCTCGAAGGAATACCAGCACCACATCGCCACCTACGGTCCGCAGGCGAAGTTCGGCTACAAGGACCTGGTGCCGCTGTTCACCGCACCGAAGTTCGATCCCACCGCCTGGGCCACGCTGTTCCGCGAGGCCGGTGCGCGCTACGTGGTGCCGGTCGCTGAGCACCATGACGGTTTCGCGCTGTACGACTCGCAGCTTTCCGACTGGACCGCGGTCAAGATGGGCCCGAAGCGCGACCTGATCGGCGATCTGTCCAAGGCGATCCGTGCGCAGGGCCTGCACTTCGGCCTGTCCTCGCACCGCGCCGAGCACAACTGGTTCTTCGACGGCGGCCGCACGTTCGATTCCGACGTCAACGATCCGCGCTACGCCGATCTGTACGGCCCGGCGCAGGTGCGCCTGCCCGGCAAGGACGATGGCGACGTCACCAATGATTGGACACCGGTCGCGCAGGCGTGGCTGGACGACTGGCTGGCGCGCACCACCGAGCTGATCGATCGCTACGACCCGGATCTGATCTATTTCGACTGGTGGATCGCGCACCCGACCTTCCGCAGCACGCTGCCGACCATGCTGTCGTACTACTACAACCATGGTGCAGCCAAGGGCGGCGTGGTGGTGAACTACAAGCTCGGTGCATTCCCGGAAGGCGCCGGCACGCTCGACATCGAGCGCGGCCAGCTCACCGGCATCCATCCGACCCACTGGCAGACCGACACCTCGGTCAGCAATGCCTCGTGGGGCTACATCAAGAACGACACCTACAAGTCGCCGACCTTCATCATCCACATGCTCGCCGACGTGGTCGCCAAGAACGGCAACCTGATGCTCAACATCGGCCCGCGTGCGGACGGCAGCATTCCCGACACCGAGCGCAACATCCTGCTGACGATCGGCCAGTGGTTGAAGGTCAACGGCGAGGCAATCTACGACAGCACGCCGTGGCGCAGCTATGGCGAAGGCCCGACCGAAGTGGTCGGCGGCACCTTCCAGGACATCAAGACCAAGCCGTACACGGCGGAGGATTTCCGCTTCACCGTGCGCGACGGCGCGCTGTACGCGATCGAACTGGGCTGGCCGCAAGGCGGCGAAGCAGTGATCCACTCGCTCAAGCCCGCCGACGGCGTGCGTGCGGTGACGCTGCTGGCCAACGGCCGCAAGGTGCCGTTCGAGCAACGCGACGACGGCCTGCACCTGCGCCTGCCGGCCAAACCGGTCGGCGAGCATGCCTGGGTCTACCGGATCGAACTTTCTTCTCCCATCAACACACGCTGACGGAATTCCCGATGATCAAGCGACTGTCCGCGCTGATGCTGGCGCTGGCCCTGGCCGTGCCGGCCATGGCGAAAAACCCCACCGCCCTGTTCTATCTGATGGGCACGCAGAAATCGACCAACTCGTTCCTCGCCAACGTCGACAAGATCGACGTGCTGGTGCCGACCTGGTACGGCGTGGACGCCAATGGCCTGGTCAATGGCGGGCCCAACGAGTACCTCTACGGCATCGCACGCGCGAAGAAGCTGCCGGTCACGCCGATCCTGTCGATGACCGCCGGCCGTGAGGGCTTCCACAAGCTGCTGCACGACGAAGACGCCAAGAAGCACATGAACGAGTCGCTGGTCCGCGAGGGCAAGGCACGCGGTTACAAGGGCTTCCAGTTCGATTTCGAGAGCATCGCCTGGACCGATCGCGACGCCTACACACTGATGGTCAAGCAGACCGCCGATGCTTTGCACAAGGCCGGGATGACGCTGTCGGTGGCGGTGGTGCCGAACGCACCGGGCTACGCCGAGGGCGGCCGCTTCTCCAAGTGGATGTGGGAATACTGGCGCGGCCCGTATGACCTGAAGGCGCTGGGCCAGGCGGCCGACCTGATCAGCCTGATGACCTACGACCAGCACACCCGCTGGACCACGCCCGGCCCGGTCGACGGCATGCCGTGGATCAAGAAGCACCTGGACTACGCACTGACCCAGGTGCCGAAGGACAAGCTGTCGCTGGGCATCGCCACCTACGGCTACCGCTGGTACACCGGCGATCCGGTCAAGGCCGACGGCACCGAGGCCTCCAACATCTCCGCCGACTACATCGACGCCGACGAGTCGTTCCCGCTGGCGATCGAGCAGAACGCCACCGTGCAGTGGGATCCGGTCGAGCAGGAGTCGTGGTTCTACTTCTATCGCGACGACATGCGCGAGTGGGTGTTCCGCCCGGATGCGCGCAGCTTCCGCGCCCGCTACGACCTGGTGAAGCAGTACAACCTGCAGGGTTTCAGCTGCTGGGTACTCGGCGCCGAAGATCCGAAGGTGTGGGACGAGCTGCCGCTGGCCGAGCGTTGAGACCTGCATCGCACTCCGGTGGCCTGGAAGGGCCACCGGAGTGCTGCCGCGAGCGGACGCGCGATCGCGCATGATGCTGTGCAGCTCGTACCCAAGCGCGTCACACCGTACTCTCTACCACCACGCCGTACGACGTCCGCGCCCGACCCCGGTCGAGCGCCACTCGAATCACCGGGGATATTCCATGCGCTTACGTTCCGCACTTCACGCGATGGCCGTACATCGCCTGCGCGCAATCGGACTGGCCATGTTCGCTGCCGCGCTGCTCGGCGGTTGCAGCGACGAGCACCACACCGGCAGCCCGCCGCCGTTTCCCAGCGCCGCCTCCGGCCCGCACACGCCGCCACCGCTGCCGCTGATCCCGGTCCCCGCCGAGAGCCAGCGCCACAACGGCCGGCTCGACATCGGCCCGCGCACCTCGATCTCGGTACGTGCCGATGATGCTGCCGCGCTGCACAGCGCGCGCTACCTTGCCGACCTGCTGCGCCGCACCCGCGGTCTGGACCTGAGCATCAAGACCGAAGCCACGCCGAGCGCCGGCAGCATCCGCCTTGAACTTGATCCGCAGGCGCCAGTCGAGCAGAAGGAAGGCTACGCGCTCGACGTCGACCAGCAAGGCATGCGCATCGCCGCGCGCGACGACGCCGGCCTGTTCTACGGTGCGATCAGCGCCTGGCAGCTGATGACGCCCGATGCGCGTCATGGCGAGGTGTCGGTGCCGGCGGCCACCATCCACGACTGGCCGCGCTTCGGCTGGCGCGGGCAGCACCTGGACGTCGCCCGCCATTTCCAAGACGTCGATACGGTCAAGCACGTGATCGACGCGATGGCACAGCACAAGCTCAACGTGCTGCACCTGCACCTCACCGACGACCAGGGCTGGCGCATCGAGATCAAGCGCTATCCCAAGCTCACCGACATCGGCGCCTGGCGCACCCCGCCGGGTGCGGGCCGTCACGGCACGCCGCAGCGCTACGGCGGCTTCTACACCCAGGACCAGATCCGCGAGCTGGTCGCCTACGCCGCCGAACGCCACATCACCATCCTCCCGGAGATCGACATGCCCGGCCACGCACAGGCCGCCGTGGCCGCGTATCCGGAAGAGGTCGGCGTGACCAGCGAGCGCCCGGCCGTGTCGGTGGACTGGGGTGTGAATCCCTACCTGTTCGACACCGACACGCGCAGCCTGGATTTCATCCGCGGCGTACTCGACGAAGTGCTCGACCTGTTCCCGTCGACCTACATCCACATCGGCGGCGACGAGGCGGTCAAGGACCAGTGGGAAGCCTCGCCGGCGATCCGCACGCAGATGCGCAAGCTCGGCGTGCAGGATGCGCATGCGATGCAGGGCTGGTTCAACGAACAGCTCGCGCAGTACCTGACCGCGCACGGGCGGCGCCTGATCGGCTGGGACGAGATCCTCGAAGGCGGCCTGCCGGCCAGCGCCTCGGTGATGTCCTGGCGCGGCATCGACGGTGCGGTGGCCGCCGCCAAACTGGGCCACGACGTGGTGCTCGCACCGTCCGGCTGGATGTATCTGGACTACCAGCAAAGCACTCGCAGCGACGAGCCCAACGGGCAGCTGTACACACTGCCGCTGGCACGCGTCTACGAGTTCGACCCGGTGCCGGCCAGTCTGACCGCCGAGCAGGGCAAGCACGTGCTTGGCGCGCAGGGAGCGCTGTGGAGCGAATACATTCCCTCACGTTGGCACGTCGACCACGCCATGTTCCCGCGCCTGGCCGCGATCGCCGAGGTGGCGTGGTCGCCGATGGGCGCGCGCAGCTGGGACGGCTTCCTGGCACGCCTGCCGGCGCAGCTGCAGCGCTACAAGATGCTCGGCATCGACTACAGCGACGGCGCCTTCGCCGCCGACATCAACCTTGAAGGTGGCGCCAACCCGGTACTGGCCGGCGGCCCGGCCAAGGTCGTGCTCGGCAATCAGACCGGTTTCGGCCAGATCCGCTACACCACCGACGGCAGCGAACCGAGCCTGCAATCCTCGCGCTACAACGCACCGTTCGCGATAACGCTGCCGTCCACGGTCAAGGCCATCGTGTTCACCGAAGATGGCCGCCCGCTGGGCGCCACCCGCAGCCGCCGCTTCGACCGCGCAGCATTGCTCAGCATCGACAGCCAGGGCCTGCGCAACTGTTCCGACGGTGGTGCGCTCGGCCTGCGCCTACCGCTGCTGCCGGACATGCCCGATGCCGACACGCCGGTCTACAACGTCGATCTGTTCCACGCCTGCTGGCTGTATCCGAAGGCACGGCTGGACGGCATCGTCGCGCTGCGCATCGATGCCGCACGGCTGGCGCGCAATTTCGGCCTGGCACACGACCAGTCCAAGGTCGAGCAATATCCCGCCAGCACGCCGGGCGGCGAACTGGAAGTATTGAACGGCTGCAAGGGCGAACGTCTGGCCAGCGTGCCGCTGCCCGCTGGCGAAACGCTGGGCGAGCAGTTCGTGCTGGAAACACCGCTGCCGGCGCACACCGGCATCCACGACCTGTGCCTGCGCTTCACCGCACCGATTTCCGGTCCGCTGTATGCGATCGGCGCGGTCCAACTCATCGAAAACAACGCGCAGGCGTCGCCAGCGGCGCGGCACTGAACCACATAGGGAGATCACTGATGCCTGTATCTCGTCGTCTTCATTTCTCCAGCGGCATCCTTGTGGGAGGGACATCTCCCATCAGGCTGCTGACGGCTCTGCTGGGACTGGCGCTCGCCCTGCCGGCGTGGGCCGCGCCGCCCTCGACACAGACACTGGATGACGGCTGGCAGGTCCGGCTCGCACCAGGACAAACACAGGCCAAGGACCATCCGAAGGCCGCCAAGTGGCTGCCGGCGCAGGTGCCGGGCACCGTGCAGACCGATCTGATCGCCGCCGGCGTGGTGGCCGATCCGTTCTATCGCGACAACGAAGGCCAGATCCAATGGGTCGGCCTGACCGACTGGCAGTACCAGACCCGCTTCAAGCTCGCCGACGGCACCTTGGCACGCGACCACGTCGAGCTGGTGTTCGACGGCCTGGACACGCTGGCCGAAGTCACTCTCAACGGCAAGAAGATCCTCGACGCCGACAACATGTTCCGGCGCTGGCGCGTGGACGTAAAGCCGCTGCTCAAGTCCGGCGACAACGTGCTGGAAGTGAAACTGTACTCGCCGATCAAGAAGATCCAGCCGTGGCTCGCGCAGCAGCCGTACGCGCTGCCCGGCGCCTATGACTCCGCGTTCGGCGACGAGCCGGAGGCGCGCCACAGTTCCACCTATGTGCGCAAGGCGCCGTACAACTTCGGCTGGGACTGGGGCCCGCGCATGGTCACCGCCGGCATCTGGAAGGACGTGAAGCTGCAGGCCTGGGATGCCATCCGCGCCGATGATCTGCACATCGCCCAGCAGCGCGTCGATGCCGATGCCGCGCAGCTCGAAGCGCAGATCACGCTGGAAGCCGGTCACAGCGGCCCGGTGAAGGTCGACGTGCGGGTGCTCGATCCCGACGGCCGCCAGGTCACGCAGATCAGCGAGCAACGCACCGTCGATCCGGGCAGCAACCGCATCGATCTGCCGCTGCGCATCGCCCAGCCGCGACGCTGGTTCCCGGCCGGTTACGGCGCGCAGGACCGCTACACCTTCATCGCCAGCGTGAGTGATGCCGACGGCGACAGCCAGCCGCTCAAGCGCGTCACCGGCCTGCGCACGGTCGAACTGCGCCGCGAGAAGGATCGCTGGGGCAAGAGCATGGCGATCGTGGTCAACGGCATCCCGGTGTTCGCCAAGGGCGCCAACCTGATTCCGCTCGACAGCTTCCCCAGCCGCGTCACCGAGGCGACGATGCGCCGCACCCTGCAGGACGCGCACGACGCCAACATGAACATGCTGCGCATGTGGGGCGGCGGCCATTATCAGGACGAGCGCTTCTACGACATCGCCGACGAACTCGGCATCATGATCTGGCAGGATTTCATGTTCGGCGGCGCGATTCCGCCCTACGACGTGGACTTCCGCGAGAACACCCGGCAGGAAGCGGTCGAGCAGGTCAAACGCCTGCGCGACCATCCCAGCATCGTGCTGTGGTGTGGCAACAACGAAGTGCAGACCGGCTGGGAGAACTGGGGCGATCGGGTCAAGTTCAAGCAGTCGCTGGATCCGGAAGAGCGTACCCGCATCGAACGCGGCATGACCACGCTGTTCGGCAGCGTGCTGCGCGAGGCGGTCAACGTCTATTCGCCGGGCACGCCGTACTGGGCGACCTCGCCGGGTACCGATTTCGACGGCGCCGCCGATCAGGCCGACGATGGCGACATGCACTACTGGAAGGTCTGGGGCGGCCCCGCGCTGCCGGTGACCGAATACATGAACGTCACCCCGCGCTTCATGTCCGAGTACGGCCTGCAGTCGTTCCCCGACATGCGCACCATCCACGCCTTCGCCGAAGCCGGCGATCTGGATCCGGAATCGCCGGTGATGCGCGCGCACCAGAAGTTCGACAAGGGCAACGGCAACCAGCGCCTGATGCTGTACATCCGCCGCGAGTTCGGCGAGCCGAAGGATTTCGAGAGCTTCGTCTACCTGAGCCAGCTGATGCAGGCCGAAGGCATCGCGATCGCCGCCGAGCACCTGCGCGCCTCACGCCCGCAATCGATGGGCTCGCTGTACTGGCAGCTCAACGACGTGTGGCCGGGCGCCTCATGGTCGAGCGTGGACTACTACGGCCGCTGGAAAGCCCTGCACTTCCATGCGCGCCGCTTCTACGCGCCTGAACTGATCGCCGCACTGCGCAAGGACGGCACCACCAGCGTCTCGCTGGTTTCCGATCGCACCGCACCGCTGGCAGCCAAGTGGCGGCTGCGCGTGATGGACTTCGACGGCAAGCTGCTGTCCTCGCGCACGCAACCGGCCAAACTCGCACCGCTGAGCAGCACGCAAGTGGCGCGATACACCGACGCCCAGCTGCTGCAGGGCGCCGACCCGAAACGCACCTTCGCGGTGTTCGAACTGCTCGACGGCGAACGCGTGCTGTCACGCCAGACCGTGTTCTTCGACGCGGCCAAGCACCTGGCATTGCCACAGGCGCAGGTCCGCACCGAGTGGAAAGCTGACGGTGACGGCTACACGCTGACCTTGACCAGCCCGGTGCTGGCGCGCGAAGTCTGGTTGTCGTTCGGCGATACCGACGTCCGCGTGTTCGACAACGCTTTCGACCTGTTGCCGGGCGAGCCGTTGACGGTGCACGTGCAAAGCGCCGCATCGCTGGAAACGCTGGAGGCCAAGTTGCAGGTGCGCGATCTGGGCTCGACTCTTGCCGGTGCACCGGCTGAACCGGTGGAGAGCAAATAATGCGTAGTCCGTCGTCCCCACGCATCGGGACGCACACCGATTCCACCCTTGTCGTCGTTCCCGCGAAAGCGGGAACCCATGGACGTTGCTGCGATCGGAGCGAACGTCCATGGATCCCCGCTTTCGCGGGGATGACGATACTGGCGCTTGCACTGACCGCCTCCACCACCGCCCACGCCGACGACGCCGAAGACCGCGCCGCCACGCTGGTCGCGAAGATGACCCGCGAGGAAAAGATCGCGCAGGCCATGAACGATGCCCCGGCGATTCCGCGCCTGGGCATTCCCGCCTACGAATGGTGGAGCGAAGGCCTGCACGGCATCGCCCGCAACGGCTACGCCACCGTGTTCCCGCAGGCGATCGGCCTGGCCGCGACCTGGAACACCGACCTGATCCAGCAGGTCGGCACCGTCACCTCGATCGAGGCGCGCGCCAAGTTCAACCTCGCCGGTGGCCCCGGCAAAGACCACGCACGCTATGCCGGCCTGACCATCTGGTCGCCCAACATCAACATCTTCCGCGACCCACGCTGGGGCCGCGGCATGGAAACCTACGGCGAGGACCCCTACCTCACCGGCCAGCTCGCAGTCGGCTTCATCCACGGCCTGCAAGGCGATGACCTGCAGCATCCGCGTACCATCGCCACGCCCAAGCATCTGGCCGTGCACAGCGGCCCGGAGCCGGGCCGCCACGGTTTCGACGTGGATGTCTCCCCGCACGATCTGGAAGCGACCTACACCCCCGCATTCCGTGCCGCGATCGTCGAAGGCCAGGCCGGCTCGGTGATGTGCGCCTACAACTCGCTGCATGGCACACCGGCCTGCGCGTCCGAATCACTGCTCAACGGACGCCTGCGCGGCGACTGGGGCTTCAAGGGCTTCGTCGTATCCGACTGCGATGCGGTCGATGACATGACCCAGTTCCACTACTTCCGCCCCGACAACGCCGGCTCGTCGGCCGCCGCGCTCAAGGCTGGGCACGATCTCAACTGCGGCTACGCCTATCGCGAACTCGGCAAGGCGATCGAGCGCGGTGAAGTGGAAGAAAAACTGCTCGACCAGTCGCTGGTGCGCCTGTTCGCCGCGCGCTACCGGCTCGGCGAGCTGCAAGCGCCCAAGCGCGATCCATACGCGCGTCTTGGCAACAAAGACATCGACAACGCCACCCATCGCAAGCTCGCGCTGCAAGCGGCGGTGCAGTCGCTGGTGCTGCTGAAGAACGACGCGAACACGCTGCCGCTGAAACCCGGCGCCACGCTCGCGGTGATCGGCCCCAACGCCGATGCGCTGGCCGCGCTCGAAGCCAATTACCAAGGCACTTCCAGCGATCCGGTGACGCCGCTGCAAGGCCTGCGCGCACGCTTCGGCGCACAACGCGTGCGCTACGCGCAGGGCGCACCACTCGCTGCGGGCGTGCCCGGCACGATTCCCGAGTCCGCGCTGCGCAGCGACGGCCAGCCCGGCCTGAAGGGCGAATACTTCGACAACATCGATCTGGCCGGCACGCCGCGCACGGTGCGCCAGGACCGCGTGATCGGCTTCAACTGGGATCACATCGCACCAGCCAAGGGCGTGTCCGCCGACCGCTACTCGGTGCGCTGGAGCGGCGAACTGCTGCCGCCCGGTCCGGGCGACTACACGCTGGCCGTGCGCGTGGCGCGCTGCTTCGATTGCGCCGGCCATGATCCGGTGCGCATGTACGTTGATGACCAACTGGTGGTTGCCGGCAATGCCGAGGACAAGCGCATCGCCGCCGGCGTGCACAACGCCGACGGCCGCAATGTCGAAGCGACGCTGCACTTCGACGATACCCGCCCGCGCCGCATCCGCCTGGAAATCGAGCATCGCGGACAGGATCAGGGCCTGCGCCTGGAATGGCTGGCCCCCGCCGACGCGCAGTTAGCCGAAGCCGAGCGCGCGACAGCGCAATCTGATGCCGTGGTCGCCTTCGTCGGCCTGTCACCGGACGTGGAAGGCGAGGAGCTGAAAGTCGACGTGCCCGGCTTCGACGGCGGCGACCGCAACGCGATCGGCCTGCCGGCCGCGCAGGAAGCCCTGCTCGCGCGCCTCAAAGCCACCGGCAAGCCGCTGGTGGTAGTGCTGATGAGCGGCAGCGCGGTCGCGTTGAACTGGGCGCAGCAGCATGCCGACGCGATCCTGGCCGCGTGGTATCCCGGCCAGTCCGGCGGCACCGCGGTCGCGCAGGCGCTGGCCGGCGACGTCAACCCGGGCGGTCGCCTGCCGGTGACGTTCTATCGCTCGACCAAGGACCTGCCGCCCTACGTCAGCTATGACATGAAGGGCCGCACCTACCGCTACTTCACCGGCACGCCGCTGTATCCGTTCGGTTACGGCCTGAGCTATACGTCTTTCGGTTACGACGCACCGCGCCTGTCCGCCGCCACGCTGAAGGCCGGCGACACGCTGACCGTCTCCACCCAGGTACGCAACACCGGCACGCGGGTCGGTGACGAGGTGGTGCAGGTCTATCTCGAATACCCCAAGCGCCCGCAATCGCCGCTGCGCACGCTGGTCGGTTTCCAGCGCGTGACGCTGCAACCGGGCGAGTCGCGCGAGCTGACGTTCGCGCTCGACGCACGTCGGCTCAGCGACGTCGATCGCGCCGGCCAACGCGCGGTCGAGGCTGGCGACTACCGGATCTTTGTCGGCGGTGGTCAACCTGGCACCGGCGCTCCCGGTGGCGAAACCGCGTTCTCGATCGAGGGCCGCGCGCCGCTGCCGAAGTGAGGTGCGCATGCCGGTTGCGGTGCGAATGGGCGACCGCTGCCCCCACTCTCAGCGGGGGCCTTCCCTATTCACGTCCTCCACGGCGTTTGTCAGCATCGCGCCCGGAAAAACCCGCATGAAGCGGGTTCCGCTCTACGGACGAAGACATGCGGGACGATCCTGGATGCGTGTCAATTCATGTCAATCGAAGCCATAAACGTTTATGACTTCACATTCCCTTGACAGCGGCGCTCGACCCCGCTAACGATAGACACGTTGGCGCAACGCGCCGACCCAGTGCTCCGAATGACGCCAGGGGATGTCACGGCGTCGTTCTCCGAGGTAACTCCACGGGTGGTGATCGTATGCAGTGTCGTCGTCGCAACCAGGACTACCGCCTCGCCGCCGTTTCGAAGCTGCGCGCGTTTTCTGTCCGCGCACGCCTCGCCATGGGGAGCATCGCACCATGACCCGTCGCTACAAGCTGAGCGCGCTGCGTTCGCGCTCCAAGTGCATCGCCGGCTACTCGCCGCCTCGTCGCTGACCTCCGCATAGCTGTCTCCAACCGGTAGACGCTTCGCGTCCGTTCCCGCATGCCCTGCGTGCACGCCATTGCGGCGTGCTGCGTGAGCGTGCGCGCGCAACGCACCCGCGTCATGTCTGCCCGGAACCAACGCACCAGGCGCCGTCGCATCGAGCGATGGCACCCGCATTGAACAGCGAGGTGACACGTGGAAAAGCGCAAGCATTGCAATCGCAAGACCCTGTTCCTGGCCATCCTGGCCGCTACCAGCATCTCTTCCGTACCCCAGGCCTTCGCGGACACTGGGCAGGAGACCACGCAAGACACCGCGCCAGACCAGGACAAGGTCAAGCAACTGCAGGCGATCACGGTGGTCACCAACCGCTACGACGCCAGCGTGCTCAAGATGAATGCATCGAACACGGTGGACGTGCTGTCGGCGGACGATCTCGAACACACCGCGGTCCACAACGTCGCCGAGGCGCTCGGCCTGATCTCGGGCATCAACATCACCACGACCGGTTCCGGTTATTTCGGTGGCGTTGACGGCGCCGCGCGTGGCGAGGGCATGTTCGCCTCGGTGCGCGGACTGCCTTCGGAATACAACGTCAATCTGATCGATGGCGTCACCGTGGCGCAGGGCATGCCCTACAGCCGCAGCGTGCAGCTCAGTCTGTTGCCGCCTTCCGGGCTGCAGACCATCGTGGTGAACAAGACCTCCATGGCCGACATGGACGGTGATGCGATCGGCGGCACCATCGATTTCCGCACCCCGACCGCGTTCGACTACAAGGAGACCACCAGCGGCAGCGTGACCGGCAGCGGTCGCCTGGAAAGCCGCGCACGCGACTACGGTGGCGATGGCCTGGGCGGTGGCATGGCCGGCGAGTTCCAGCACAAGTTCGGTGCCGACCAGCAGTTCGGTTTCTACGCCAGCGCCTACTACGACTACCGCACCTCGACCAACAGCGAAGTGGCGGCGGCGACCAGCGCGCGCGGCGATGGCTCCTGGGAGTTCCTGCACACCGATGCCGACGGTGGCAACGCGGCTGGCTACGACCCGCAGCAGAACCTGACCAGCACCGGCATGAACGTCGGCGTCGTCGCCGGCTGGGAGCGCCGCTACGGCGGCAATGCCTCGTTCGACTGGAATGTCGACGACACCTTGTCGCTGTACGCGCGCATGACCTACGCCTACGCGCAGACCGACCAGGGCACGACCTTCACGCAGTTGCTGCCACAGGACGTCACCTACGAGGCGACCTCGACGGCCGGCGTGTACACGCCCAACATCGGCCGCATCGCCTCGCGCTTCTGGTACGAGACCAACCCGGAGATCGCCGATCTGGCGACGTTCCAGATCGGCGCGCGCAAGACCTACGGCGGCTGGACCTTCATGCCGAACGTGTTCTACAGCTTCGGCGACAACGATCGTCCCGATCACGTCGAGATCGACGGCCGCGAGGACAAGTTCTCGCAGGACAATTACGCCTATTCCGGCAGCACGCTGGTCCGCTACGGCAGCGGTGCATTCCCCTATCCGCAGTTGACCCCGGCGCTGCTCGCACAGGTCAACGACATCCCCTCGCTGTACGCCAGCAGCTACGGCGAGCTGACCAAGATCTATTCGGGCCAGAAGAAGGGCGGTGCCAAGTTTGATACCCGCTACGACTTCGAGGACGGCGCGTTGGCGTCGCTGCAGTTCGGGGTGAAGTACAGCAAGAGCCGCCGCGAATACACCAACCGCGACTGGTGGACCGGCGGTGTCGACGACACCAGCACGCTCGGCGATCTGGGCATCTTCAGCGGCAACTACTCGTCGATCTTCCCCGGCAAGTACAACTGGGTCACCCCGAAGGTCAGCGAGGCTGCGGTCAAGTCCGTCATCTACAGCCACCTTACCGACGACGACCTGGATACCTGCGGCAGTTCGTATTACGTCAACAACTGGAACTGCAACACGATGCGCGGCACCGAGGCGGTCAGCGCGGCCTACGCGATGGCGACGTTCTCGCTCGGCAATCTCGAGGTCGTGCCGGGCGTGCGCTTCGAGCACACCAGCATCCACAACACCTTCTGGGTGACGCCGACCGACGACGAGGGCAACGAGGAGGTGGGCTACTTCAGCAGCAACCACACCTCCTACAACGAACCGTTGCCGAGCGTGTTCCTGACCTGGCGTCCCGACACCCGCACGGTCTATCGCGCCGCGCTGTGGACCAGCTACACCCGGCCCGCGTTCGTGCAGTTGGGCGGCGGCACCGACATCAGCATCTCCAACGGCGTGACCACGATCACCCAGGGCAACCCGGACCTGAAGCCGATCGAATCGACCAACCTGGACCTGTCCGGCGAATGGTCGACCGACCACGGCGGCTTCTTCTCGGCCGCCGGCTTCTACAAGCGCCTGCGCAACTACATCTACGACGCAGGCGCCAGCCAGGCCAATGCCAGCACCAGCGGCAGTGGCACGGTGCTCTACACGATGCCGACCAACGGCGGCGACGGCACGGTTTATGGCCTGGAGGTCAGCGCACGCCAGCGCTTCCAGGACCTGCCGGCACCGTTCGACGGCCTGGGCGTGAGCTTCAACGCCACGCGCCAGCATTCCCGCGTCGATCTGGGCATGGATGGCTTCGAGAACGAGCACATGCAGTCCGCGCCCAACGCCATGGCCAACCTCGAACTGTTCTACGAGCACGAGCGGTTCTCGTTGAACCTGAGCTACCACTTCAGCAGTTCCTACCTGCTCAGCTACGACTATCTGGATCAGGGCGCGCCGTGGGATGACCTCTGGTCACGACCGACGCGGCGCGTGGACCTGCACGCCGGCTATCACTTCGACAATGGCCTGAGCCTGGACCTGTCGATCTCCAACCTGACCAAGGAGTACAGCTACTGGGCGCACATCGGCCGCAGCAGCCTGGCGATCTCGGACATCGTCGATTCCGGGATGACCAGCCTGCTGACCGTCAAGTACGCGTTCTAGTGATATGCCGCAGATTTCCGGCCCGTCATTCCCGTGCAAGCGGGAAGCGCTTTTCAGCAGCCGAAGGCTGATCATCCATGGACGTTGCCCCCTGAAGGCAACGTCCCTGGTTCCCCGCTTGCGCGGGGATGACGAGTTGGGGTTCTGCAAGGCATCGCATGAAATTCGCCGCCCTCTACCGCTGCCGGAGACCACGATGAAGCGCAGGCGTTTCTGCACGCTCGGCCTGCTCGCGCCACTCGGGCTGGCAGCGGTACCCATTCCGCTTTCGCCGATGCCTGCGCCCGTGCCGGATGGTCGGCCGCATGCATTCGGTTTCGGGCCGGGCCACTTCACCCTGGACGGACAGCCCTGGCAGATCCGCAGCGGCGAGATGCATCCCCTGCGCATCGCCCGCGCCGACTGGCTGCACCGCATCCGCATGGCCAAGGCGATGGGCCTGAACACGATCGCGCTGTACCTGATGTGGAACGCGTTCGAACGCGAGCCCGGCCAGTTCGATTTCGAAAGTGGCGAACGCGATTTCGTCGCCTTCATCCGCTTGTGCCAGCAGGAGCGGATGTGGGTCTATCTGCGGCCCGGGCCCTACGTCTGCGCCGAGTGGACACTGGGCGGGCTACCGCCGTACCTGCTGCGCGAGCCGGGCATCCGCCTGCGCGATCGCCACGACGCACGCTACATGGCAGCGGTGCGCCGCTACATCGCCGCGGTCGCGCCGCGGATCGCACCGCTGATGGCGGCAGCCGGCGGGCCGGTGCTGATGCTGCAGATCGAGAACGAATATTCGATGCACGGCGATGACGTCGGCTATCTGCAGGCACTCGCCGACCTGTGGCGCGAGCACGGCATCGACGGCCCGTTTTCGCTGGCCGAGGGACTCAAGGACCTGCGCCGCCGCAAGGCCTACCTGCCCG
The DNA here is from genome assembly GCF_058986605.1 of Pseudomonas sp. GW821-FHT07E12. NCBI lineage: Bacteria > Pseudomonadati > Pseudomonadota > Gammaproteobacteria > Pseudomonadales > Pseudomonadaceae > Pseudomonas > Pseudomonas sp. GW821-FHT07E12. Next base: position 27,879 of record NZ_JBYSVX010000040.1, on the reverse strand, counting down.
GCACGGCGCTGGGCATGGACGGCGCCGATGTGGATGAGCTGCGCGAGGGTGTGCATTTCGCCGGGCAGGCGCCGGTGTGGGTCGCCGAAGGCTATCCGGGCTGGCTGACCCACTGGGGCGAGCCCGACTTCGCTCGCCGCGACTACGCGCCGGTGCTGCGCCGGATCATGGCCGCCGGCTATTCGTTCAACCTGTACGTGGTGCACGGTGGCAACAACTTCGGACTCAGCGCCGGCGCCAATGCCGAAGATGACGGCTCGCAGTTCCAGCCGGATATCACCAGCTACGACTACGCTGCGCCGATCGACGAAGCCGGTCGCGCCACGCCCGCCTATTTCGCGCTGCGGCGGATCATCGCCGGACACGCCGGCGAGCCGCCGCCGGCCCCGGTCCGCACCCGGTTCGCACCGGTGCAGGCGCAGCCGTTCGCCGCGTTGTGGGACAACCTGAGCCGCGAACCGGTAACCACCGAGCGACCGGCGGACAATCAGAGGCTGCTCGCGCAGGATCAGGGCATCGTCGTATATCGACGTCGCATCGAACCCGGCTCGGAACTGCAGTTCGGGCGCGTGCACGACTATGCGGTGATCCAGCTCGACGAGCGCGAGATCGGCCACGTTTCGCGGATGCAACATCCTCGACTCAACAGCACGCCGCAGGTGACGCTGCCGGATGCCACCTCGACCGAGCGCCAGCTGGACGTGCTGGTGGACAGCTTCGGGCACATCAACTTCGGACCGGCGCTGGGCGATCCCAAGGGTCTGCTCGACACCATCCAGCTGGACGGCCGTGAACTGCAGCACTGGCAGGTCCACGGACTGGCGCTGGACGGTGACGCCCCACCCACGCTGCGCCCGTTGCAGGGCCCACCCACGCGCCCTGGTCTGTTCTTCGCCGCCGAGATCGAACTGGACAGCGTCGGCGACATCCACCTGGACATGAGCGAGTGGCGCAAGGGCTACCTGTGGGTCAACGGGCGGCTGCTCGGACGCTACTGGGACATCGGCCCGCAACAATGCCTGTACTGCCCCGGCGCGTGGCTGCGGCCGGGCCGCAACCAGGTGCTGGTGCTGGACCTGCATCGCCTGCAACCGGCCATGATCCGCTGCGCGGATGGCCTCACGCCCCAACAACCCGTCGCGACTCTGGCCCACACCGAGGAAGCCTGCGCATGCAGCTGACGCCGAGCACCATCGCATCCCCGGCTATCGACCATGCGGTGCCGCCGCGCACGCTCGGATTCTGGAGCGCGCTGTCGGCCAATCTGCTGAACATGATCGGCATCGGTCCGTTCATCACCATTCCGCTGGCGCTGTCGGCACTGGCCGGACCGGGCGTGTTGATCGGCTGGGTTGCCGGTGCGCTGCTGTGCCTGTGCGACGGGCTGGTCTGGGCCGAGCTGGGTTCGGCGATCCCGCGCTCGGGCGGCCCTTACCACTACCTGCGCGAAGCCTACGGCCGCGAGCGCAGTGGACGCCTGTTGGGCTTTCTCTACCTGTGGCAGACCCTGCTGACCGCGCCGCTGTCGGTCGGCGCGGCCGCGGTCGGCTGCGCGCAATACCTGGCGTTCCTGATGCCGGGGCTGGGCCACGTCCAGCTCACCGCGATCGCGATGGCGCTGTGCCTGTTCAACACGATCCTGCTGTATCGCGAGGTGCGCTCGGTGCAGCTGCTGTCGCTGCTGGTGAGCGCGGTGGTGATGGCCGCCTGCGTCTGGATCATCCTCAGCGGCGTGCTGCATTTCGACACCGCGCTGGCCATGGACTTCCTGCATGCCCGGCCAGCCTCGCCGCACGGGTTCTGGCTCGGCTTCGGCGCAGTCGCGTTGATCGCGGTCTACGACTACGGTGGCTACAACAACGTGTGCATGCTCGGCGGCGAGATCCGCAAGCCACGTCGCACCATCCCGCGCGCGGTGCTGTACTCGATCCCGATCGTTGCGCTGCTGTACCTGGGCCTCAACGTCACCCTGCTCGGCGTGCTGCCCTGGCAGCAGGCGGCGCAATCCAAGGCGGTGGTGGCCGATTTCATGCAGGCGATCTACGGCCATGTCGGCAGCAGCGTGGCGGTGGCGCTGATCGTGCTGGCGAGCTGGGGCTCGGCGCTGGTGGTGCAACTGGGCTATTCGCGGGTGCCGTATGCGGCGGCGGCGGCCGGGCAGTTCTTCAGCGTGTTCGCCCGGCTGCATCCGCGCGGCCGCTTCCCCACGGTCTCGCTGCTGTTCGTCGGCGCGACCTCGGCGCTGGCCTGCCTGCTCTCGCTGGACGACCTGATCGCCACCTTGATGATCATCCAGATCATGTTCCAGTTCATGGCGCAGTGCCTGGCGATCGTGCTGCTGCGACGGCGTCCGCGAAAGCGCGGCACGTTCGCGATGCCGCTGTACCCGTGGCCGCTGCTGGTCAGCGTCTGCGGCTGGCTGTACCTGCTCGCGACCAGTCCGGTTCGACGGCTGCTCGCCGCGGTGCTGGCGTTGTGCCTGGGCACCATCCTTTATCTGATCCAAGCCAGGAGACAGGCAGCATGGCCATTCCAGCCGCGCTAACCCATCCCGAGATCGTGGTCGTCGGGGAAATCTACGCCGACCACATCTTCAGCGGTTTCGAATCCTGGCCCAGGCCGGGCGAGGAAGCATTCGCACGCCATTACCTGCGCGAACTGGGCGGCGGCACGGTCAACACCGCCTGCGGGCTTGCGCGCCTGGGCCGCCGTACCCGGCTGCTGGGACTGATCGGCGAGCAGGACCGCCATTGGTTCGAGCAGCGCCTGGGCGAGTTCGGGCTGTCGGCCGATGGACTGCGCGATTCTCCCGCCGGCACCGGCGTCACCGCGAGCGTGTCGCTGCAGGAGGACCGCTCGTTCTTTACCTACCTGGGCGCCAACGCCGGGCTGGAGGATCTGCTCCGGGAACGGCCAGTGATCACTGAACTCTGCGCCGCACGGCATGTGCATTTCGCCATGCCACTGCCGGTGACGCTGGCGCGCACGCTGTTGCCGGCGCTGGCAGCCGCCGGTTGCACCACATCGCTGGACGTCGGCTTCAATCCCGACTGGCTGGCAGCCCCCGAAAACCAGCACACCTGCCGCAGCGTCGACTGGTTCCTGCCCAATCGCCAGGAGGCCGCACTGCTGGGCTGCGGCGACGGCACCGAAGCATGCCTGCACTGGGCGCACACCTTCGGCCTGCGCCAAGTGGTGATCAAGCTGGGCGCCGAGGGCGCGATGGCCATCGATGCCGAGGGCGCGCGCATCGTGCCGGCCCCGACGCTGCAGGCCCGCGACACCACCGGAGCCGGCGACGCGTTCGATGCCGGCTTCATCGACGCGCTGCTGGAAGGCGCACCGCTCGACGACTGCGTCCGTCGCGGTTGCCTGTGCGGCGCCGCGTGCTGCACCGCGCTGGGCGCGCTGGACGGCCTACCCGATTTCAATCAACTGAGGACCCTGTATGAGCAACATGTGGGATCGTAAGATCGCCCTGATCGGCGGCGGCGGCGTACGCTCGCCGCTGGTCGTGTACGGAGTGAACGAGGCCGCCGAAGCACTCGGCGCGCGCGAGATGGTGCTGTACGACCCCGATCCGGACCGGCTGGCGCTGATGGTCGCGCTCGGGCGCGCGGTGGTGACCGAGTTCGGCGGATCGCTGCAGGTCCGCGCCGCCACCTCGCTGGAAGATGCGATCGACGGCGCGCACTTCGTGCTCAACAGCATCCGTATCGGCGGCATCGCCCAGCGCGCCGCGGACGAGCGGGTGGCGATCCAGCACGGCTATCCCGGCCAGGAAACCACCGGACCGGCCGGCATCGCGATGGCCCTGCGCACGGTCAACATGGCGATCGAGCAGGCGCGCGTGGTCGAGCGTCTCAGCCCACAGGCATGGCTGATCAACTTCACCAACCCCGCCGGCCTGATCACCCAGGCGGTCAGCCGGCATACCGACACCCGCGTCGTCGGCATCTGCGACACCCCGATCGAACTGTTCCACAACATCGCCCGCGCGCTCGGCGCGCCCCCTGAAGAAGTCGAGTGTGATTACGTCGGCCTCAACCATCTGGGCTGGGTGCGTTCGGTGCGATTGCGCGGCCAGGACGTGACCGATGCGGTGCTGGAAAGCGATGAGATCCTGCGCCAGCTGTACCTGGCGCCGCTGTTCGATTTCGACATGATCCGCACCCTGCGGCTGATCCCGACCGAATACCTGTTCTTCTACTACGAGCGGCGCCGGGCGTTGAACAACCAGCGCACGCATGGCTCCAGCCGCGGCACCGAGATCGAACGTCTCAACCAGACGCTCATCGCCACGCTCGGCAGCAAACTGCAGGCCGGCGACGGCCATGGCGCGGTGCAGACGTATGCGGCCTACCTGCAGCAGCGCTCGGGCTCGTACATGAAGCTTGAGGCCGAGGCCGGATCGGCCTTCAGTGACGATCTCGCCCCACAACCCGACCCGTTCCGCGCCAGCACCGGCTATCACCGCATCGCCATCGACGTGATGAGCGCACTGACCGGCGCGCGGCCCGGCCGGCACGTGGTCAACGTCCGCAACCAGGGCGCGATCGCCGAACTGCCCGACGACGACATCGTCGAAATCTCCTCCCTGATCGACCGCGACCGCATCGTGCCGACGCCGGCCGCGCCGCTGCCCGACGCGGTGCAGGGCCTGGTCCGCACGGTCAAGGCCTACGAGCGCGCAGCGATCGAGGCCGCCCTCAGCGGCCGTCCGCTGGACGCCTGCAAGGCCATGCTGATCCACCCGGCGATCGGCGAATGGACCCCCTCGCAGGCGTTGCTGCAGGACCTGTTCGGCCACGTCGCCGAAGACGGCCAGTGCCTGTGCCAAGGGCCGATGCACTGGCATGGGCACGAGCACGGCTAGTGCGTTGCCCGGGACCAGGAGCCGCTGGCAGAACCCCGACCGTCGTCCCCGCGAAGGCGGGGACCCAGTGACTTTCATTCGGGATAGGCAAAGGCACGGGACCTGCGATCCCCAGCCCTCGCATCCGGCGCTCGGGCGTTCGGCCGGATCTGAGCCCATGGCTCGCCCCCCCCCCCGAATTGTGCGGTCGCACTATGCACATCCGCCGCACACATTGTATGGTCGTCGTAAATTGGTCCTGCATAGGTAGCATCGCGTACGAATCGCCGCCGCTACGGTGGCCAGTAGCGGTGCCCGTCGTGCAGGCGTCACGCTGAATCCGAGGAAATTCCAGGTCATGCCCACCCGCCGCGACGTTCTCCAGCTCCTCGGCGCCAGTGCCGGCGCCGGCCTGCTTGCTGGCGCGCTGCCCGCCTTTGCCGCCACGCCCACGTCGGCCTTTGCCAGCAAGCGCCCGCCGAAAAGCCAGCGCCGCTTCGTCAGCACCGCCGTCGAGCAACAGATCGCGCGCATCAAGGCGAAGATCGCCGATCCCGAACTGGCCTGGCTGTTCGAGAACTGCTACCCGAACACGCTCGACACCACCGTCGAGACCGGCACCCGCAACGGCAAGCCCGACACCTTCGTCATCACCGGTGACATCCACGCGATGTGGCTGCGCGATTCCTCCGCGCAGGTGCATCCGTACGTGCCGCTGGCGAAACAGGATCCGGCACTGCGCCGGATGTTCCATGGCCTGATCCAGCGCCAGGCCGCCTGCATCCGCCTGGATCCCTACGCCAATGCCTTCCTGCCCGACGGCACCAGCGAGCGCCTGAAGTGGTCGGTCGACGACATCACCGAGATGAAGCCCGGCGTCGGCGAACGCAAGTGGGAAGTGGATTCATTGTGCTACCCGATCCGGCTCGCCCACGAATACTGGCGCGCCAGCGGCGACACCGCACCGTTCGACGATGACTGGCGCGAAGCGATGCACGTCATCGTGCGCACCTTCCGCGAGCAGCAACGCAAGCACGATCGCGGCCCGTACACGTTCCAGCGGCCCGCACCGCTCGCCACCGAGACGCTGGTGCTGGAAGGCTACGGCCAACCCACCCGCCCCAACGGCATGATCCACTCGATGTTCCGGCCGTCCGACGACGCCTGCGTATATCCGCTGTTCGTGCCGGCCAACCTGTTCGCGGTGACCGCGCTGCGCCAGCTGGCGACGATGAGCGAAACGATCCACCGCGATACCGCCTTCGCCACCGACTGCCGCGCGCTCGCCGACGAAGTCGAAAAAGCCACCCGCGCATTCGGCCAGATGCGCGACGCCGAAGGCCAGTCGCACTGGGCCTATGAAGTGGACGGCTACGGCAACCAGTTGTTCATCGACGACGCCAACGCCCCCGGCCTGCTCAGCCTCGCCTATCTCGGCTGCTGCGAGCGCACCGACCCGGTGTTCCTGCGCACCCGCGCCCTGGCCTGGAGCGAGCGCAATCCGTATTTCTGCCGCGGCCGCGCCGCCGACGGCGTGGGCAGTCCGCACAGCGGCCTGGGCACGATCTGGCCGATGTCGATCGTGCAGTACGCACTCGTCAGCGACGACGACGCGCAGATCCGCCAATGCCTGCACTGGCTGAAGACCACGCACGCCGACACAGGCTTCATGCACGAAGCCTTCGACAAGGACGACCCCAGCAAATTCACCCGCGACTGGTTCGCCTGGGCCAACACCTTGTTCGGCGAACTGATCATCGACCTGTCACAGCGCAAGCCACATCTGCTGAAAGGCTGAATCCCCGTAGGAGCGGCTCTACGTGGCCTAGGGCCATCAGCCGCGATGGGCTTTCCCGGTAAAGCCCCATCGCGGCTAAAGCCGCTCCTACAGAACCCAACACCACGTTTTCACCGCATCACGGAGAACACGCAATGGCAACACGACGCGGATTCCTGCAAGGCGCCATCGCCCTGGCCCTGTTCAGCGGCAACGGCTTGCCCAACCTCGCCTTCGCACGCGCAGGCCGCTACGCGATGCCGGCCGACGCACGCGCCAAGGCCGATCTGACCCGCCACGTCGATGTGTTCATCGGCACCGGCGGCCACGGCCACACGTTCCCCGGCGCCACGCTGCCGTTCGGCATGGTGCAACTCAGCCCGGATACCTACAACGCGGTCTGGGATTCGTGCAGCGGCTACCACGAATCCGACGGCTCGATCATGGGCTTCTCGCACACACATCTGTCCGGCACCGGCATCGGCGACATGCTCGACGTGCTGGTCGTACCCGCCATCGGCAAGGTCAAGCTGGTGCCCGGACCGCTCGAGGATCCCGACGCCGGCTACCGCCAACGCTACCAACACGCCGACGAAGCTGCCTCGCCCGGCTACTACCGCGTGCGCCTGGAATCCAACATCCACGCCGAGCTGACCGCCACCGCACGCGCCGGCCTGCACCGCTACCACTTCCCCAAGGGCCAGCCTGCGCACCTGCTGGTCGATTTCTTCCACGGCATGCAGGACAAACCGGACGTACCCACGCGCGTCACCGAAGCGCAACTGCGCGTGGTCGACGACCGTACCGTGACCGGCGGCCGTCGCGTCTGGCAGTGGGCCAAGGGACGCTACATCTATTTCGCGATGCGGCTGTCGCGGCCGTTCGCGCAGGCCCAGTTGTACAGCGACGACCAGCCACTCGCCGACGGCACGCACCAGGCCCATGGCACCCAGCTCAAGCTCGCCCTGCACTACCCCGACGCCGCCGACGCACCGCTGCTGGTCAAGGTCGGCATCTCCGCGGTCAGCGCCGAGAACGCGCTGGCCAACCTCGACGCCGAACTGCCCGACTTCGACTTCACCCGCGTGCATGCCGCAGCAGTCACCGCGTGGGAAAAGGAACTGGCGCGCGCACGCATCGACGACGGCGACGAAGCACAACGCCGTATCTTCTACAGCGGCCTCTACCACAGCCTGCTCGCACCGACATTGTTCAGCGACGTGGACGGCCGCTATCGCGGCATGGACCTGCAGGTGCACACGCTGCCCGAAGGCCACCACAACTACAGCACCTACTCACTGTGGGATACCTACCGCGCACTGCATCCGTTGCTCACGCTGGTACAGCCCGAGCGCGTGCCCGACCTGATGCAATGCCTGGTACGCGGCGGCGCCGAATGCCCCGACGGCGTGGCGATCTGGCCGCTGCAAGGCATGGAGACCGGCTGCATGATCGGCTACCACTCCGCCGTGGTATTGGCCGAAGCGCACGCCAAGGGCTTCACCGGGATTGATTACGCCGCCGCGTGGCCGCTGTACCGCAAGCGCCTGATGGACGAGGACTTCCACGGCCTGCCGTACTACCGCAAGCTCGGCTACATCCCCAGCGACAAGGTCGACGAAGCGGTCAGCCGCACCCTCGAATACGCCTACGACGACTGGGCCTGCGCGCACCTGGCACGCGCCGCCGGTGCCGAGGACGACTACCGCGCCCTGCTGCAGCGCTCGCGCAACTACCGCAACGTGTTCAACCGCGACAGCGGCTTCATGCAGCCGCGCCTGGAAGATGGCAGCTGGGCCGCACCGTTCGATCCGCGTGCGATGGGCCACATGACGCAATGGCGCGACTTCACCGAGTCCAACGCCTGGCAGGCAACCTTCCTCAACCAGCACGACCTGTACGGCTACATGGAATTGTTCGGCGGCCATGACGGCTTCGTCGCCAAGCTCGACGAACTGTTCACCACCAGCTCCGAACTTCCCGCCGACGCACCACCGGACATCGACGGCATGGTCGGCCAGTACGCACATGGCAACGAACCCAGCCACCACGTCGCCTACCTCTACGCCTACGCCGGTCAACCCTACAAGACCCAGGCGATGGTGCGCCGGCTGCTGCGCGAGCAGTATCACGACGCACGCAACGGCCTGTCCGGCAACGAGGATTGTGGCCAGATGAGCGCCTGGTTCGTGCTCAGCGCGCTCGGCCTGTACGCGGTCGATCCGATCAGCGGCAACTACGTCATCGGCAGCCCGTTGTTCAAGCGCGCCGAACTGGATGTCGGCAACGGCCACACGCTGCGCATCCTCGCCCCGCGCAACAGCGCCGAGAACATCTACGTGCAATCGCTGCGCTGGAACGGCCAGCCACTGACGCGTTCCTGGCTGCGCCACGCCGACCTCGCCGCCGGCGGCACGCTGGAATTCGAGATGGGCCCCAAACCGAACATCGAATTCGGCGCACGCAAGCAAGACCTGCCGCCGTCGTTCGCCTGACCTGCCGTAACTGTGGGAGGGACTTCAGTCCCGACGCCTTACCGATAAAGCGTCGGGACTGAAGTCCCTCCCACAATCACTCTCCCCTCAACTGTCGAGCTCCCCAATGCTCCGCACATCCCTATCCGCGCTCGCGCTGACCCTCGCCCTGTGCCTGCCCGCGCACGCGCAAACGTCACAATCCGCCTGGCCCACCATCGCCACCGACGGCCAGCACTTCACCCGCGACGGCAAGCCCTACCAGATCGTCTCCGGCGCCATCCACTTCCAGCGCATTCCAGGCGCCTACTGGAAGGACCGCCTGCTCAAGGCACGCGCGCTCGGCCTCAACACGGTCGAGACCTACGTGTTCTGGAATCTGATCGAACCGCAGCCCGGCAAGTTCGACTTCAGCGGCAACAACGACCTCGCCGCATTCGTGCGCGAAGCCTCCGCGCTCGGCCTCAACGTCATTCTTCGCCCCGGCCCCTACGTCTGCGCCGAATGGGAAGCCGGCGGCTACCCCGCCTGGCTGTTCGCCGAATCCGGCATGCGCGTGCGCAGCCAGGACCCGCGCTTCCTCGCCGCCAGCGGCGCCTACCTCAAAGCGGTAGCCGACCAAGTACATCCGCTGCTCAACGGCAACGGCGGCCCGATCATCGCCGTGCAGGTCGAGAACGAGTACGGCTCCTACGACGACGACCACGTCTACATGCAGGCCAACCACGACCTGTTCGTGCAGGCCGGCTTCGACAAGGCCCTGCTGTTCACCGCCGACGGCGCCGACATGCTCGCCAACGGCACCCTGCCCCACACGATGGCGGTAGTGAACTTCGCCCCCGGCGAGGCCGAAAGCGCATTCGCCAAACTCGCCAAATTCCGACCCGATCAACCGCAGATGGCCGGCGAATACTGGGCCGGCTGGTTCGACCAGTGGGGCGACAAACACGCCGCCACCAATGCCCAGCAACAAGCGAGCGAATTCGAATGGATCCTGCGCCAGGGCCATTCCGCCAACATCTACATGTTCATCGGCGGCACCAACTTCGGCTTCATGAACGGTGCCAACTTCCAGAAGAACCCCAACGACCACTACGCCCCGCAGACCACCAGTTACGACTACGACGCCGTACTCGACGAAGCCGGCCGTCCCACCCCGAAATTCACCTTGTTCCGCGACGCCATCGCACGCGCGACCGGCGTACAGGCACCCGCACTGCCCGCACCGATCCGTTTCGCCGAACTGCCCGCCACGCCCCTGCGCGAATCGGCCTCGCTGTGGGACAACCTGCCCGCGCCTTCCACGACCAGCGACGACCCGCAACCGATGGAGCATTACGGCCAGGCCTACGGCTACATCCTCTATCGCACCACCGTGACCGGCCCACGCAAGGGCGCGTTGTACCTCGGCGAAGTGCGCGACCACGCCCGCGTCTACATCGACCACAGCCTCGCCGGCAGCGCCGACCGACGCCTGCAGCAAGTGTCGGTAAACGTCGACATCCCCGCCGGACAACACACCATAGACGTCCTGGTCGAGAACACCGGCCGCATCAACTACGGCTCACACCTGGCCGACGGCCACGCCGGCCTGGTCGATCCCGTGTTCCTCGACGGCCAACCGCTGAAGGGCTGGCAGGCCTATCCATTGCCGATGGATGCCCCCGAAGCCATCCGCGGCTGGACCACCGCCAAGATCGAAGGCCCCGCCTTCCATCGCGGCACCCTGAAGATCACCTCGCCCGCCGACACCTACCTGGACATGCAGGCCTTCAGCAAAGGCTTCGCCTGGGCCAACGGCCACAACCTCGGCCGCCACTGGAACATCGGCCCGCAACGCGCGCTGTATTTCCCCGCGCCACTGCAGCGCAAAGGCGACAACAGCGTGATCGTGTTCGATCTGGATGATGTGCAGACGCCGCAGGTGCGTGGTGTCACGCAGCAGGTCTGGATCGCGCCGAAGTCCTAAGTTTTCGCCTCGACCGAAAACATCCGCCCCGCGATCGAGAATCGCGGGGCATTCGCCACACCCGCCACTTCCCCATCCCGGGGGAGCTGCCGTGCCCGTCAGATCGACCCCGCATCAAGATTGAACCCTCGGCGCCCCGATGCTAGCTTCGTTCTGGAACAGGTCCGCAAGGGAATGGCGGCATGATTGGACACATGGATTACATGGCGGCATCGGGGAAGCTCATAGACACAACTGGACCATACGTCGGCAGGGCGAGCGGACTCCCTTGTTACGCACCTGTGCTACACACCACTTTGTCTTCTAATAGTAGTTAGGCCCTATGGACAAATCGCTGCGATTCATCGGAATCCCCTGTCTTCTTCTCGCGGCAGGCACCGCTCTCGCCGACGGCTGGACGCTCCGAGAGGGACGATTTCCTGGCAAGACCACGGTGATCCACCTGTCGCCCGATCAAGCTGCGCGGTTGGACTACATCCATTCGTGCAGAAGCGACAACACCCGCACGCCCTATGTTTTTCATCTAACGCCAGAACAATCCGGCCTACTCAAAAAGCAAGCGGGCGTCTCGGCTACACGGTTCGCCGTCTTTGACAGCACGCATGGAGACACTGGCATTGACCTTGACGCAAACGTGCTTGTCCGCTTCGCGCCGTTCCAGGCCGAGGTTCCGCATCGGCTGCTCATCTCCGACCGAGAGGCGCGGGAGTATGAGCATGAGATCATTGGTTGGGGGCCAAATCCGGTTGAGCATGCCGCTTCATCACAGGTGGCGAGCGGCAAGTGCCCGGGCTAAGGCCTAACAATTCATTCAAGCCGAAGCCGCTTCGCGGCTCGGCTTAATTCAGGCGTTAGGCGCTTGATCGATACTGTCGAAAACTGAGGAAAGACACATGGGCAGCTTTAGCATTTGGCACTGGATCATCGTGCTTTTCATTCTCGCTATACCCGTTGCCATTGGCCTGATCATCTGGCTGATTGTTCGGGCCTCAAAGAGGTCTCCAACAGTCACAAGATCGACAGTTCCGCCAGCCATTGCAGACTCTCCACATTCGTCAGCGGAAGCGCGGCTTCAGGAGCTTGCTTCACTAAAATCCAAAGAGCTGATTACGGATTCTGAGTATGAGCAACAACGTTCCGCCATACTCCGCGGCGTGTAGGCACGCGCCTAACAATTCATTCAAGCCGAACCCGCTTCGCGGGTCGGCTTAATTCAGGCGTTAGGTGCCATATCAGATGCTCAGCCAGCTTTGGGAATCATGGCAGTTCAACTTCTGGCTCGGCCTGGTTAGCCTGGGCGCTGGTCTGGTCGTAGTGTCGCCCTGCCTGCTCGTCCCATCTTGGCGTCGCAAGCTTCTTCAGTCGGACTTAGACATTGAGGGCGTCGGTCTCATCGCGCTGACGGTCGTGCTGGTTGCAGTCGGTTGTTACAACTACTTCGGTGCCGGCAGTGGCCCCTAACAATTCATTCAAGCCGAAGCCGCTTCGCGGCTCGGCTTAATTCAGGCGTTAGGCGCCTCGAGTACACACATGCCAACGCTGTTTGACGTCTACTGCAAGTTCGGCGATGCGGCCGAAGCGGCGCAGCTGCTCGAAACCGAACTGGGCAACTTGCTTCTTTCCGCTGCTATCGAAGCACACGGATTTCGGAAGACACAGAACAAGGCGTTGGCAAGGAAGATTCTTGGCGACATTGATCGGAAGACACTTGGTCAGCTGATTCAGGCGCTCAAGAAGACGAGTCAGCCCGACGAACGACTGGAAGAACTTCTGATGTCGGCATTGACCGAGAGAAATCGTCTGAATCATTCGTTCTATCGGCAGCACAATCTCCGCAGGAACTCAGAGGAAGGTCGGATGCTCATGCTGGCAGATTTGCAAGTTATTCACGAGCGCCTTCTCGATGCGTACACTGCCGTCCTCGCGCTGGCAAACATCGAGATTTCAGAAGATGCGCTTCTGAAGGCCCAGTCTGGTCATCTTCCCCTGTAGAGGCTTCGGCGATGCAGGCGCCTAACCCTTCCTTCAAGCGGACCTGCCTTCGGCAGGCCGCTTAAGTCAAACGTTAGGCGGCATGCCAATCACTTCCGCGAACGTAGAGAAAGCAATCGAGGCTGAGATCACTCGCATCTCCCAGCCGGAACTGATTGCCTGTATCCGGCAACATCTCGTCCCGCCACGTTGCGAGCAACGCGAGTGGGACTACGGCAACCCTGGGATCACCTACCCATGCTGGATCTTCGCTGAGCACCCTGCATCAAACACCGCCTTTGCGTACTGCGAGCAGGGATTCGGCCCAAGCGACCCTTGGGGGCTGTTGTCGATTCGCGGGGAGCACATGTCCATTGGCATGGACAGCGGTTGGTTTGCCCGACTAGAGGGGGCATTCCGTGACTCAATGTCATGGGACGGCATTGACCCTTCTGGCTACGAGGTGAGCTAATGCCGCCTAACAATTCATTCAAGCCGAAGCCGCTCGCGACTCGGCTTAATTCAGGCGTTAGACACGAGCTGGGGGTTGCTGGACATGCAGAACAACAAGATCGAATGGGGCAAGGAAATTGTCCAAGCCGGCAGCGATGCTGCAGGACTAGCCAAGGATGTTGGCATTCCCGGCGTCGGCCTGCTCGCAAGATTCGCCCAACACTTCTATGACAAGCATCTCCAGAAGCGCTTTGAGAAATTTGTCTCGGACGCGGAGGTTGACGAAGAGCTTATTTCCAAGGTTTCAGCCGACGAGACATATTCAAATTGCTTCTACGGCATCTTGGAGACAGTTCGTCAAACCCATTCAAAGGTTGGCCTTGTCGCGTTGGCGCTCATCTACAAAGATCACTGGGACGACGAGCCCTACCTCATCGCCGCGATGCAGGCATTTTCCCAGGTAAGCGACGTGACACTCAGTGCATTTGTCTTGTTGTATGAGGCGATCCCAGCAGATCATAACTACTTGACCCTTATGATACAAAAAAGCGAGGAAGGACACTTCCATGACCTCTACAACGAGGCGGTAGAACTTATCCGCCGCAACTTTTTCGTTATGAGCACTGGGGCCGGAATGCACGCGAACGGGCCGGTGCAAGGTATGAAGTTGGAGCACACGGTTTCGTACTACGGCTACTGCAAATCTGCACTGACTCGTATCTAACAATTCATTCAAGCCGACACCGCTTCGCGGCGCGGCTTAATTCAAGCGTTAGGCATCTGTTGAGGAATTCCGCAATGCCATGGAGAGAAAAGCTCGCGGAAATTCCGACGACTGACATAGACGAAGTGACGATCTCTGAATTTCAATCAGAGGGTCAGTACGTTGAGGTCGCCATAGATCTCGTGATCGAGGTTGGATCGTATGCATGCATCGCGGCCAATATTTTCAAAAACCCAGCGATGCAATGGTCACGAGACGAAGCCATTCTTGGGGGGCAGCTCGTCAGACTATTTAAGCTCCTCGACGCATTGCTTGATCAGACTTGCAAGCACCGTCGAGAAATATCCATTGTAATTACACGTCTTATCTTCGAATGCATAGTCAATCTGCGTTACATGATCGCAAATGCATCTGACAATCTCTTCAAATCATATCGCAGCTATTCCCTCCAGCATGAACTGAAGCTCCTGAAACACGTTGAAGCAAATATTGCTGCACGTGGCGGCGATTCCTTGCCAATCGAAGATCGAATGGTCAGGTCAATCAATCTGAGCTTCCAAGCCTCTGCACTGAATAGGCAAGACGTAGAAAATCATCATCAAAGAAACTGGAGCGGACTGAACCTTTACGAACGAGCGGAGCGAATTGGGCTTGGTCAGGCCTATTTGGCTGCTTTCGGTGGCGGCTCACATTCAGTGCATGGGAACTGGCAAGACATGCTCGAGTACCACCTTGAAAAGCTGGACGACGATTCTTATCGTCCGAACCTCGACTGGCACATGCCACGCCCCCAGATACTCGAAACCTTAGCCATGCTGGTCTCTGACGCATTGATCGACTACGTTACGCACTTCACAGAAGACGACGCCGCCGAGTTTGTAGATCGCCTTGAGGGGCTACAGAACCGCGCGCATCAACTTAGCGCACTGCATGAAGCATTTCTGGTGAGGCAGTAACCAGATGCCTAACAATTCATTCAAGCCGAACCCGCTTCGCGGATCGACTGAGTTCAGGCATTAGGCGCCGCGGACACGTCAATGATCCTCAAAAAACTCTTCACCTTTTCATTGCTTTCACTCTTGCTACTTGCGGGCTGCTCGCATGCCCCCGTTGCAGCATCCGACGCCTACGCCGAGGCCGAACGTTACATCATTGAATGCTCTCGTGACTGGGCAGAATCCGTGGTTACGGGAGATCGATCAAAGCGCAGAATCTACTTTGCTGACGACTTCATCGGCACGGACACTAAGGGCAGGAGATACGATAAATCTCAGGTCACGCGCGAGACCGGCCCAGCCAAGCAGATCATCTCCAATAAGCTCGACGACGTTAGCGTCAGATTCTTCGGAGACACCGCGATTGCTCATGGCAGCGAGACATGGATCCGTAAGGATGGCTCGACGGGCCGCTACGTCTGGACCGATATCTGGGTCAAGCGCGACGGCCAGTGGCAGGTAATCGCTGCTCAAGACGCGGCAGCTCCTGTAGAAGGGGCTACACAATGAGGGGATACCTGGTAGTTCGTTCAAGCCGATGCCGCTCCGCAGCATGACTTAACCCAGGCATCAGACCTCACCCTCTCCTGCCATGCAGCCTATCGTCATCCGATACGAGCCACCGTTACATTGATCTAAGCTCTCGAACGCGCGGCATCAGGAACCGAATCGTGCGTGTGGTGGCACCTGGAACCGGACGGCTACTTCATGCACTTCACCCCGATTGAGAACAAGATCGAGCTTCGACTGGAGTTCGTTCCACGTAGCCAGCGCAGTCGATCGCAGTCGGCCCTCTCCTTTCGGGGTAGCCGAACCCAGGTACTCCTGCCCTTCTGGCGTTTCCTCCGGGAGTTTCAGTCCCGCTCCTATGTGGAACCCCACTGGCCAAGCGTCAACTACACGCGCATCCTTGCAATCAAAGCAGCCATCGGAGGCATCAGTGAATCCTGACCATTCAGGCCGACACCACTTCGCGGCTCGGCTCAGTTCAAACCTTGCAGCGCATCGCATCCGATGACTGAGTCCCCACCCAAGTTCTCACTTTCGCTCAAGGCAGATGCCGCCATTCGGGCTGGCAACCTGCTCAAGGCGATAGGGATAGTGCGCCAGGAGACCGGACTCGACTGGAAGGACGCCAAGGATTTGCTGGATGCTCACCTGCTGGAGCGGGATTCAGAGGCGCAAGCTCCAGCAGCACATCGGCCGATCTCCGCCAAAGCCGAGCTGATATTGCGTCAAGGAATCAGGATCGGGGCAATCAAGATCGTCCGGTCCGAAGGTCACCTCACGCTGAAGGAAGCGAGAGACGCAGTAGATGCCTACATCAAGACCCAGTCGGATCTCGCCGCCATTTTCAAGCACAAGGCACGATCCCGCCGTGCGGTGCTCACATGGCTGCTGGTGGTAGTTGGAGTTGGCATGCTGCTGCTGTCAGTGGGTGCATTTCTCATTTGGACATCATAGATTTGCCGGTGTCCGCACGACTCACTCAAGCCAGCACCACGTTGCTGTACGGCTCAACCCAAGCATCAGCCCCCACTCAACCACCATGCTTACAGTCCGGCCGATCTCTGCAACAGATTCCATTGAAGAATTGACGCAACTACTCCATCGCGCCTATGCCCGCCTTGCCGCAATGGGACTGAACTACACCGCCGTCGATCAGACTTCCGAAACCACCCGCAAGCGCATCGACGGTGGACAATGCTACGTGGCGCACTGGTCCGATCGCCTGGCGGGAACTGTCGTCGTGCAGCCCACCTATGCGACGAGCGATTGCGGATACTTCACCCGCCCCGGGGTCGCCGCCGCTCATCAGTTCGGTGTTGCACCTGAATTCCAGGGTCTTGGCATTGGCCGCGCGTTGCTGGTTCAGTGCGAAACGTGGGCTACCGAACGTGGCTTCCTTGAGTTGGCCATGGACACCGCCGAACAGGCTACACATCTGATCGACCTGTACCGCCGACTCGGCTACATGCATGTTGACCATGTGCGGTGGCCGGGCAAGGTGTACCGCAGTGTCGTGCTGAGCAAGCACCTGAAGTCCGCCGCTCCTCACACACAATGTGTTGACCTGTGAACAGGAGCGTCGCTGGATTCTGCGGAAACGCACCTGAAGTCGATTCATATCCGCGTCGCCATTCGGCGTGGCGCAGCAGGGGTGTTCCACTGCATGTCAGACTCTTGTCGAAACCAGGATTTCTACCGGCTCTGTGCACTCTCCAAGGCAATGACGGCGCTCTTGCTGAAGATTAACCACATCAGCGAGATCTACCTGCATTTCGGCCTGCCCCAAGATGCCAGTCACCGGGATCTGGTAACCATCGCCGAGGCACGGGCCGCACCCCGCACCCCGCGGAGTTAGCAGTTCGTTCACGCCGATGCCACTTCGCGGTGTGACATAACTAAGGCCTCACACGAGTGGCAACATCAACAATCCATACGGGCGGACCTACCATGGCCAGAATTACCGGGATCGGCGGCATTTTCTTCAAGAGTAGAAGCGACAGCGCCGCACTTGCCGCTTGGTATCAGAAGCACTTGGGCATGCCACTCGAGAGCTGGGGTGGTGCGATCCTGAAGTGGCCGGACGACAAGGCCGAGGACAAAGGACTCACCGTGTGGCATGTCGCGAACAAGGAGACCCAGTGGTTCAGCCCGAGCGATTCCGCCTTCATGATCAACTATCGGGTCGACGATCTTGATGCGTTGATCGCGGAACTTCGCGCGAACAGTGTTGAGATCGTCAACGGTCCCGAATCCCACGAGAACGGCAAGTTCGCCTGGATCATTGATCCGGAAGGAAACAAAGTGGAGCTATGGGAGCCGATGGCCTGGGACGAAAAGAACAAGAGCGCATGACATCGCCGTTCAGTTCGCCCAGTAGCCCTGTCCAATCGAGCCCGTCTCACTGACAGGCCTGACTCAGCCGCCAGCCATCATGAAATTCTCCCCAGACTTTCTTGCATCGATCACGGGCTCGGACCTTTGTGCTGCGTACTACGACCTGTGCAACCAACATCCACATCGGGCGGGCGCGCCACCAGCAAGAGTATCGGCAACCGAAGTTCTGAAGGCTGCGACTGGCCGAATCCCCCTCACCAAGCTCAGTAGTCCAGGCACGGTGTTCCAGCTCGGTGGTCTACCCGATAAGGTCTCGCTCACCTTCATCATCCAGGGTCGCAGCTCGGTCGAAACTGACTTCTCTGCTCCATTCCAACATGCACAAGAGAGAGGTACATTCGCGATCCTGTGCCACTCGGCTCTGATGCACGCTCATCGGCCTGTTCCGAATCCTCCATACCCACGCCCCGAATTCCGTTCCTTGGATGAGTTGCTCATCATCTTTGCAGGCCTCGCCAACCTGGTACGCAAGCTCGCTTCGATAGCGACAAGTACGCACTAGCAAGAACAACGCAGGAGAGCATCATGGGAATCACAAGTGACCTGTTCGTAGCGTCCGATAGCGATGCTCTCTTGTACGAAGGTGGATCATTCCCTGCAACATCGTCGCCCTCCGAACATAAGCTTGCTCAGTTCAAAGGACTGACCGATCTGGAATTCGGGACACTCTGGGCAACAATCACCGATGTTGAGTGGGATCCAGACACGCATGCTCTCGAGCCGATCAGTGTTCCGGACGAGACCTGGCTGTTCCGGTTCCCTGCACCCTTCGTATCGGCGCTTCGGTCACTGACTGAAAGCAACATCGACCGTGTCTCGCGCCTCTGGGCCCAAACCGAAGAGCTGAATTGCGATCCGAAGGACATCGCGCCGGTGGTCGTCGCCGTGACAGGCCTCGCGAAACAGGTGACCGACGATCAGAAGCTCTATCTGTGGGGCTCGCTCTAGCGGTATGGTCCGGCGGCCTACCTTTCACTCACATTGATCGGCTGCCGACATCCCATGCAACCCCTACCACCAACCGCAACGGACGAACAACTCATTGATGTCGTCCATCAGTGGGTCAAACTTCTGGAGGCAGGCGAGTACGAGGAGGCCTTCGCTTTCACCGGGCACGAGGACGACAGCTGGACGCCCGACTTGTTGCACCAAATCATAGAGGGCTACGGGAACGCCGAGCCGCATCAGCGTGTCACGCTTGCCGGTGCTCCCACCGATGTGTCCCAGCGCATCAAGGTCGATCGCTGGCCGCAGCAGAACGGTGCCGTTGGCGAAGTCTGGTATGACCTCAACATCAATGGCTTGGTTTCCAACCTGACGGCGACCTTCTACATTTGCGTGGTGCCTGAAGGTCTCGTGCTGTCGCTCAGTGATGTCCATGTCATGTAGCAACACCGACAATCCATTCGGATGCCATGTATCCATGAAGCATCGGCTCAGACTGCCTTGGATATTGGCTTTCCTTATTGCGCCATTGGTCCCTTTCATCATCCAGGCTCAGAACATGGAACTACCCGACGCCATCCACGACAAAGTGGTGCAGCTGTCCGAAGAAGGAGACAGGCAAGCCGATGCAGGTCACTATCGGAGCGCCGTCGAGAAGTACATCGAGGCCTTCGATCTGCTGCCGGAACCGAAAACCAACTGGGAAGCCTGCACCTGGCTGCTGGCCGCAATCGGCGATGCCAACTTCAGATCCAAGAACTATGAGCACGCCCAAGCGGCACTGTCTGACGCGATGCATTGCCCGGATGCACTCGGCAATCCGTTCATCCATCTCCGTCTTGGCCAATCACAGTTCGAACTCGGCAACATGCAACGCGCCAACGATGAACTGACCCGCGCCTACATGGGCGGCGGGCAGGAGATCTTCGCCGATGAGGATCCCAAGTACTTCGCCCACCTCAAGACGGTGCTGAAACTTCCTGCCGACAGCAAGTGATCCTGACGAGCCCGACTCCCGTGCCCCGCATGCATCTGTTCGCCTCGAAGGAACGCTTTGCGTCTCCCGCCGAGATACGCGCTTTCGTCGACCAGACCTACACCGACGACGGTGATGGCGTGCCCTCGGCATTCATGCGTGAGATCGATCTTCGCGATTACGAGCCTGGCTGCATCGAGATCGTGCATTCCGGATCTGGCCGTCCTGTCCCGCTGCGTGACCTGCTCGCCGACGCTTCGTACTCGGATCAATGGCTACACCTTCTCGATGAATCATGCCTCGCGGATGCCGCCATCTGCGTCTTCGCCCCGAACCAGCCCCTGAACCCCCACGGCAGCACCTTGGAATACCTGGGATGCTTCGACTACTCATCTTGAGCACCAATTTCCATGCCACTTCATCCCGACTTCCCCGTCGTTCACGGCCACTATCAGATGTCCCAGAGGTGGAGCATCGTTCTTCCGTCGGAGTTCAACCGGCGTATCGAGGACGGTGATCTGGTGCTCTGGCGCTCCGGGATTACGGCCTGGATTTCCATCTGGAACAACGAAGACGGCCAATCGCCGGAACAGCGATTGGCCTGGATCAAGGAAACGCAATCTCCGCACATCGAATCGCCGGAGGAGCAGCAGATCGGGCCGATTCTCTTCTACACCTATCGCCTTGAAGAACCAGCGGATGACGAAAGGGTTGCGGCCTTGTATTGCTACGCCATCACTGCATCAAGCCAGGTGCAGATGGCCGTCTATTTCGATGATGAGCGCGATGCCGCCACAGCACGGGGCCTGTGCCTCAGCCTTGACTACAAGCAGAACGAAGACTGATTGCACACTTGCTCATGCATCACCAACTGACAGACGCGATACGGATTCAAATACAGGCATAGGCCCGCCCCAGAGCGAGCCTATGCTCCACGTCGGAACTCAATTCGCCGACGCACCCTTACCCGTATCGAACAACTGGAACTCGCGGATATGCACCGCATCCGCGCTGGACAGGATATTCAGGCGCACCTTGTTGGTCGTCACCGGCGCGAAGTGATCGATCTTCATGTGGCCGATCGCCTGAGCCTGCGCCACACGCACCCACTTGCCGTCCTGCCAGGCTTCCACTGCGTACTTCTGCACGAGCTGGCCGTCGTTGATCCACTCCATGCTCAGCGCCGCGTCGAAGGTGATCGGCTGCTTGAACTGCAGTTCCAGCACTGCGCTGTGCGAGCCTTGGGGCGCGCTCCAGAAGGTGTCGCGATCGCCATCGACTGCGGCAGTGATCGTGCCGGGATTCTTCAGGTTGGCCGGCACCAGGTTCTTGCCGGCGCCGTAGCGGGCCTGGATCGCCTCGCCCATTTCTTTCAGCCGCTGCACATCGGCTTCCGGCAGCAGACCACGCTTGTCCGGCGCAACGCCGAGCACCAGCTGACCGCCCAGGCCGACGCTCTTCTCCCAGATCTCGACCAGCTCATCCACGCTCTTGAGTGTTTCGTCGCTGTTCGGATGCCAGAACCACTGCAGTTTGTGCAGCGGCGTATCGACCTCGACCGGCCGCCAGCGCAGGTAGCCGTGGCGATCGATCACGTTCCAGTTTTCGCCCTCGATGGCGCCGGCCTCGTTGCCGACCCAGCGGATGTCGCCGTACTCGAACAACGCGGTATCGGCGAACACCATCGCGTTCGCCTGGTAGGTACGCAGTTCCTCCATGTACTTGTCGAAGTTGTAGACGTGGCCGGCGCTGCCGGCACCGTCCAGCCACCACTCGGTGATCGGCCCGTAGTGCAGCGCCAGCTCGACCAGCTGCGCGGCGTAGAACTTGTCGTAGGCCTTGGAGTCGGCGTACTTGGGCTCGTGGCGATCCCATGGCGAGAGGTAGATGCCGAAGCCCATGCCTTCCTTGCGCACCGCGTCGGAGGTCATCCGCACCAGATCGCCCTTGCCGCCCATCCACGGGCTGTTCTTGACCGAATACTCGCTCTCCGCGGTCGGCCACAGCGCGAAGCCGTCATGGTGCTTGGCGACCAGGATCAGGTACTGCGCACCGGCGGCCTTGACCGCGCGCGCCCACTGGCCGGGATCGACCTGGGTCGGGTTGAAGGTCTTCGGGCTGGCGGTGCCGTCGCCCCACTCCTGGTCCAGCCAGGTGTTGGGGTTGAAGTGCACGATCACGCCGAATTCCAGATCCTGCCACGCCACCTGCTGCGGCGAGGGTTTGACCTCGGCGAAGTTCTGGGCGATCGCCGTCGGCAGGACCAGAGCTGCCAGGCCGAGTCCGGCCAACCAGCGCAACGGGGAAAACGGCTGTCGTTTCATCGCGGCTCCTTGAGGGGCATCGGCGACCGGCGGCCGCCCGGGAACGCAGCATATGGTATTTAATAGATCATATACAGGTATATCACCAATCCCCCGGATCGATTCCATGCCGCGTTTGTTCGCCCTCGCCGCCTTCGTCCTGCTGGTGCCCACGCATATCGCCAGCGCCGCATCGCCGGTGCTGCTCAGCGAGTTCGTCGCCGACACGCCGCCGACGCCGCAGAGCCACGCCTCCACGCTGGTCGAAACCCGCGACGGCCGACTGCTGGCCGCCTGGTTCGGCGGCGACCACGAGGGCGCAGCGGATGTGGCGATCTGGTTGAGCGAACGTGACGCGCGCGGCTGGTCAGCGCCGCGCAAGGTCGCCGATGGCGGCTCGCAACCGGCGTGGAACCCGGTGCTGTTCCAGCCGCAGCAGGGCGCGCTGCAGCTGTACTACAAGGCCGGCCCGAACCCGCGCCAATGGTGGGGCCTGCTGGCGACCTCGGACGATGACGGCGCGCACTGGTCCACGCCGCATCGCCTGCCCGACGGCATTCTCGGGCCGATCAAGAACAAACCGCTGCAACGCGCCGATGGCCGCATCCTCGCACCCAGCAGCACCGAGGCCGATGGCGACATCTGGCGCGCCCACATCGAATGGAGCGACGACGGTGGCGTGCATTGGCAACGCGGCGGCGATCTCAACGACCCGCGCCTGATCGGTGCGATCCAGCCCAGTCTGTTGCAGCATCCGGACGGTCGTTTGCAGGCACTCGGGCGCACGCGCCAGAACCGCGTCTTCAGCACGTTCTCCGACGACGGTGGCGTCACCTGGTCGCCGATGACGCTGCTCGATCTGGAAAACCCCAACTCCGGCACCGACGCGACGATGCTGCGCGATGGCCGCGCGTTGCTGGTCTACAACCCGGTGGCGGCCGGCAAGGACTGGTGGGACGGCCGCGGCACGCTGGCGGTGGCGTTGTCCGACGACGGTGTGCATTGGCGCCGCATGCTGACCCTGGAGCACAGCCCGAAGGACGAGTTCTCCTATCCGGCGGTGATCCAGACCCGCGATGGTCGGGTGCATGTCAGCTATACGTGGAAGCGGCAGCGGATCAAGCACGTGGTGATAGATCCGGAACGCCTGTAACACGCCGTTGTAGGAGCGGCTTCAGCCGCGATGGGGCTTTACCGGAATTTACCGAGAAAGCCCCATCGCGGCTGAAGCCGCTCCTACAAGAACAACTTCCGCTCCAACGCCACCAGCCAACCACGCACTGGCGTCCACGCCAGCGCCAATCCCGCGACGACACCGGCCGCATCGGCCAGTGCATCGGCAACGTCGGCGCTGCGCGTGGTGGTCAGCGCGCCTTGCAGGATCTCGATCAGGATGCCCATCAGCAGCAGGCCCAGCGCCGGCCTCCACAGCGTCACGCGCTGCGCATGCAGTTGCACCGCCGCTCCGGCGAGCAGGAAATAGGCGAGGAAGTGCTCGACCTTGTCACCGCCTTCCGGCAGCTGCGGCAAGTCCGGCGCCGGCAGCAGGCAGACCACGAACACCGCGACGATGCCCACCCACCACAGTCCCTGCCACAGGCGTGGCCGCGCGAACGGATGCAGTACCAACATGCTCACAGCCGCCAGGTCAGGTCGCCCATCAGGAACGCGGCGCTGAAATCGACGTCGCGCGAGAAACCCATCACCTGGAAGCGCTCGCCCATCTCGCTCGGCAAGGTCAGCCGCTTGATCTGCTCGCGCAGGCGCACGCGCCCGACCTCGTCGGTGCGGGTGTCGGCCACTTCCAGCAACTGGTCCAGCCCATTGCCGAGCAGGAAACTCGCCTGCGTGCAGTACCCCGCCAGATCGAAACCCGCACCGGTGCCGGCCTCGGCCAGCGCGGTGAAATCCACCGACGCGGTGAGGTCCTGCAGGCCCGGCCAGCGATACAGATCGTCATGCACCCGATGGCGATAGAACGCGCGCAAGGTGCCGTCGCTGCGCTGCGGCTGGTAGTACTCGGCGCGCGGATAACCGTAGTCGACGAACAGCATCGCGCCCTGCTTCAGCCCGCCGGCAACCGCCTGGATCCAGTACGGCAGCTGCGGCAGCAGTTCGGAACGGTAGCCGTTCTCGAACGGGCGCTGCAGGTAGTTCTCAAGATGGTGGACCGCCGCCATCGTCAACGCATCGGCCGGCTGCTCGCCGCGCACGAAGCGCCCTTCGCCATCGAGTGTCACCGTCTCTTCGTAGACCTCGCCATCGCGCACCAGAAAGCGCGGCGTCGGCAGCGCATCGATCACTTCGTTGGCGAACAGCACGCCGTTCCAGTCGTCGGCGAACGGGCCATCCACCCATTCGATCAGATCGAATACCGGCGGGATCAGCGACTTGCCGAGCCGCTCGCGCTGGCGTTCGCGCAGGTCGGCGCTGGGTTCGAGGATCGCGTAGCGCTCCGGCAGCGCGTCCAGTTCCAGCAGGCGCTTGAGCGTGACCTCGGCGAACGCGCCGCTGCCACCACCCAACTCGAGCACGCGCGACTGCGGGCCGAGCTGCTGCAGTACCGGCGCCAGCGCCTCGGACACGGTGGCGGCGAACAAGGGGCCCAATTCCGGCGCGGTGACGAAATCGCCGGCCTCGCCGAACTTGTGCGCACCGGCGCTGTAGTAGCCGAGGCCGGGCGCGTACAGCGCCACCTCCATGAAGCGCGAGAACGGAATCGCGCCGCCCACGGCCATGATCTCCGCCCGCAGGTGGGCCGCCAGGTGCTCGCTGTGTTCGAGCGCGTCGGTACCGGGAGTGGGGAGATCGGCGTGCATGGCGGGATCGATTGCGTGGACAATGCACAGGATAGCCGAGCGGGAACCACGCGATGCCCTCCATTCCCAAGGTTGTCCTGATCACCGGCGGCGCGCGGCGCATCGGCGCGGCAATCGCGCGCCACCTGCATGCGCATGGCTGGCACCTCGCCGTGCATGCCCACCACTCCGGCGACGAACTGGCCAGGCTGGCGGACGAATTGCAGGCGACCCGCTCCCACAGCGTGCTCGCGCTGCACGCCGACCTGCGCGATCCACACGCGCCCACTACGCTGGTGGCGCAATGCCTGGCACATTTCGGCGGACTCGACGCGCTGGTCAACAACGCCTCGAACTTCTACCCCACGCCACTCGCCGAGGCGACCCCGGCGCAATGGGACGATCTGTTCGCGGTCAACGCACGCGCCCCGTTCTTTCTCGCCCAGGCCGCCGCGCAGCACCTGCAGGCCCGCGCCGGCGCGATCGTCAACATCACCGACCTGCATGCCAGCCAGCCGCTGCATGACCACGCGATCTACACCGCGGCCAAGGCCGCGCTGGCGATGCTGACCCGCTCGCTGGCGCTGGAACTGGCGCCGCAGGTCCGGGTCAACGCGATCGCACCCGGCGCGATCCTGTGGCCCGAGCACGGCAAGAGTGAAGCGGCGCAGCAGGCGTTGCTTGCGCGCACGCCGCTGGCGCGCATCGGCACGCCCGAGGAAATCGCCGAAACGGTGCGCTGGCTGCTGGAAGACGCCAGCTACCTGACCGGGCAGACCCTCCACGTCGACGGCGGCCGCGGGCTGTCTTCGTAGGAGCGGGTCTACGTGGCCTCGGGCCATCAGCCGCGATGGGGCTTGCCCGCTTGAATCCCCGCACATGAATGTGCGGGCGTTTGCGGAGGGATCTGCGTGACAGCCTCATCGCGACTAAAGCCGCTCCTACAAGAGCAGATCCCCAGCCGGGCGAGTTCGGCGCTACAACTCCACCACCTCGAATGCCCGGCCATGATCCGGATGCGCCTGCCACAGCACGGCCAGGCTGCGCCCGCTGACCGGATCGATGAAATCCGGCGCGATGTCGGCCATCGGCCTGAGCACGAAGGCATGCTTCAACTCCGGGCGCGGGATGCGCAGATGCCCCGGGCCTTCGACGATCGCATCGCCGTAGAACACGATGTCCACGTCCAGCGTGCGGTTGCTGAAACGCGGCCCGCTGCGATCACGACCATGCCGATCCTCCAGCGCGTGCAACCACGCATCCAGCGCCGGCAGTGCCATGTCGGTGCGCAGCGCCACCGCGTTGTTGAGGAAATCCGGGCCCTGGAAGCCGACGGCCGGCGTCAGATAGGCCGGCGAAACCGCCAGCTCGCCGAACGCCTCGCGCAGTTCCCGCAGTGCGGCGCGCAGATGGCGCGCCGGCTCAAGGTTGCTGCCGAGGCTGAGAAGCGCAGTAGTCATGCAATATTCGCGCATGTACGGCAGCCCAGCGTCAACCGGGAATGCCACCCGGCGGCCCACACACGGTCACCCGGAGCCCCATCCGCTGCGGTCTGACCGGCGATCGGGCGCGGCCACGCAACACCGCGGGGGCCTGGCTGACCCGCCCCCTGTGAGTCGTGGTTGCGCGCGAAGGTTGACGCGTATCGCTCCCTCACCGCCCTGAACGTGCGCGTCAACGACCTGCCCCATGCCGCGGATACGCGCTGGTCATATCCCCGCTGCGGTGCAAGAATCGGGCTGCTCAGTCACAGGCAGCGTCATGACTTATTGCGTCGGCATCGAAACGGACGAAGGCCTGGTCTTCGCGGCGGACACCCGCACCAACGCCTCACTGGATGACGTGCGCGTCCATCGCAAGCTGCATGTGTTCGAGTATCCCGGGCAGGCGGTGTTCGCGATCATGTCGTCCGGCAACCTGGCCACCACCCAGCTCGCCATCTCCAAGCTGCAACGCGATGTGGACGATGGCGCGCCGCGCAGCCTGCGTACGTTCCGTCATCTGTTCGAGGTTGCCGAGTACGTCGGCGAGGTGCTGGTGTCCAGCCAGGTCAAGCTCGGCGAACAGGCCCATCACAGCGGCGTCAGCATTTCGGCGACGCTGATCCTGGGCGGGCAGATCGCCGGTGAGCGGCCGGGCCTGTACATGATCTATCCGCTCGGCAATGCGATCGCCTCCTCGCCGGAGACGCCGTACATGCAGATCGGCGAATCCAAGTACGGCAAGCCGATCCTGGACCGCATCATCCGCCCGGAAATGCGCCTGGAAGACGCCGCGCGCACCGCACTGGTGTCGCTGGATTCGACGATCCGCTCCAACCTCTCGGTCGGCATGCCGATCGACCTGGCGCTGATCCGCACCAACGACCTGTGCATCACCGAGCGCATGCGCCTGGAAGCGGATACGCCGTTGTACGCCGAGATCCACGAGAACTGGTCGCGCAAGCTGGAAAACGCCGTGCGCACGCTGCCACGCTTCCCATGGGAACCGGCGCTGGCCGAAGCCGCGGACAGCGCAGCGCCCGGCACGTTGCCGCCGCTGCCACCGAGACGCTCGGTGATCCGTCGCGATCCGGAAGATCAGTCCGCGCAGCAGTGAAGAGCCGGGATTCGGGAAGCCTGCCCGGTCCCGGCTGATCCTCAAACACCTCAGATCCCGTAGGAGCGGCTTCAGCCGCGATGTTGTCTCTTATGCACATCTCCGAGCCCACGAGACCACCTAGCACATCTAGGGGG
>NZ_JBYSVX010000039.1:0-52221 GCF_058986605.1 Pseudomonas sp. GW821-FHT07E12 | reverse complement strand
TTCCCGCTGGCTCCGTCGCTGCGGATGGGGGCCCCGGTAAATCAAAGGCGAAGAGCAACAGCAAAATCACGAGCAACGGCAACGGCAACGGCAACGGCCAAAACCAAAACCAAAACCAGAGCCAGAGCCAGAGCCAGAGCTCCAGGTTTTGCGGCTTCTGCGTCCATAGCCTTCACTGCGGGATCACGCGGGGGAATACCAGCCCGCCCAACCCGCCGTCCATGGTGGCGAATGGGATAGTGTTTCCGCTGGGGCAAGCGTTATCCACACTTGGTCGTGATGCCCATTGGGCCTAGCCTATGCGGGCGATGCTCCGTCGCTTTGCGAAGATTGTCCGTGACTGCGATCGTTTCCATCCAAGGATTGAGCAAGACCTACGCCGGTGGGTTCCAGGCGCTCAGGCAGGTTGATCTGGATATCCAGCGTGGCGAGATCTTCGCGCTGCTGGGGCCCAATGGGGCCGGCAAGACCACGTTGATCAGCATCGTCTGTGGGCTGGTCAATCCCAGTGCGGGGCGAGTACTGGCTGATGGTCACGACATCGTGCGCGACTACCGGGCGGCGCGGGCGGCGATCGGGTTGGTGCCGCAGGAGCTGTCCACCGATGCGTTCGAGACGGTGTGGGCCACGGTGCGCTTCAGTCGCGGGTTGTTCGGCAAGCCGGCCAATCCGGTTTATCTGGAGCAGGTGCTGCGCGAGTTGTCGCTGTGGGACAAGCGCGACAGCAAGATCTCCACGCTGTCCGGCGGCATGAAGCGGCGCGTGCTGATTGCCAAGGCATTGGCGCATGAGCCGAAGATCCTGTTCCTCGACGAGCCCACCGCCGGGGTGGACGTTGAGCTGCGCCACGGCATGTGGCAGATGGTCCGGCGGCTGCGCGAGCAGGGCACCACGGTGATCCTGACCACGCACTACATCGAGGAGGCCGAGGAGATGGCCGATCGGGTCGGTGTCATCAATCGCGGCGAGCTGGTGCTGGTCGAGGACACGCGCACGCTGATGCGCAAGCTCGGCAAGAAGCAACTGACGCTGACGTTGCAGGCGCCGTTGGCGCATCTGCCCGAGGAATTTCAGGGGTTGCCACTGGAACTGGCCGCAGACGGCGCCACGCTGGTCTACACCTTCGATGTGCAGGCCGAGGACACCGGCATCGGGCCATTGCTGCGGCGGCTCAATGCGCTGGGGATCGATTTCAAGGATCTGCATTCCAGCGAAAGCTCGCTGGAGGAGATCTTCGTCAGCCTGGTGCATGGCGCCGAGCAGGCGGAGGTGCGCGCATGAACCTGCATGCGATCGCGGCGATCTACCGTTTCGAGATGGCGCGTGCGTTCCGCACGCTGACGCAGTCGATCGCCTCGCCGGTGCTGTCGACCTCGCTGTACTTCGTGGTGTTCGGCTCGGCGATCGGCTCGCGGATGGGCGATGTGGACGGCATCGGCTACGGTGCCTTCATCATTCCCGGACTGGTGATGCTGTCGCTGCTCGGCGAGAGCATCTCCAACGCGTCCTTCGGCATCTACATGCCGCGTTGGGCCGGCACGATCTACGAGGTGCTGTCCGCGCCGGTGGCGTGGTGGGAAATCCTGGTCGGCTATGTCGGTGCGGCGGCGACCAAGTCGGTGATCCTGGGGCTGTTGATCCTGCTCACCGCGCGCCTGTTCGTCGATTACCAGATCGCCCATCCGCTATGGATGGCGGGTTTTCTGCTGCTGACGGCGGTCACCTTCAGCCTGTTCGGTTTCATCATCGGCATCTGGGCCAACGGCTTCGAGAAGCTGCAGGTGATCCCATTGATGGTGATCACGCCGCTGACCTTCCTCGGCGGCAGCTTCTACTCGATCAGCATGCTGCCGCCGCTGTGGCAGAAGATCAGCCTGTGCAACCCGGTGGTGTACCTGGTCAGCGGTTTCCGCTGGAGCTTCTACGGCAAGGCCGATGTGCACATCGCGGTCAGTACCGGGATGACGCTGGTGTTCCTGCTGGTGTGCCTGGGCGTGATCCGCGCGATCTTCCGCAGCGGCTACCGGCTCAAGCCATGAGCCTCGCCCGGTGCGCGTTGTGCCGCGCACCGGTGCGGCGGCAGGTCGCCGCGCTTACTTGGCGACCAGGAAGTACGCCTCGACGGTGCCCTTGAGCTTGAGCGTCATCGGGTTGCCACGGCGGTCGCGGGCCTTGCCGGCCTGCACGCGCACCCAGCCTTCGCTGACCGAGTATTCCTTGACGTCGTCACGCTCGTTGCCGTTGAAGCGGACGCCGACGCCGCGGGCCAGCACTTCGGCGTCGTGGAAGGGGCTCTGCGGGTTCACCGCGAGGTGGTCGGGAGGGGTATCGCTCATTCAGGGAGTCTGCACGGCAGGCCGGGATGGCCGTTTCGGGGGCGCAAGTTTAAACCGCCCGGACGATGCCGGCTTCCACGATGCGCCCGCGGCGAGGAGAATCGCCGCAGTTTCCCTGTGTGATGCCGCCATGCCCGACAACAGTACCGATTACGAAGAATTCGAGGATCAGCCGTCCGATTTCGACGAGGACGATCATCCGGCGCGGGTCTGGAACCTGCTGGTGCTGATCAATCCCGGCGACGAGGAGAGCGCGCTGCGCCAGTTCGACGCCTGGCGCGAGGCGATGGGCGGCGAGGGTGGCGACAGCAGCGACGAGGCCTGGCTGTGGGCGCTGAAGGATGCGATCGACTGGCAGTCCGGGTTCTATGTGGACCGGCGCGATGTGGAGTCGTTCGTGTCGGCGCTGGATGAGCTGGCGACGCGCTGGAATCTGCGGATCGATTGGGGTGGTGATCTGGACGATGAGGATTTCGCCAGGGAGCTGGATGTGCCTCAGTTGATGGGCACGGCCTACGATCGGCTGCGTGAGCATGGGTACTCGTTGTGGAACTGGAGTACCGGTGAGGAGACCTATGGGGGGTGGATTGCGCTCAGTCGGGATGATGAGGCGATGTTGGCTTTGACTTCGTTGTTGGGGGTGGAGGTGCGGTTGGGGAATGATGCGTTTTAGGGGGCTGGTTTCGGATGGTGTGCTTGATTGCGGCACCGTCGTCGCCTGTCATCTATCTGCCCTCGTCCCCGCGAAGGCGGGGACCCAGTGACTTCCGCGCCATCTCACCATCGTCGCCATCTATCTATCTTCATTCCCGCGAACGGGGGGCAGTGACTTCCACGTCATCTCTCTACCGTCATCCCCGCGTAGGCGGGGATCCATGGACGTTGCTTCTAGGTTTGAAGTTGCAGTGACAGCAAAGGCAAAGGCCAAGGCTTTCGCTCCTACGGAGCGAGTTACCTTTCTTTGCTCGTGCAAAGAAACGTAACCCAAAGAAACACGCCCCAGTCCTCGCGCCCTTCGCTGCGCTACGGGTTCACTCCGCCAGCGGGATTTTCTGACGCGGCATCCATGCCGCGGCAGAAAACGACGTGCATCCATGCACGTCGCCCTTCGGGTTTTTCCCGCTGGCTCCGTCGCTGCGGATGGGGGCCCCGGGAAGGTCAAAGTCCAAGGCAACTGCAAAGGCAAAATCACGAGCAACGGCAACGGCAACGGCAACGGCAAAGCCCAAAGCCAAAGCCAAAGCCAAAGCCAAAGCATGGCGGGTTGGTGTCGATTTGATGGGGTTCTGCCGCCTTGGATGGTGCTTGTCGTCAATCGGGCAATGAGCCGGATCGGGGGCTCTTTCCGGCGTCATCCCCGCGCCGGTGGGAAACGCTTCTCGGCAGTGAAGTGGCCGGTCATCGATGGACGTTCCTACATGCGCGTCTGTTGGAAGCGAGGCTGTAGGGTGTTACGGATGCTCACCACGCGCCTGCGCGCGAGCATTGGCGATCAGGGCTCTCAGCAGGGTGCGGTCCGTATGTCGCGAGACCGGTACGGTGCCCAGTCGAATCGCTTGTTCGCGCATTTCGGCGGTTACGTCGTAATGGGCGCCGCTGAGTTTGTTCTGGAAGGCGCGGCGGGGGATGCCCAGCCGCGCTGCCATGGCGTGTAGTTCGTCCAGGGTATCGGCCAACAGGTGCGCCCAGCGCTGGCCGCGCCAGGGATGCACTGCGTCGTCGATGTAGACGGTCATCGCGGAGATCAGCTTGCCGGTTTGGCGTCTTCGGGCTGGGCTTCGATGACGGTGTCGGCGGCTTCAGCCGTGACGTCGTCTTCGGCTTCGTCCTCTTCTCCGCCTTCGAACTCGGAGACCAGCTGCGCCAGGTATTCCTCGGGGGTCTTGCCTTCGTCGGCGGCGAGGTCGTCGATCATCTGCTGCAGTTGCTCGGAGTAGTGCAGGGTGACGGTCTTGCCTTCCTTCTCCTGCACGTTGGCCAGGTGCTTGAGCATGGCCAGCATCGGGACCGGGTTGTCGGCGCTGCCCATGGTCTGGCCGCCGATGCCGAGCACCCATTCGCCGGCCGATTGCTGGCCGATCGCGGCGACTACGTGGCCGTCGGCGTCCTGCAGGACGGCGTGGTTGGCGACGGGTTGTTCGCGGCCGAGGCGGGCGAACGGACGCTTGGGCTGCTTCTTCTTGCGCTGGTCGCGCTTGGCCTTGGAGTTGCGGGACACGGGATTTCCTGGGGAAAGTGCAAAGCGCCATTCTACCCGGGTGGGCAGAGACCGCCGTCAGCGGCCCTGGAATCGCGCCGGGCGCTTCTCGATGAATGCGTGCATGCCTTCTTTCTGGTCGTCACTGTCGAACAGACGCTCGAACAGGCGTCGTTCCAGCGAAAGCGCGGTTTCCAGCGGGACGTCGGCGCCCAGGCGCATCGCGTCGCGGATCGCCTGCACCGCCAGCGGCGGCATGGTGGCGATGCGTTCGGCCAGTGCCACCGCCTGCGCCAGTGCCTCGCCGGGCGGTGCCAATGTCGAGACCAGATTGGCCGCATAGGCCTCGCGGGCCGGGATCATCTCGCCGGTCAGCGCCCACAGCAGTGCCTTGTAGCGGCCGGCTGCGCGCAGCATGCGTTGGGTGCCACCGGCGCCGGGCATGATCCCGACCTTGATTTCCGGCTGGCCGAAGCGTGCGTCCTCGGCGGCGACGATCAGGTCGCAGGCCAGGGCCAGCTCGCAGCCGCCACCGAGTGCGTAGCCTTCGACCGCGGCGATCACCGGCTTGGACGCTTGCCGCACGCTGCGGAACAGCTCTTCCGAACCTTGGCGCAGGTGGTCGAGCGGACGCATGTCGGCCATCTCGGCGATGTCGGTGCCGGCGACGAAATAGCCGCCGTGCCCGGTCAGCACGATCACGGAGATCGCGTCGTCATCGAGCGCCTGCTGCAAGGCATCGACCAGTTCGCGCTTGAGTTGGAGGTTGAGCGCGTTGCGTCGCTGCGGGCGATCGATGCCGATCACCGCGACCGCGCCTTCGCGCTGGATATCCACAAACTCAGCCATGCGCAGCCTCCACAGCGAGTTGCGCCTGACGTCGCAGCCACGGCGAGAGGCGATAGCGGTCCTCGCCGTAGGTCGCGGCCAGATGGCCGAGCACACGGGCAACATAGTCGAAGCACAGTTGCCGGCCCCAGGCGAGCGGGCCCTGCGGGTAGTTCACGCCACGGATCATCGCGGTATCGACGTCTTCGGCCGAGGCCACGCCCTGCTGCACGGCGTCGGCGGCCTCGTTGACCAGCATGGCGACGGTGCGCGCGACCACCAGGCCGGCGGCGTCGCCGAGGGGCGAAACCTGTTTGCCGAGGGCTTCGAACAACCCGGCCGCGGCGGCGAGATGGCTGTCGTCGGTCTGCGGCGTCGCCGCCAGCGCGATGCGCTCGCAGTGTTGCCAGTCGCGTGCCAGATCGAACAGCACCACCGGTTCGCCGAGTGCCTGCGCGCGTTCGCCGGCACTGCGGCCATCGGTCAGTGCCAGCGCATGGCCGTCCACGCGCAGCACGCCGTCGCCGTCGATGTGGCGTACGCGGATGCCGGCGTGCTGGATCAGTTCGGCGAGCGCCTGCGCCGGGCCGAGTGCGCCTTCGATCACCACTTCGTGCGGACGCGGGCCATGCAACTGCGCGGGCGCGATGATGGCTGCGTCGTCACCGTAGGCGTAGAAGCCGCGCCCACTCTTGCGACCGAGCCAGCCGGCATCGACCAGCGCCTGCTGCACCAGCGAGGGCTGGTAGCGCGGATCGTGGAAGAAGCCGCGCCAGACCGAACCGGTCACCGCGAAATTGACGTCGTGGCCGATCAGGTCCATCAGTTCGCACGGGCCCATGCGGAATCCGCCGCTCTCGCGCATCACCGCGTCCAGCGTGGACGGATCGGCGTGACGCTCCAGCAGCAGGCGCAGCGCTTCGCCGTAGAACGGGCGGGCGACGCGGTTGACGATGAAGCCGGGCGTCGAACCGCACACCACCGGCGATTTCTTCCAGGCGTGGGCGGTGGCGACGATGCAGTCCACCACGCATGGATCGCTGGCCTGGCCGCGCACTACTTCGACCAGCGGCAGCACGGTGGCGGGATTGAAGAAATGCATGCCGACCACGCGCGCCGGGGTCGGCAGGCGCGCGGCCAGTGCGGTCACCGACAGCGAGGAGGTGTTGGTGGCGAGGATGGCGTCGTCGGGCAGGCGTGGCAGCAGTGCCGTCAGCGCCTGCACCTTGATGTCGAGGTCCTCGACGATGGCCTCGATCACCAGGCCGACGGTGTCGAGCGACAAATGCTCGTCGTCGGCGACGATGCGCGCGGCGGTGGCCTCGGCGACGTCGGCCTCGAGCTTGCCGCGCTGCACGCGCTTGTGCAGGCCGGCGCGGATGCCGTCGAGTGCGCGCGTGACCGCCTCCGGGCGGGCGTCGCACAGGATCACGTGATGGCCGGCGCTGGCGGCGACCTCGGCGATGCCGGCGCCCATGGTGCCGGCGCCGATCACCAATACCGCGCGTTGGTTCGACAGAGCGGCGGAATCAACCATCGACCGGCTCCGTGGCGACGAAGGATGGGCGCTGTGCGAGCGTGGCGTACCAGTGCGCCAATGCCGGGGCCTGCACGCGCCATTCCTGTGCGGCGAAGCGGTAGTCGAGGTAGCTCAGCGCACAGCCGATGCCGATGTGGCCGATGCAGAATGGTGCCGCTTCCAACTGCGGGGTTTCCTGTTCGAGTCGTTGCAGGCTGGCGGAAAGCTTGATCCTGAAGGCATCGAGCAGCGCTTGCAGCGGCTGCTCGCGTTCGCGCTCGTTGCGCCACAGCACCAGCAGTTCGAGCAGGCCGTCGCCGAATGCGTGCCAGCGCAGCGCCGGCCAGCGCCGGTCCGGCGCGTGCGGGAACAGGCGGCTTCCGGCCAGTGCGTCGAGGTATTCGCAGATCACGCTGGAGTCGAACAGCGCGCTGCCGTCGTCCAGCACCAGGGTCGGGATCTTCGACAGCGGGTTGTCGGCCATGATCGCGGGATTCGGTACGGTCATGGCGGCGACCGAGCGCTGCAGGGTGATGCGGTCCTGCAGGCCGAGTTCGTGCACGCAGACCATGACCTTGCGCACGAACGGCGATTTCGGCGACCAGTGCAGTTTCATCAGATCACCCCCTGGGCACGCAGCGATTCGATCTGCGCGGCACTGTAGCCGAGCTCGTCGAGAATCTGTGTGCTGTGCTGGCCGAGCAGCGGCGGGGCGGTGCGCGGGTGCAGCGGGGCGTCGGCAAAACGCATCGGGCTGGCGATCAGGTCCACCTCCACGCCGGATGGATGCGGCGCGCGCTGCAGCATGCCGCGCGCGATCACCTGCGGGTCGGCCAGCGTCTCGGGCACGTTGTTGATCGCACCGCAGGGCACGCCGACGGCATCCAGCGCAGCCACAAGCGCGGCGCGCGGCCAGCCGGCGAAGGCTTCCTGCAACAACGCGCGCAGTTCGCCGATGCGTTCGACCCGTTCGGCGTTGCTGGCAAAGCGCGCCTGCGCCCATTCCGGATGACCCAGTACCTCGGCCAGCTTGGCGAACTGACGATCGTTGCCGACCACCAGGATGATGTCGCCGTCGGCGCAGCCGAACACGTCCTGCGGCTGGATGTTGGGATGGGCGTTGCCGTTGCGTCGTGGCACGCCGCCGGAGACCAGATGGTTCATCGCCTGATTGGCCAGCGAGGCGACCTGCACGTCGAGCATGGCGATGTCGATGGTCTCGCCGTGGCCGCTGGTGTCGCGACGATGCAGCGCGGCCAGTACTGCCACGGCGGCGTACATGCCGGTCATCAGATCGACGATCGGCACGCCGACTTTCTGCGGGCCGCCGCCGGGGCGGTCGTCGCGCTCGCCGGTCACGCTCATCAGCCCGCCCATCGCCTGGATCAGGAAGTCGTAGGCCGGTTGTTGCGCGCGCGGGCCGTCCTGGCCGAAGCCGGTGACCGAGCAGTAGATCAGGCGCGGATTGAGCGCGCGCAGCGAGGTGGCATCCAGGCCATAGCGCGCGAGCGTGCCGACCTTGTAGTTCTCCAGCACGATGTCGGCCTCGGCGGCGAGCTGGCGCACGATCTGCTGGCCTTCCGGTGTGTCGATGCCGACGGTGATCGAACGCTTGCCGGCATTGACCGCCAGGTAATAGCCGGCCTCGCGGGTCGGGTTGCCTTGCGCGTCGTTGAGGAACGGCGGGCCCCATGAGCGGGTGTCGTCGCCGACGCCGGGGCGTTCGATCTTGGTGACGTCGGCACCGAGGTCGGCCAGGATCTGGCCGGCCCACGGCGCGGCGAGGATGCGACTGAGATCCAGCACTTTGATGCCGGAGAGGGGACGCGGATCTGCACTCATCGAATCAGTTCGGTTCAGTTGTGGCCCGCAGCTGCGCGGGCGCAGGCGGTGGGGTCAGCGACCGGTGAAGACCGGGGCGCGCTTTTCGCGGAAAGCGGCCTGTGCCTCGCGCGCGTCGTCGCTGCGGGCGATGTTCGCGGTCATGTCCTGCTCGTAGCGATAGCCATCGCGCAGGCTCATGTCCTCGATGACGTTGAGGGTGTGTTTGCCCATGCGCGTGGACAGCGGGCTCTTGGCGGCGATCTGGGTGGCGATCTCCAGGGCAGCCGGCAGCAGCGCGTCGTCACTGACGCACGCTTCGACGATGCCCAGGCGATACAGCTCGGTGGCGTCCACGCGCAGGCCGGTCAGCGCCATGCGCCGCAGCCGCGAATGGCCGAACAGGCGCATCGCGTGACGGCAGCCGCCGAGCAGGCCGACATCGACTTCCGGCAGGCCCAGGCTGGCACGCTCGCTGGCGATCAGGATGTCGGCCGAGGCCACCATCGCCAGGCCCGAGCCCAGTGCCGGGCCGTTGATCGCGGCGATCACCGGCTTGGCGCATTCGCGGATGGCGTGGAAGCACTCACGGGTGCGGCGCGAGTGCGCCGGCAGGTCACCCGGGCCGCGGATGCTGTCGGCACGGCCCTTCAGATCGGCGCCCGCGCAGAACACCTTGCCGGCGCCGGTGAGCACCACCGCGCGTACTTCGTCCAGTTCGCTGATGCGATCCAGCGCCAGGGTCAGCTCGTCGTTGAGGATGCGGGTCAGGGCGTTGACCGGCGGTGCGTCCAGCGTCAGCACCGCTACATGCGCCTCGATGCGGACCCGCAATTGGCTCAGGTCGTCCATTCCGTCATGGCCCTTCGTCGTCGTTGTGCGGGCCAGTCTAGGCAGCGGCATGGCGATGATCGACGCGACCGGCGGCAGAGCTGCTATGACCGCAGGCGCATAGCGAGGCGATGACTCAGGCGTACAGCGCCGTCGGGTTGTCGATCAGGATGCGGCTGGCCAACGCGGGATCGGTGCAGGCGTCGCGCATCGCTTGCAGCAGGTCGAGCGGGTCCGGCGCCGGCTCCACGCGCAGGTGCGGCCAGTCGCTGCCCCACAGCAGGCGATCGGGGTTGGCTGCCGCCAGTGCGTGCTGGAACGGAGCGGCATCGGCGAGCGATGCATGGTTCCAGGTGTTGCGGTAGGCGCATAGCTTGACCCAGGTGTGGCCGCCTTCCAGCAACCGGCGCAGCGCGGCGAAGCCGGGTTGGTCGAGGCCGGCGGCGGGGTCGAAGCCGCCCATGTGGTCGATCACCACCGGCACCGGCAGGCGCGCCAGGGTTGGGGCTATCTGGGCCAGGGTCGGCGCGTCGGTCCACAGTTCCGCATGCAGGCCGGCCTCGGCCAGCGCCGGGGTCAACGCGAGCAGATCGTCGAGGGTGGCGGCGCCCGGGAAGTTGCCGGCCGCGCGCTGGCTGAAACGCAGCGCACGCACACCGCGTGCATGCAGGCCGCTCAGGTCGGGGGATTCCTCGGCGCGGGCGACCAGCACGCCGCGCAGGCCGGGATGGGCTTGCAGCGCGTCGAGCACTGCCGAGGCATCGCGACCGTAGGCGCTGGGTTGGACCAGCACGCCGTGGTCGAGGTCGAGCCGTTGCAGCAGGGCGAGGTAGTCGGGCAGTGGT
Source organism: Pseudomonas sp. GW821-FHT07E12 (assembly GCF_058986605.1). NCBI lineage: Bacteria > Pseudomonadati > Pseudomonadota > Gammaproteobacteria > Pseudomonadales > Pseudomonadaceae > Pseudomonas > Pseudomonas sp. GW821-FHT07E12. The sequence continues at coordinate 41,844 of NZ_JBYSVX010000039.1, read as the reverse complement.
GCTTCCGGCGGCGTGTGCACGCTGCGCTCGACCAGCGGATAGCGCTCGTACGGCCCGAACAGATGCGCGTGGCAGTCCCAGCCGCGCATCACAGGCTCCGCTGCGGCAGCGCGAACGCCGGCTCGACACCGTCCGGCAGCGGAATCTCGTGAGCGTTGAGGGTCATCGCCACCATCGTGTAGTAGCCGACCAGCGCGGTCAGTTCGACCACACCACGCTCGCCGAGCTGGGCCAGTGCACGTGCATAGGTGATGTCGCTGACCGAGTTGTGGCGATTGAGTTCGCGCGCGAAGGCGACCACCGCCGCTTCGTCTTCGTCCAGACCCTCCGGCTCGCGTTGCGCCAGCAGTGCTTCAAGCACCTCGGCCGAGAGGCCGGCCTTCTCGCCTTCGAGTCGATGCGCGTACCACTCGAACGGCGACTGACAGGCGCGCCCGGTGACCAGGATCGCCAGTTCGGACTGACGCCGGCTCAGCGAGGTGTCGTAGCGCAGCAGTTCGCCCAGCGCCTGCCAGCGGTCGGCCAGCTCGGGGTTGTGCAGGGCGGCGCGCAACGGGCCCTGGATCTTGCCGCGGCGGCCGGACACGACCTTGTCGTGGACCCGGCGCTGCTCCGGCGTCATGGTTTCGGGGGCGGGCAGGCTGATGCGGGGCATGGAGGCTCCTGGGAACGGTGGCGTGCATGCGCCGGGGACGCCGTTATAGCCAGCGGTCGCGTCGGCGACCATGCCGGCGGCGGCATGCCTGTTATGCGCTGCGTGGGGCGTCGTCGGGATCGCGGTCCCACATGCCGGTCCGGGCCATGTCGTGGAACAGCGCGTCGATCTGCGCGGTCACCGATTTGACCGCGCGCGAAGGACTCTTGGCGCGCGCGGTCGCCATCACGATGGTGCGGCGCATCGGCGGATCGAGAATGCGCGCGGCCTGCAGCGTGCCGGCGGCGACTTCGTCCCAGACCGCGTGCAGCGGCAGCACGGTGTAGATCGTTTCGCGATTGGGCAGTGATTTCTGCAACGGCAGCGAGTCGGCCTCGATCGCCGGCGCCAGCGTGATGTGCTGCTGACGGGCGATGCCGTCGAGCGTGGTGCGCAGGCCGTTGGGCGCGCTCGGCAGCACCAGCGGCAGTTGGTCGAGCACGCTGAAACGTACCGGACCGGAGGCGGTGAGTGCATCGCCACGTCCGCCGATCAGATAACTGTCGACCGTGGCCAGCGCCTGTTCGAGTTCCGGCACCGAGGCGCCGTAGCGATACAGGATGGCGATGTCCACGCGTGCGTCGGCCAGCCATTCCTCGACCTGGCCGCTGGAGCCTTCGAGGATCTTCAGGCTCACTGCCGGCCAGCGTCGGCGGATTTCCGCGTACAGCGGCAAGGTCAGGGTCTGCGAGATCGACGGCAGCATGCCGACGGTGACGCGCCCGGACGGTTCGCGGCCTTCGCCACGGATGTCCTGCTCCAGCAGCTCTGCTTCGCCCAGCAGCGCCTTGATCCGCGGAAAGATGCGCTGGCCCAGTTCGGACAACTGCACGCCACGGCCGGTGCGATTGAACAGGCGTGCGCCGCAGTCGCGTTCCAGTGCGTTGAGCTGGCGCGACAGCAGCGACTGGTTGCTGTCCAGGAACAGCGCCGCGCGGGTCACGCTGCCCAGTTCGCCGATCGCGACGAAGGCGCGCCAGCGCCCCAGGTCGGAAATCAGGCTGATGTCGAAGTCGGTCGCCTTGGCGGGCTGCTGCATATATCCGGAACCGCATAACAGTGGGAGGGATGTGTTGACGGCAGTCGCGCTTGGCGCGTGCCGTCGATGCCTCCCTCGTGACCGGCAAAGGGTAGCAGCCGGACGTCGACGGCGGCGGCACAGGCCGCGAGCGGTGCTGCTGCGTCGCAACATTCGCGGGCACGGTGCGGTTTGTCGGTGAGTCTGCCCACCGGTCGCGGGCGCTGCTTGCGGCGTGAATGGCCTGTGATGCAGCGACATATCTCCAGCGCAATACCAGCATTGCCTGCGCCCCGGCTGGGAGGGTGGGGAACGGGCGCCTAGAGTCCAGCCTCGATCGCACCGCCCGCCACATCGACGGGAATGCGCCGCACCACGAGGAGGAGGGTCCTCAATGCACGTCTGGTTCCAATCTGCCGCTGTTCCGGATGCGCCACGGCGCAACGGCACGTGCGGCGCTCCGCCTCTGTCGAGTTGCCAGCCGCAATCCGGGTAGGCCCGCAGCGCGGACGTCCGCACCGAAAGCAATCACGTCGCAGTACCGCACGACCCATTGCCCGCCATCGCCACCCGGCCGCGCCTGACGCCGCCGCGCCGGGCGATTGCGCGCCGGCGTCAGCGGTGATCGCCAACAACCAGATGACACCGCGGCCACGGCCGCATCCGGGAGGAAAAATGGGCAACAACACCGCAATGCTGCTGCTGGCCGCCGTCGGCGCGATCGCCAGCGGTACCGCCAGTGCGCAGGACAGCGCCGGCGGCCAGACGCAGGAGGCGCAGATCGCGCGGATCCAGGCGCGGATGCAGGCGATGGAGCAGGAAATGGACGCGATGCAGGCCGAGCGCGAACAGATGCGTCAGGAGTTGCAGGCGCTGCGCAACGAACGCGCCAATGCGGCCGCCGCGCCGGTGACTGCTGTCGCTGCTGCATCGACGTCTGCCACGCCTGCATCGGTACCCGCCGCAGTCGCGGCGACACCTGCGGCACCGGCCGATCCGCCGGCGGTGGAGGTGTACGGCATCCTCGACGTGTTCCTGAGTTCGGGCGACTACGGCAACGGCACAGTGACGCGGCTGGATTCCAGCGGCGCGCGCGGCAGCCGGATCGGCTTCCGTGGCGGCAAGGTGCTCAACGACGATGTCACGCTCGAATACAACCTGGAGGCCGGTTTCAACGTGGATTCCGGCTCGATGCCCGATCCGGGCCGCATCTTCAACCGGCAGTCCTACGTCGGCCTGAAGACCCGCTACGGCACCGTGCGCTTCGGCCGCATGAACACCATGCAGTTCATCATGCTGGGCAAGTACGACGCGATGGACGCGACCACCCAGGCCTCGGCGCTGCTCAATCTGGCGCCGTTCGTGCCGCGCTACAGCAACGTGGTGGCCTATATCTCGCCCAAGCTCGCCGATGCGATCACCTTGCAGGCGCAGTACGGCCTCGGCGAGGCCTCCGACGGCAGCGACAAGAACGCCAACTGGCACGTGTCGGCCGAGTACGAGAAGGGTCCGGTCGGTTTCGGCCTCACGCATGAGGAAATCAAGGACGCCACCGGCACCATCACCACGCGTTACACGCTGGTCGGCGGCAGCTACGACTTCGGCCGTTTCCGTCTGTTCGGTGGTTACCACACTGCCGATGTCAGCAACGGCAGTCGCGATGCCGATACCTGGTCGGTGTCCGGGCTGTACCGGATGACGCCGACCGACTGGATCTCGCTGGGCTACGGCGCGCTGAGCGACCACACCGGCAACGACAACAACGCCAACGAGATCGGCCTGCTGTACCAGAAGTTCCTCGGCAAGAACACGGTGATCTACGCCGGGTTGTCGAAGATCAACAACCGCAACCTGGCCAGCTTCACCCTCAACGGCTCGGCCGTGGCCGGTGAGCCGGTGGCCTATCCCGGCGCCGATCCGCAAGCCGCGCAGCTCGGCCTGCGCTACTCGTTCTGACTTTCTGCACCGGCGCGCACTCCGCGCCGGGCGCACAATCCATCGCGTTCCGGAGACTTCGATGAATCAGCAAGCAGCACCGGCCGCCGCGCTCGCGCAGGCGACGCCCCGGCCCAGCGACATCCGCAAGGTCGCCATTTCCAGCTGGATCGGCACCACGATCGAGTTCTACGACTTCCTGCTCTACGGCACCGCCGCCGCGTTGGTGTTCGGCAAGCTGTTCTTCCCGCAGACCAGCGCGATGGCCGGCACGCTGGCCGCGTTCGCCACGCTGGCGGTGGGCTACGTGGCGCGGCCGTTGGGCGCGGCGATCTTCGGCCACTTCGGCGACAAGGTCGGGCGCAAGAAGATGTTGATGCTCACGCTGGTATTGATGGGCGGTTCCAGCACCTTGATCGGGTTGCTGCCGACCTATCACAGCGTCGGCATCCTCGCGCCGATCCTGCTGGTCACCTGCCGCCTGATACAGGGCATCGCGATCGGTGGCGAATGGGGCGGCGCGGCATTGATGGTGGTCGAGCACGCTTCAACGAAGAACCGTGCGTTCTGGGGCAGCTTCGCGCAGATCGGCGCGCCGACCGGTGTGCTGTTGTCGGCCGGCATCCTGGCGATCATGTCCAAGCTGCCGCCGGACCAGTTCGAAGCCTGGGGCTGGCGCGTGCCGTTCCTGCTGAGCGTATTGCTGCTGGTGATCGGCTACTTCATCCGCTCCAGCGTGTCGGAGAGCCCGCTGTTCCTCGAGGCCCAGCGTCGTCAGGCCGAGAAGAAGGAACAGGCGGTCAAGCTGCCGTTCGTCGAACTGATGCGTCAGCCGGGCCCGCTGCTGAGCGCGATGGGCATTGGTCTGGGTGCGTTCGTGATCCAGGCGGTGATGCTGCTGTTCGGTCTGGCGCATGCGATCAGCGTCGGCTTCGAGCGCAGCCAGGTGCTGCAGGTGCAGACCGCCGGCTCGGCGTTGCTGATCGTGATGGTGGTGGTGATGGCGGTGCTGGCCGACAAGCTGGGCCGGCGTCCGGTGGTGTTGTTCGGCGCGTTGCTGTCGGCAGCGTGGGCGTTCCCGATGCTGGAGCTGATGAACACCGGGCAGCTGTGGGCGCTGTGTCTGGCGATCGGCGTCGGCACCGTGGCGCAGGCGGCGATGTACGCACCGCTGGTGGCGTTCCTGACCGAGAAGTTCAAGCTGCGCACCCGCTACACCGGGGCCTCGCTGGGCTACCAGGGCGCGGCGCTGATCGGTGCCGGCTTCACTCCGATGATCGCCACCGCGCTGAAGGATTACGCCGATGGCAGCACCACGCTGGTGTCGTTGCTGCTGCTGGTCTGCAGCCTGCTGTGCGCGGCCTGCGTGTGGTTCAGCCGCGAGAGCCAGCACAACGATCTGAGTGAATGAATGCGGTGGGCGCCGCGCTGCGTGTGGCTTTGGTCATGCAGGCAGGCAGCGTGAGCGGGAGTAAGGTGCCGGGCGGGATCGCGCGGGCGGCAGTGTCCGCCCGGCGCGAGCGGCGTAACGAATGGAAGTGAACGTGCAACAAGTGCAGTCCAATCGCCACCGGGTACAGGTGGACCACGACCGGGTGTCGCTGGACGTGATCGTCGAGGGGCAGGGGCCGGGCATGCTCCTGCTGCCGTCACTCGGTCGCGATTCGGAGGACTACGACGAGGTCGCCGCCGGGTTGGCCGTGCGTGGTTACCGGGTGCTGCGACCGCAGCCGCGCGGCCTGGGCGGCAGTCACGGTCCGATGCATGGCATCACGTTGGCGGATCTGGCTGATGACGTGGCCGCAACGATCGTCGCGCTGGATGCCGCACCGGCGGTGATCGTCGGCCACGCCTTCAGCAACTGGGTGGCGCGCATGACCGCGGTGCGCCATCCGACGCTGGTACGTGGCGTGGTGATCGCCGCCGCTGCCGCCAAGCAGTATCCGCCGCACCTGACCGAGGCGATCCGCCGCATCGTCGATCCGTCGCAACCGCGCGAACAACGTCTGATCGATCTGCAAGCCACCTTCTTCGCGCCCGGCAACGACGCCACCGCGTGGTTGCATGGCTGGCATCGCGAGGTACGCGACAGCCAGTTCGCCGCACATCTGGCCACGCCGCAGGCGTTGTGGTGGAGCGCGGGCCGCGCACCGCTGCTGGATCTGCAAGCCGCCGATGATCCGTTCCTGCCACCCGAGCGCCGTCACGAATTGCGCGAAGAACTCGGACCACGGGTCAGCGTGGCGCTGATCGAGCGCGCCAGCCATGCGCTGCTGCCCGAGCAGCCGCATGCGGTGGTCGCGGCGGTGGCCGACTGGGCCGACACACTGCCATCGGGCATCGCCCCGAACGAACCGGTTTGACTTCCATGGGACTCCACATGAATTACCGCAGCATCGGCCGTACCGGCATCCAGGTTTCACAGCTCTGCTTCGGCACCATGTCGTTCGGTTCGTACTCCGACGCACCCGCATCGCGCGCCATGTTCGCGCGCTGCCGCGAGGCCGGGATCAACTTCTTCGACTGCGCCAATTCCTACGCCGGCAGCCTTGCCGAATCGATCCTGGGCGAGTGCATCGCCGAGGCCGGTTGCCGCGACGAGGTCGTGCTGGTCAGCAAGGTGTGCCGGCCGATGAGCGCGGACATCAACGGCCGTGGCCTGTCGCGCCACCACATCATGCGCGAGGTCGAACACAGCCTGCGCCGGCTGCGCACCGACCGCATCGATTTCTACTTCATGCACCACTACGACCCGCTGACCCCGATCGAGGAATCACTGCGCGCCTTCGACGATCTGCAACGGCAGGGCAAGATTTTGTATCCGGCGGTGAGCAACTGGTCGGCGTGGCGTATCGCCAAGGCGCTGGGCATCAGCGAGCGTCAGGCATGGGCGCGCTTCGAGCTGATCCAGCCGATGTACAACCTGGTCAAGCGCCAGGCCGAAACCGAATTGTTCCCGCTGGCCGAATCCGAACAACTGGGCACGATCGTCTACAGCCCGCTGGCGAGTGGATTGCTCACCGGCCTGTATGGCGTGGATCGGGCCCCTGAGCAGGGCCGGCTCAACGAGGCTCGCTACCAGCAGCGCTACAGCGAGCGCACCAATTACGAAATCGCCGACGCCTTCACCGACTTCTGCCGCGAACACGGTTACGCGCCGCCGGCACTGGCGGTGGCCTGGGCGATGTCGCATCCGGCGGTGACCGCGCCGATCGTCGGCGCCGAAACCGTCGAACAACTCGACGGCTACCTGGCCGCGCTCGACATCCCGATGGACGCCGCGCTGCGCACACAGGTGAGCGCGCTGTCGCTCGCGCCCGAAGCCGGCACCGAGCGCACCGTCGACTGATTCGCCTTCTTTCCCCACAGCCGGCCGGCACGGCGGCGGCACCATCAGGAATCCCCCATGGAAAAAACTCATCTGCTCATCGACAACCAGGACGTGGTCACCGACCAATACCTGGAAGTGCGCGACCCAGGGCGCGTCTCCGAGATCGTCGGCCTGCTCGCGCAAGGCACCGCCGCCCACGTCGATCAAGCCGTGCAGGCTGCGCATCGTGCTTTCGCAACGTGGCAGCACGTCCCGCTGGAACAACGTCAGGCGCTGCTGTTGCAGGCCTCCGATTTGATCGCCGCCGAGGGCCCGAAGCTGGCCGAACTGATGGCGCGCGAGTCCGGCATGCTGGTGTCGACCAACGCAGCCGAAGCCGGCATGTCGGCGGCGATCGTGCGCGACAACGTCGAGCTGGCGAGCGATTTCCTCAAGCCGCTGGAAGCCGAGGACGAAGCCAGCATCGTCATCGTCGACAAGGTGCCGGTGGGCGTGATCGCCGGGATCATCCCGTGGAACGCGCCGATCATCCTGACCATGCGCAAGCTGGCGCCGGCGCTGGTGTGCGGCAATACGCTGGTGCTCAAGCCCGCGCCGACCGCCGCGCTGGGCCTGTCGGCGCTGCTGAAGAAGATCGCCGCGCTGTTCCCGCCGGGCGTGATCAACGTGGTCCACGGCGGTGCCGACGTCGGCGCGGCGCTGACCACGCATCCGCGGGTGCGCAAGATTTCCTTCACCGGTGGCGGTGCGGTGGCGCGGCAGATCATGAAAGCTGCCGCCGACACCATCAAGGGCGTGCAGTTCGAGCTGGGCGGCAACGATCCGGCGATCGTGCTGGCCGATGCCGATCTGGATCAGGCGATCCCGCGCATCGTCGGCGGCGTGTTCCGTCGCGCCGGGCAGTTCTGTTTCGCGGTCAAGCGCATCTACGTCGATACGGCCATCCACGACGAGTTCTTCGAGCGTTTCTGCGCCGAGGTGGACAAGTTCAAGGTGGGTCATCCGCTGACGCCGGGCGCGACGTTCGGCCCGCTCAACAACGAAGCGCAGTTCCGCTACATCCAGGGCCTGACCGAGCGCACCCGCGCCGCCGGCGCCGAGGTGACGGTGCTCGGCAGCCGGCTCGATCCGGACAGCTGGGAGCAGGGCTGGTACCTGCAACCGGCGGTGGTGGGCCGTGCCGATCCGCAACTGGAACTGGTGCGCGAGGAACAGTTCGGCCCGATCGTGCCGATCGTCGCCTTCGACGACGTCGAACAGGCGATCGCCTGGGCCAACGACAGCGAACTGGGGCTGGCCTCCAGCGTGTGGTCGCGCGATGAAGAGGCGGCGGTAGCGGTGGCGCGGCGCATCGAAGCCGGCATGACCTTCATCAACAACGCCGGCACCTCGCGCATCGGCCAGCGCAACAGCCCGTTCGGCGGCGTCAAGCAGAGCGGCATCGGTCGCGAGAGTTCGGAAGTGGGTCTGTCCGAGTACGTGGAATACCACGCCATCAACGTCCACAAGTGATCGGAACTTCCATGAGCATTGCTACCGTAGAACTGTTGATCGACAACCAGGACGTGGCCGGCGCCGATTACGCCGAAGTGCGCGACCCCGGCCGTTTCGCCGATGTGGTCGGGCGCGTGGCGCAGGCCGACGCCGCACTGGTGGATCGCGCCGTGCAGGCCGCGCATCGCGCCTTCCCCGGCTGGGCGGCGACGCCGCTGGAGCAGCGCATCGCCTGCGTGCGGCAGGTTGCCGATCTGCTCGAAACGATGGTCGATGAGCTGACCCCGATCGTGGTGTCGGAGACCGGCATGCTGCCGGCCGAGATCCGCATGGAGATCGCCGGCTCGGCCTTCGCCACCCGCGACAACGTCGACGCCGCGCGCGCCTTCCTGCAACCGAGCCGCGCCGAGGATGCGACCAGCTGGGTCAGCGTCGAGAAGAAACCGGCGGGCGTGATCGCCGGCTTCGTGCCGTGGAACGCGCCGATCGTGCTGATGATCCGCAAGCTGGCGCCTGCGCTGGTGTGTGGCAACACGCTGGTGATCAAGACCCCGCCGACCGCGCCGCTCGGTATCGGCACGCTGCTCAGGCGCGCCGCCGCGCTGTTCCCGCCGGGCGTGCTCAACGTCGTGCACGGTGGCAACGAGACCGGGCAGGCACTGGTCGCGCATCCGCTGGTGCGGCGCATTTCCTTCACCGGCGGTGGCAAGGCCGCGACCGCGATCATGAAGGCTGCCGCCGGCACGCTGAAGAACGTGCAGTTCGAGCTGGGCGGCAATGATCCGGCGATCGTGCTCGATGACATGGATCTGAACGCGCAGATGCCGGCGCTGGTGGCCGGCACCTTCCACCGTTCCGGCCAGTTCTGCTTCGCGGTCAAGCGCATCTACGTGCCGGAATCGATCTTCGAGGCGTTCTTCGAGCGTTTCGCCGAAGAGGTGGCCAAGTTCAAGATCGGTCATCCGCTGGATCCGCGTACCACCTTCGGCCCGGTCAACAACGCCCAGCAGTACGCCCATGTCAAGGAACTGGTGGCGCGTGCGCGGCAGGGTTCGGCCGAAGTGGTGGAGCTGGGCGAGGCGGTGGATCCGGCCAGCTGGGATCAGGGTTATTACCTCAAGCCGGTGCTGGTGAAGCGTGCGGCGCCCGATCAGGAAATTGTCGCCTGCGAGCAGTTCGGCCCGGTGGTGCCGGTGATCGCCTATCGCGATGAGGACCACGCCGTGGCGATGGCTAACGACACCGAATATGGACTGGGTTCCAGCCTGTGGACCAGCAACACCGCGCGCGCCGTGGCGTTGGCGCGTCGGCTGGAAACCGGCATGACCTTCATCAACCGCAACGCGCAGTCGCGCCTGGGCCGCCGCTACATGCCGTTCGGCGGCGTCAAGCAGAGCGGCATCGGCACCGAGAACTCGGAGCTGGGGCTGGCCGACTACGTCGAATATCACGCGATCAACCTGCACAAATGAACATGCTAGAGCCCATCGTTGCCGGCACCGCCGAATCTTCCACGCTGCAGTCCTCGCAGGAGCACGGCACCATGCGAACCCAACTCCTTCACGGCAAACGAGCCATCGTCACCGGTGCCGGCTCCGGCATTGGCCGCGCGATTGCCGCGTTGTTCCACGCCCAGGGCGCCCAGGTGATCCTGGCTGATCTGGATGCCGGCACTGCCACGCATGCTGCTGCCGAGCTGGGCGGCGATCGCTGTCGCGCGGTGCAGGCCGACGTATCCAGCGAGGCCAGCGTGCGTGCGTTGATCGCCGACGCGGTAGCTGCGTTCGGCGGCATCGACGTGTTGGTCAATTGCGCCGGCGTGCCGCAGCGCTACACCGTGATCGAGGAACTGGAGGAGGCGCACTGGGAGCGCATCCTCGCGGTCAACGCCAAGTCGGTGTTCCTGACTTGCAAGCACGCGGTGCCGCATATGAAGCGCAACGGGGGTGGCACGATCGTCAACATCGGTTCGATCGTGGGCGTGCGGCCCAAGCCCGGTCAGAACGCTTACTGCGCGTCCAAGGCGGCGACGATCGCGTTGAGTCAGTCGTTGGCATTGGAATTGGCCGGTGCGGGTATCCGTGTCAACGTGATCAATCCGGGCGCGGCGGAGACGCCGATGCTGGCGGGTTTCGTGGATACGGCGCAGGTGCCGTTGGAGCAGGTCAAGAAGAATTTCGCGAGCAATATTCCGATGGGGTCGTTGATCCAGCCGGATGATATTGCGGAGGCGGCGTTGTATTTGGCTTCTTCGTTGTCCAGTCGGGTTACGGGGGCGGTGTTCAATGTGGATGGGGGGAGGGGGATTTAGTTTTCCCCTGTGCACCTGCGCGATCCTGTTACCGGTGACTTTCTCGCTATCTCATTAGCGTCGTCCCCGCGAAGGCGGGGACCCAGCGACTTCCACGCCATCTCATTAGCGTCATCCCCGCGAAGGCGGGGACCCAGCGACTTCCACGCCATCTCATTAGCGTCATCCCCGCGAAGGCGGGGATCCAGCGACTTTGGCGCCATCTCCCTACCGGTCATCCCCGCGAACGCGGGGGCGAAGCGCCACGGCTTGCGAGCCACTGGCTCGCGTGGTGCTGAGCGCCATCGGGCTATGCCCGATGGCCGGGGATCGAAGATCCATGGACGTTGCTTGTTGGGTTTGACGTTGCAGTGACGGCAACAGCGACGGCAAAGGCAACGGCTTTCGCTCCTTCGGAGCGAGTTACCTTTCTTTGCTCGTGCAAAGAAACGTAACCCAAAGAAAGCACGCCCCAGTCCTCGCGCCCTACGCTGCGCTACGGGTGCACTGCGCCAACGGGATTTTCTGACGCGGCATCCATGCCGCGGCAGAAAACGACGTGCATCCATGCACGTCGCCCTTCGGGTTTTTCCCGCTGGCTCCGTCGCTGCGGATGGGGGCCCCGGAAAAGCGAATAGCAACTGCAAAGGCAAAATCACGGGCAACGGCAACGGCAACGGCAACGGCCACCGCCACCGCCACCGCCACCGCCACCGCCACCGCCATGTCGCGTCGCGTCGCGTCGAGTCAAGCCGAGCCGAGCCGAGCCGAGCCGAGCCGAGTCGAGTCGAGTCGAGTCGAGTCGAGTCGAGTCGAGTCGAGTCGAGCTGCCGGCAGTCTCCACCCCCGTTCCAATCCACCCTAAGCCCCCTAATCTCACTCCGAAAGATCCCCTCGCTGCAGGCCGCTTCCCTCGTGCCTTCCGGCCCTTGACTACAGCTGTAGACTGGACTAGGTTGTCTACAAATGTAGTCATGCCGGAGTCTCTCATGCTCAGCAAGTCCATCGGCGACCAGGAACTGGCGCTGTTGCAGTACGTGTCCGAGGCCGGTGATGCCTCGGCCAGTGAGGTTGCGGCTGCGTTCGGGGAGCCGCGTGGGTTGGCGCGTTCGACGGTGTTGACGATGTTGGAACGACTGCGCGGCAAGGGTTATCTGCGTCGTCGGCAGGTCGGGGGTGTGTACCGCTATGCCTCGGCGGCGCGTCCGGATGAGGTGGTGCGTTCTGCGGTGGGGCGCTTCGTCGAGAACACGTTGCAGGGCTCGGTATCGCCGTTCGTGGCCTGGATGTCCGAGCGTCGCGATGTCAGCGAGGAGGAACTGGCCGAGCTGGAGACGTTGGTGAGCACGTTGCAATCCCGGCGCAAGGAGAGCTGAGATGGATGCATTGACGGTATGGTCCGAAGCCGCACTGTGGCGTCTGGCATTGGCGACGCTGCAATCGCTGCCGTTGGCGGCGCTGGTCTGGTTGCTGTGTCGTGTGCTGCCTCGGCTCGGTGCCGCGCAGCGGTGCTGGTTGTGGTGGCTGCTGAGCCTGCAGCTGTTGTTCGGACTGGCATGGCCGACGCCGGTGTTGCTGCGCTGGTTGCCGGCCCCGGCAACGGTCGCGCAGGTTGTGACCGCGCCGGTCGCGAACGCATTGCCTGCCGATGCGGTGATGGTGCTGCCAGGCAACGCGATCGCGGTGGCGGCGCAGCCGTCATCGTTCGATCCCGTCGCGCTCGTGCTGCTGGCACTGCTGACGTTGTGGATCAGTGGCGTGGTGCTGATGAGTTGGCGCAGCCTGCGTGACTGGCGCGTCGTGCGGCAGCGCGTGGCCGAGGCATCGCGCGAGCTGCCCGAGTCACTGCGCGAACGTTGTCATGCGCTTGCTCGCCGTCTACAGGTGACGCCACCGGTGTTGGCGCTGAGTGCAACGATCGATTCGCCGCAGTTGGTCGGCGTGCTGCGGCCGCACTTGCTGCTGCCGACCCGGATGCTGCCGACGCTGTCGGAGGACGCGATCGAAATGGCGCTGCGCCACGAGCTGGTGCATCTGCAACGTCGCGATCTGTTGTGGGGCTGGCTGCCGACGTTGGCGCAGCACCTGTTCTTCTTCCATCCCATCGCACACCTGGCTGCGCGTGAATACGCGTTGGCGCGTGAGGGTGCATGCGATGCCGTGGTGCTGGCCGATCCACGCCTGGAGCCGCAGGACTACGGCCGGTTGTTGTTGCAGTTCGGCGTGGCGCCGCGCGCGGTCGCGGTGGTGGGTGCCGCATCTCCCGATTTCATCGCTCTCAAGAGGAGGCTCGTCATGTTGCAGTCGCATGTTCCCGCCTGGCGCATCGCCGGGCCGTTGTTGGTGGCTGTGGTCGGCGTGGTGGGCGTGATGCCCTATCGCGTCGTCGCGCAGTCGGAGACCGATCCAGCCCAGCGCGCCAATCAGGCCGCTGCCGCCAAACCGGTCGCGAAGGCGCAGCCTTCGGCGGCGGCTGCACCGGCCGTGCGGGCGGTACCGGAGGTGTCACCCGTGCCGGCACCGGCGCCGATTCCCGCGGCGGCCGTGTTGCCTCCCCTGCCTGCGCCGCCTGCTCCACCGCCGCCGCCGCCCGAACCTCCCAAGCCGCCGAAGCTTTCCGAAAGTGCGTCGTCGGTGATCACTCTCAGTGCCGACCCGAAAACCGCGACGGTGTTGATCGAAGGCAACCAGCTGCATGCGGTGGGTAGGTCATCCGATGTGGCCGCGGCGCGTCTGCAGCAGAAGAACGGCGAGACCGTGTGGTGGTTCCGCCAGGGCGAGTCGCGCTACGTCGTGCGCGATCCGGCGCTGATCGCGCGGGTCAAGCAGGTCTATGCGCCGGTGACCGAGTTGGGCCGGCAACAGGGCGAGCTGGGTTCGCAGCAGGGTGAGCTGGGCGGGCGTCAGGGTGAGATCGGCGCGGAGCAGGGGCAACTGGGCGCGCAGATCGGCGCGCTCGCGGCGCGTCAGGCGCAACTGGCCGTCAGTGGCGGACAGCAACGAGAGACGGAAATGGCCGCACTGTCGCGCCAGATCGAGGCACTGGCCGAGCGCCAGAAGAGCTCGGGCGCGCGGCAACAGGCGCTGGGCGAACAGCAGCGCGTGCTGGGCAAACGCCAAGAGGCGCTGTCCGCGCGCGAGAAGGACGCGGTGGCAACACTGCGCAGCGAAACCGACCGGCTCGCCAGCGAGGCGATCCGCAGCGGTGTCGCGCAGCGCCTGTAATGACTCGATCGCGTTCTAGTGCTGGGACGGCGCGCTGCTGTCCGGCTTGGAGACGGCCGCAGCTTCGGCGGCTCGTGCCAACGCGGCGGCGGTAGCTACCTGGGTGGTGGTCGAGGTGAGTGGTCGCGCGGTGGTGCCACTGGCAGCACTGGTCGGCGCGGTCGTGGCAGGTGCCGCAGATGAGGCCGCTGTCGTCACCGGGGCAGCAGTACGCGCCGGTGCGGCCGTCGTTGCAACGGGCGCCGAGCCGGCAAGATCGGGCACCTTGGTGTCCGCATCCGGCAGCGCCGGGCCCAGTGCGATCGACGAGCCGGCGCCGGCCAAGGCTGCTTCCTCGGCATCGTGGGTCATCACCACGATGCTGATGCGGCGGTTGATCGGGTTCTGCGGATCGACCTTGTCGAACAGCACCGACGAGGACAGGCCGACCACGCGCGTGACCTTGACGTCCTCCATGCCGCCGGCGATCAATGCGCGCCGCGCCGCGTTGGCACGATCCGCGCTCAGCTCCCAGTTGCTGTAGCCGGCCATGGTGCTGTAGGCGGTGGTGTCGGTGTGGCCGGTGATGCTGATGTGGTTGGGTACCTGGTTGATGAAATGCGCCAGCTCGCGAAGGATCGCGCTGGTGTAGTCCTTCAGCCGCGCGCTGCCCATGTCGAACATCGGCCGGTTCTGCTTGTCGACGATCTGCACGCGCAGCCCGTCCGGGGTCAGGTCCAGCAGCAACTGGTCCTTGAACGGCTCCAGCGCCTGGCTCTTGTCGATGGCCTGCTGCAATTGCTGCATCAGCGCTTCCAGGCGGCGCTTTTCCTGCTGGCGCTGCTGCTGTTCCGGTGATTGCTGATCGGCGCGCTTCAAAAGAGCGTCGCGGCCGGGCCCGTGCGGAATCTCCATCGTGCCGCCGAGCTTGATCATCGAGTTGCTGGCGCCACCGGGACCGTTCATGCCCTGCGACGGCGCCGGGCTGGTGCCGACCATCGGCGAGGGGTTGTTGAAGTAATCGGAGATTGCCGCGCGCTGCCTGGGCGTGGTCGAGCCCAGCAGCCACAGCACCAGGAAGAACGCCATCATCGCGGTCACGAAGTCGGCATAGGCCACCTTCCATGCACCGCCGTGATGGGCACTGCCGCGGACTTTCCTGACCCGGCGTATGACGATCGTCGATTTCTCGGCCATCGCGGTTTACTTGATCGTCTTCAGGTGCGCTTCGAACGTGGAGAAGCCGGGCCGGACGTCCGACGGCAGCGTCTTGCGGGCGAACTCGAGCGCGATCTTGGGGTTGTAGCCGCGCAGGCACGCCAGCAGCGCGGTCTTCACCGATTCGTAGATGCGCGAATCCTGCTCGGCGCGTGCCTCCACCGCCGACGCCAGCGGGCCGATGAAGCCATAGGCGAGCAGGATGCCGAGGAAGGTGCCGACCAGCGCGCCAGCCACGTGCGCGCCGACCTCGCTGATCTCGCCACCGATCGAGCCCATCGTGATGACGATGCCAAGCACTGCGGCGACGATGCCGAAGCCGGGCAGGCCGTCGGACACCTTGGCCAGTGCGTGCGCCGGTGCCAGTGCCTCGTGGTGGTGCTTCTCCAGCTCCAGTTCCAGCAGCGGCTCCAGCTCGTGCGGCTCGATATTGCTGCCGATCATCAGCCGCAGGCAGTCGGTGATGAAGTCGATCAGGTGCTGATCGGCCAGCACCTTCGGGTAGTTCTGGAACAACGCGCTTTCCAGCGGCCGCTCGACATGGTCTTCCAGCGCCATGAAGCCCTCGCGACGCGCCTTGTTGAGCAGCTCGTAGACCAGGCTGAGCACGTCCAGGTAATCCTGGCTCTGGTACTTGGGGCCCTTGAACACCGCCGGGATGCTGGCGAAGGTCGCCTTCACCGTCTTGACCGGCGTGCTGACCAGGAACGCGCCGAACGCGGCGCCGCCGATGATCACGATCTCGTAGGGCTGCCACAGCGCGCCGAGCTTGCCATGCGCACCCACGTAGCCTCCCAGCACGCTGAGGATGACGACGATGAGTCCGACGATGATGAGCATGGCGGGGGAGGGGAGGCAGAAGGGGGCAACCCCGTTGTCGGCCCCATTCACGTTTTCTGAAGGTTTGCGGTCACCGCGATCGGCGTATGTCGCCCATACGGTTCAGCCGGTGGGCGCTGCGCGATCCCTCACGCCGGCTGGGCTTCGGCGCCACCGTGTTGCAGCGGATTGGGCAGCGGCTGGCCCTGCTCGGTGAAACCGAGCGATACCGAGTTCAGGCAATGGCGCTCGAACGTCGGTGGCGGCCCGTCCGGGAATACGTGGCCGAGATGGCTGCCACAGCGGGCGCAGGTGATCTCGGTGCGGATCATGCCGTGACTGATGTCGCGGATCTCGCGGACGTGGGCCGGGTCGAACGGGGCGAAGAAACTCGGCCAGCCGGTGCCGGAATCGAACTTGGCGCTGGAGCGGAACAGCGGCAACCCGCACAGGCGGCAGGTGTAGACACCCTCCAGCTTGTTGTCGAGGAACACGCCGCAGAACGGCGCCTCGGTGCCGTGATGGAGCAGCACGCGCTTTTCCTCCTCGTCGAGGTCGGCGATCAGATGCTGGCGCTGGGCATCGTCGGGGGGAGTCAGATCGAACCGGGTCATGATGTCCTCGTGGCGGGCCGGCGATCGCGCCGGCTGTATGCGCTATGGATGGGGGCAGGATGGCTATCATCCAAGTTTGCAACGTTCAGGGAGCCGCACGATGAAACAGCACGCGACCGGGAGTTTCGAGGTGAAGCTGCAACCGCAGTCCAGCCGCCAGGCCGACGGCAACAGCTTGGCGCGGATGTCGCTGGACAAGGTATTCAGCGGTGACCTGCAAGGCGAGGGCAAGGGCGAGATGCTGGCGGCGCGCACCGTGGTCGAGGGCTCCGCCGCCTACGTGGCGGTCGAATCGTTCACCGGCAGCGTGCACGGCAAGGCCGGCAGCTTCGTGTTCGTCCATCGCGGCTGGATGGAGCGCGGTGTGCAGAGTCTGCTGATCAGCGTGGTACCCGACTCCGGCACCGGTGCGCTGGCAGGCATCGCCGGCACGCTCGGCATCCGCATCGAGGACAGCGTGCACCACTACGATTTCGACTACACATTGCCCGACGCCTGAGCCGCCCCCATCTTCCCGCTATCGCTGCCGGGAAATGCTCATGAAACCGCGCCTTTGCCTGATGCTGTTATCTGGAATGTTCGCCATCACGGTGGCGGATGCGCAGAGTCTGTCGAGCACGACACCGGCGACGCAGACCCGCTCCACCACGCGTGTCGAGCCGGCAAAGGCCCCTGCGTCGCCGCCCCAGCGTGAATCCGCGCCTGTGTCACCCACATCAAGGTCGCTGGTCTCGCCGATGCCGACCACGCTGCAATCGCGGCCGCAGCCACCCGTGCCGGTGCGCGGTGCTTCGCGTTCACAGGATGCCGATGGCCCGGCAACGGCACAGCCGCTGCCTGCGAACACGCAAGTGAAGGTCTATGACCGCAACGGACGCCTGATTCCGGGTATGAAGGCGGCGGGCGCCAATCGTGTGCTCGACACGCGCACCGGTCGTTATCACGACACCGTGCCGATGGGCGATGGACAGCGGATCGTGCGCTAGAGCGTGATGACACGCACGATGTGCCCATTCACCTCGACTGATGCGTAGACAGACTGCTGAACGATTCAATTCGTTGGCGTGCGCTCAGCGCGATGAAGCGCGGAATGACCGAAATTTTTCGTGCGATTAACTCCTGACGGACCACGCTGGCCGTGCGCGGACAGATTCGAAATTCATCGATACGGTCTGCGTTTCTTCCACTTTGAGAAGGCAGTCATGGCTAACCAGAATCAGCAGAATCCACGTGGGCCGCAGCAACCGGGTCAGCATAGCGGGCATCAGGACAAGCATGAGCAGCACGGTCGCCAGCCGGGTCAGCAGCAACAGATGGATGAAGATCGCAAGCAGGGAAAACCGCAGCGTGAGGATCACAAGCAGCAGCGCTGATGGTGGGTGAGTAGTTGGAACTGCGGCGCGCTTCGGCGCGCCGCTTTGTTTTTGTGCGTGGTTGGGATGGGATCCGAAGCGGTCCACGCCACCTTTCTACCGTCGTCCCCGCGAAGGCGGGGACCCAGCGACTTCCACGCGATGTATCTATCGTCATCCCCGCGAACGCGGGGACCCAGTGACTTCCACGCCATCTCTCTATCGTCATCCCCGCGAACGCGGGGGTGAAGCGCCGCTGCTTGCGAGCCACTGGCTCGCGCGGCGCTGAGCGCCATCGGGCTATGTCCGATGGCCGGGGATCGAAGATCCATGGACGTTGCTTGTTGGGTTTGATGTTGCGGTGATGACAGCAACTGCAACTGCAAAGGCTTTCGCTCCTTCGGAGCGAGTCACCTTTCTTTGCTCGTGCAAAGAAAGGTAACCCAAAGAAAGCACGCCCCAGTCCTCGCGCCCTTCGCTGCGCTACGGGTGCACTGCGCCAGCGGGATTTTCTGACGCGGCATCCATGCCGCGGCAGAAAACGACGTGCATCCATGCACGTCGCCCTTCGGGTTTTTCCCGCTGGCTCCGTCGCTGCGGATGGGGGCCCCGGGTAAGTCAAAGTCCAAGGCAACTGCAAGGGCAAAATCACGAGCAACGGCAACGGCAACGGCAACGGCAACGGCAAGGGCAAGGGCAAGGGCAAGGGCAGAGGCAGAAGCAACCCCGGCTCAGTCCGGCACTGGCAGATTCAGCGTCTCCTTCACTTCTTCCATCACGATGTAGCTTTTCGACTCGCGTACATGCGGCAGGGTCAGCAAGGTGCTGCCCAGCAGCTTGCGGTAGGAGGCCATCTCGTTGATCCGGGCCTTGATCAGGTAGTCGAAGTCGCCCGATACCAGGTGGCATTCCAGTACGTTCGGCAACTTCAGGGCGGCGCGGCGGAACTCTTCGAAGATGTCGCCGGATTTGTAGGCCAGGCTGATCTCCACGAATACCAGCAGGCTGGCCTTGAGGGCGTTGGGGTCCAGGCGGGCGTGGTACCCGGTGATCACGCTCTCGCGTTCCAGGCGGCGCACGCGCTCGGTGCACGGGGTGGTCGACAGGCCTACGCGCTCGCCCAGTTCGGTGAAGGAAATGCGGCCTTCCTGCTGCAGGATGCGCAGGATCTTGCGGTCGATCTTGTCCAGCTCGCGGCTGCGTGCGGCCATGGATCACGGTCTCCGGTCTGTTTTTGGAAAATTCCACTGCCTTTCTTCGAAAAGGCAGGAAATGACACTGGCTTTGCGCGAATATACTGCCCTGAAATGTCGAGCCATGGCATCGGCCGTGGGTAATGATCTGGTGGAGAGGTCCGCGATGCGCATACTGGTGCTGGGAAGTGGCGTGATCGGCACGGCGAGTGCCTGGTATCTGCGTCAGGCCGGTTTCGAGGTCACCGTGGTGGACCGCCAGCCCGGGCCCGCGCTGGAAACCAGCTACGCCAACGCCGGCCAGCTTTCGTTCGGCTACACCTCGCCGTGGGCGGCGCCGGGGGTGCCGTTGAAGGCCGTCAAGTGGTTGTTCGAACAGCATGCGCCGCTGTCGATCCGGCCGACCACCGATCTGCACCAGTACATCTGGCTGGCGCGGATGCTGCGCAACTGCACCGCCGAGCGCTACGCGATCAACAAGGCGCGCATGGTGCGCATGTCCGACTACAGCCGCGATTGCCTGGATGAGCTGGTCGCCGCCACCGGTATCGCCTTTGAAGGGCGTCATCGCGGCACCACCCAGTTGTTCCGCACCCAGCAGCAGCTCGACGCCGCCGCGCAGGACATCGAGGTGCTGGCCGAGTACGGCGTGCCCTACGAGCTGTTGGCGCCGTCCGAGATCGCTCGCTACGAGCCCGGATTGGCCGACGGTGGCTCTGGGATGGCCGGTGCGCTGCACCTGCCCCACGATCAGACCGGCGACTGTCGGCTGTTCACCCAGCGCCTGGCTCACCTGGCGGCCGAGGCCGGGGTCGAGTTCCGTTACGAGCAATTGATCGAAGGCATCGAGCACGACGGCGACCGCATCACCGGCGTGCGCATCGGTGGTCGTTTGGAGACCGCAGACCGCTATGTGGTGGCGACCGGCAGCTATTCGTCCGAGCTGGTACGACCGCTCGGTCTGGCGCTGCCGGTGTACCCGTTGAAGGGTTTCTCGCTGACGATCCCGATCGCCGACGCTGCACGCGCGCCGACCTCGACCATCCTCGACGAGAGCTACAAGATTGCGGTGACCCGTTTCGATGACCGCATCCGCGTCGGCGGCATGGCCGAGGTCGCCGGTTTCGACCTGTCGCTGAATCCCAAGCGCCGCGCCACGCTGGAAATGGTGGTCAACGACCTGTATCCCGGCGGCGGCGATCTGGCCAACGCCGAGTTCTGGACCGGCCTGCGCCCGGCTACGCCGGATGGCACCCCGGTGGTCGGCGCCACGCCGTATTCCAACCTGTTCCTCAACACCGGCCACGGCACGCTGGGCTGGACGATGGCGTGCGGCTCCGGTCGTTACCTGACCGACCTGATGAGCTCGCGACGTCCGCAGATCAGCAGCGAGGGCCTGGACATCTTCCGTTACCTGCCGTCGCGTGCGGCCCATTCGCAACATGAGGCCGCTTCGTGCGCCCAGCCCTCGCTCTGATCGATCTCGGCGCACTGCGCCACAACTACCAGCTGGCGCGTCGTCTCGGCGGCGGCAAGGCACTGGCCGTGGTCAAGGCCGATGCGTACGGCCACGGCGCGGTGCGCTGTGCGCAGGCGTTGGAGGACGAGGCCGACGGCTTCGCGGTGGCCTGCATCGAGGAAGCGCTGGAACTGCGCGAGGCCGGTATCCGTGCGCCGATCCTGCTGCTGGAAGGCTTCTTCGATGCCGACGAGCTGCCGCTGATCGCCGAACACGATCTGTGGACCGTGGTGGCCACGCCGTGGCAGGTGCACGCCCTGGCCGCGTTCCACAGCCCGCGTCCGCTCGGCATCTGGCTCAAGCTGGACAGTGGCATGCATCGGCTGGGCCTGGAACCGGACGATTTCCGCGCGGCCTGGCTGCGCCTGCGCGGCTTGCCGCAGGTCGGCTCGATCGTGCTGATGACCCACCTCGCGCGTGCCGATGAGATGGACAACAGCCGCACCGACGAGCAGGCGGTCACCTTCGCGCTGGCGTGCCGCGGCATGAGTGCCGAAACCAGCTTGTGCAATTCGCCCGGCCTGCTGGGCTGGCATGCGCTGAGCAACGACTGGTCGCGTCCGGGCCTGATGCTCTACGGTGCCAATCCCTTCAGCGGCGAGAACGAGTTGACCGCGCAACTGCGTCCGGTGATGACGTTGTCCTCGCAGATCATCGCCACGCGCGAGTTGGCAGCTGGTGAGCCGATCGGCTACGGCGCGCGCTTCGTCACCGAGCGTCCCACGCGCGTGGGCGTGGTCGCGATGGGCTATGCCGACGGCTACCCGCAGTTCGCGCCGAACGGTACGCCGGTACGCATCGACGGTGCGCCGGGCCAATTGATCGGGCGTGTGTCGATGGACATGCTGACCGTGGATCTGACCGAACACCTGCAGGCCGAGGTCGGCACGCCGGTGGAATTGTGGGGCGCCGGCCCGCGGGTCGGTGAACTGGCCACGCGCTGCAATTCAAGCGCGTACCAGATGCTGTCCGGGCTCAAGCGCGTACCGCGCCGCTACATCGAAACAACCTAGGGCGTTGTAGGAGCGGCTTCAGCCGCGATGGCGCTTTCCCATTTGAATCCCCGCACATGGATGTGCGGGCTGTTGCAGAGGGATCTGCATGACAGCGCCATCGCGGCTGAAGCCGCTCCTACGATGCATCAACGCTCGGCGGTGAAGCGGTCGTCGCGCAGTTCGCGGCGCACCCAGTCGTCGATCATCCGTTTCTCGTAGCGCAGCGGGTCGCTGTCGGTGATCGAGACGTTGCCCATCAGGAACGCGGTGTCCACCAGCTTCTTCTCGCCCTGGTCGATCACCTGCCCGGAGGCGTCGGTGCGGACCCAGTTGAACGACATGCGCGGCGGATAGATGTCCTTGACGATGCGCACATCGTCGAAGCGCGGACCGTGCCACGGCTCGTAGTCACCGGCGCGCTTGATGTCGGTGATGGTGATCTGCATCTGCTGGCCCGGTGGCAGGCGCTTGGCGACGGTCTTCTGGAAGTACCCGGCGAGATCGCCGACCCAGTTGCCGCGCTCGGCTTCCCAGCGGTTGCGGCTGTAGCGGATGTCGGTGAACTGGGCTGGATCGGTCCAGCTGACCTTGACCGGGCTGTCGACGTTGCTGGCAAGCGCACGCGGCGCCTGCGGGTCGGTGACGGTGCGCACGCGCGCATCCGCAGCCGTGGCGGCGGCGAGCGCGACCAGCAGCACGGCGGCGGAAGCGAAAGTCTTGTTCATGGCTGTCCTCCCATTGGGACGTTGCAGTGAGTCTGCTCCGGGGAACGCACGCCCGCAATGGCGCGCCGACATGACGTGCGTCACTGTTGTCGGGCATTAATACGGCTCGGGCGGTCGTGCCATGACGACAGGTTCACCGTGCATCGGCGCGCGCTTCACGGGCTGCGGCGCAGGATGGCGATGAAGCCGTTCGAGATGTTTCAGTCATGAAGGTTCCCCGTGTCTCCCCCGCATCCCCTCCCGATCTCAAGCTCCAGTTCATCGACTGGGCCAGGCAGCATGGTCACAACCCGGAAACCGGGGCGGCGGCGTTCGTCGCGTTGCAGAGCGATCGCGACCTGCAAGCGCGCCAACCCGAATCCGACGACGGCGCCACCGACTTGCGCACCTCGCTGTGCCGCGAACTGGAGGCATTGGCCGGGCAGGGCAAGGTCGCGGCGCAGTTTCCGCCGGTGTATGCCTATCGCACCGTGGCCGGTATCGATTACCGCTACTCGCTGATGCTGGTGTTGGCCGAGGACTGCGTGGAATGGACCGCGCGGGTCTGGCGAGGGCTGGATTATCAAGGAATGCTGGTTGGGCGCGGGCAGGGGCCGCGCGACAACTACACCCGGCTTGCGCGGGGTGCGATCGAGCAGGATCTCGACCAACCGGCACCGGCCTACCTGGAGGCCTAGCGCGTGCGTCCGGGGAGGACGCGCGATGTTTGCCCGGCTGGCTTGTATTGGCGTGTATCGTCGGCAATATGATGCTGATCGTGTTGCTGCCGCCCAATGCGTGTACTGGCTTGACGTGCCCGACGGGTCTTTCCACCCTATGACAACATCGGTTGTGGCCTGATGCGCGTCCGGTCGCGCAACCACCGCCTGCCCATGCCCAGGATGTCCGCTTGAGCACGTCTTTCCCGTCTTCCGAAATGCCGTCCACCCGCGCCCTCGGAATGCTGGAGGAGGGGGTTTATCGCGACATGTTCGGCAGCATGGACGCCGGGTTCTGCGTGATCGAGCTGGTGTTCGAGGGGGATCGACCGGTCGATTACGTGTTTCTCGACGTCAATGAAGCCTTCGAGCGCCTGACCGGTCTGCGCGATCCGGTCGGTCGTTCGATCCGGTCGCTGCTGCCGCACAGCGATGGCGAATGGATTCGCCGCTATGGCGAGGTGGTGCTGACCGGCCGGCGCCTGCGTTTCGAGCTGGAGGCGCGGGCGCAGAAGAGCTGGCATGCGGTGGATGCGTTCCGGATCGGCGACCCGGGGCAGCGGCGGGTCGGGATCCTGTTTCTGGACATCACCGAGCGCAAGCGCATCGAACGCGAGCTGGCCGAGAGCGAGGCGCGCTTCAGCGCGCTCGCCGATGGTCTGCCGATGCCGGTGTGGGTGCTCGATTCCCACGGCGTGGTGCGCTTCGTCAACAGCGCGTACGGCGATTTCTTCGGCCTGGACATCGCCAGCGGCACGGTCCCGGCGTGGAGCGAACTGTTGCATCCGGAAGACCTGCCGGTGTTCCAGTTCGAACTGGCCGCGGCACTCGAACGGCAGCACGGCATGCGGGCGCTGGTGCGTGCGCGCCGTCACGACGGGCGCTGGCGCTGGATCGAGATGAGCGCGATGCCGCGTTATTCCGCCGGCGGGCGCTTCATCGGCCTGGCCGGCAGCAGCCCGGACGTCACCGAGCGTCGCGAGATCGAACTGGCGCGCGAGCAACTGCTGGAATCGGAGCGGATCGCGCGCAACGAGGCCGAGAACATGACCCGGCTGAAGGACGAGTTCCTGGCCACGCTCTCGCATGAACTGCGCACGCCGCTGACCACGATCCTCGGCTGGAGCGAACTGCTGCTGCAGCGGTTGGAAGATGCCGATCCCAGCTACAAGGGATTGTCGGTGATCGCCGGCAGCGCGCGGGTACAGAAGCGGCTGATTTCGGACATGCTCGATCTGAGCAGCATGCTGCTCGGCAAGGTGCAGCTGGAGGTGGAGACGCTGGATCTGAGCGACCAGCTGCGCGAGGCGATCGGTTCACAGGAGCCCGTTGCCGAAGGCAAGGCGCATACGATCAGCCTGCGCGTGCCGGAGGAGCCCTGCCTGGTGCTTGGCGACGCCACGCGCCTGCAGCAGGTGTTCTGGAACCTGCTGTCCAATGCGATCAAGTTCACCCCCGCGAACGGCAGCATCGAGGTGGAGGTGGTGCACGAGAGCGGCCACTTCGTGGTCAGCGTGCGCGACACCGGCGATGGCATCGCCCCGGAATTCCTGCCGCACCTGTTCGGTCGTTTCCGCCAGGCCGACGGCACCACCACGCGTCGTCACGGCGGTCTCGGCCTGGGCTTGGCGATCGTGCAGCAACTGGTGGAGATGCACGGTGGCCAGGTTGCCGCCGCCAGCGAAGGCCCCGACAAGGGCGCGACCTTCACCGTGCGCCTGCCCGAATACACCCCGGAGCTGCACAAGCGGCCACGGCGCGAACTCAAGCGCAGCCTGGCCTCGGAACAGGTGGTGGAGGCCAAGGCATTGAACGGCTGGCGTCTGCTGGCGGTGGAGGATCAGCCGGACATGCGCGATTACCTGCGGCGCCTGCTCGAGGAACAGGGTGCCGAGGTCGCCGTCGCCGCCAACGCGACCGACGCGCTGGAACTGCTCGACGACGGCGCGCACGCGCGCTTCGATGTGATGCTCACCGACATCGGCATGCCGGGCATGGATGGCTACGGCCTGATCCGCACCATCCGCGAGAACATGGGACTGGGCGCGGCGGCGTTGCCGGCGGTGGCGGTGACCGCATTGGCACGCAGTGACGACCGCGACCGCGCGCTGGCCTCTGGTTTCCAGGGCCATCTGGCCAAGCCGTACAGCGTGGCGCAACTGGTCGCCGCGGTACGCGATGCCCGCGAGATGTGACGCGGGCGGCTTGGCTGGTCTTTCACGGGGGAGCGGGTAGCGTGGTTTTCCGTTCCGGAACCGCGAGGTGCCCCATGTCCAAGTACGCCAGGCACGTCTATTCGGGCCAGTCGCAGATCGCCGCGCTGGAGGCTTGGATCGTGCAACTGCCGAGCGAGGCGCGGGTGCAGATCAGGCTCGACGATGGCCGCTGCATACTCGGCACGGTGCCGGTGCAGCCGACGATCCAGGCATTCCGCGACCAGGACGAGCAGGAAGGCATGAACAGCCTGCTGCGGCTGGACGATCTGGATACGCCGGTGCAGCAGCACCTGATCTGGCTCGACACGATCCGTGAAGTGCGGACGCTGCCGCCGTTGCAGTCAGGCGGGGTGTAGCGTTGCCTGCCGAACTTGCCGGGGTGATCCAGCCGCGAAGCTAGTCACATGTTGGTGGGCATAGACCGAAGATAGGCATGTTATCGCCACGTCTTGACGGAACGTTTACGCGTGTATCGTGTACGGGCGGCATCATCGCCGCTGCCGTTCCCGTCCCAGGAAGCCCCCTACGATGACTCCCGCCCTGATTCAGTCGGTTCGTTGGCCATTGGCCGCGCTTGCCGCATGCCTGCTCGTCGCGTGCGGCGACACCGCCAAGTATCCGGTCGAGCGCGGGATCGGGCCTGATCCGGTATTGCCGGACCCGGTCAACCGGCTGATCCCGACCGTCAAGATCGCGCCGGTGAAGGGCTGGGCCGAAGGCGCTGCACCGGTGCCGGCCGACGACCTGCAGGTCACCGCCTTCGCGCGTGGCCTGGATCATCCGCGCTGGGTCTACGTGCTGCCCAATGGCGATGTGCTGGTGGCTGAGAGCAATGCCCCGGCGCGGCCGGAGAAAGATCCGACGCTGCGCGATCGCATCGCCGGCGCGGTGATGAGCAAGGCCGGCGCACGCACCCCCAGTGCCGAGCGCATCACCCTGCTGCGCGATACCGACGGCGACGGCGTCGCCGAGACCCGTACCCAGTTCCTGACCGGGCTGTATTCGCCGTTCGGCATGGCGCTGATCGGCGACCGTCTCTACGTCGCCAACGCCGATGCGCTGGTGCGCTTTCCGTACAAGGATGGCGATACCCATATCACCGACAAGCCCGAGTTCGTCGCCAACCTGCCGGGCGGGATCAACCATCACTGGACCAAGTCGCTGCTGGCGAGCGCGGACGGCAAGCATCTGTACGTGGGTGTCGGCTCCAACAGCAACATCGGCGAGAACGGCATGGACGCCGAGTTGAACCGCGCGGCGATCCTGCAGGTCGATACCGACGACGGCAGCATCCGCGTCTATGCCGATGGCCTGCGCAATCCGGTCGGATTGGCCTGGGAGCCGTCCACGCAGCAGTTGTGGACGGCGGTCAACGAACGCGACGAGATCGGCAGCGATCTGGTGCCGGATTACATCACCTCGGTACGCGAAGGCGGCTTCTACGGCTGGCCGTACAGCTATTACGGCCAGCACGTGGACGAGCGGGTACAGCCGCAGGATCCGCAGAAGGTCGCCCGGGCGATCAAGCCGGATTACGCACTGGGCGCGCATACCGGCTCGCTCGGACTGGCGTTCTCCGGCAGCGAACTGTTGCCGGCGCGCTTCCACGACGGGGCTTTCATCGGCCAGCACGGCTCGTGGAACCGCAATCCGCCGAGTGGCTACAAGGTGATCTTCGTCCCGTTCGTGAACGGCAAACCGCAGGGCATGCCGCTGACCGTGCTGGACGGCTTTCTCGATGCCGATGGCGGCGCACAAGGCCGCCCGGTCGGCGTGACCCTGGACAAGCGTGGCGCGCTGCTGGTAGCCGACGACGTTGGCAATGTGATCTGGCGGGTGACGCCGAAGGCTGCACCGGCAGCCGCACCGGCTGCAACGCCGTAGGCATGGCGGTGGGCTTCAGGCCGGGGGATGCGGATGGCCGTGATCACCCCGGCTCGACCTGTCCGTCGGGGATGAGCGAAGCGCCGAACATGGCGTAGGCGAATTCGTCGATGGTTTTCTGCGACATGCTGGTGTTGTTCAACACCACCAGGCTGCTCTGGCCATCCAGGCGATGGGCGAGCAGCGAGCGATAGCCGTCCGTTTGCCCCGTCTCCCAGGCGAACCGGTGAGGCGTGCCGTCCACGGACAGGGTTTTGACACGTCCGCCAAGTGCGTAGTCCTGCTCGCGGACCAGGACGGTGCTCAGTGCTTCGCGTGATGCGGCGCTCAGGAACGCCTGGTCGTAGACGCCGCGCGCCGCGCGCAGCAGGTCGCCGGCGGTGCCGACGTAGCCCCCGGAAGCCAGCGTGTATGGGAGCCGCGGATACATCTTGCGCACGGGGGGCGAGACCGAGCTGTAGGCCGCGGCGATTTGTGCGCGTGCCTGCTCGGAATGTCCGGGCAGGATGTGCGACAGCCCGAGCGGGGCGAGTGTCAGCGTCTGCACGGTCGCCTCGAAATCCCCGCCGGCAACCGCCTCGACGATGCCTTTGACCAGGATCCAGTTGGTGAGGTCGTAGGAGAACCGGCTGCCCGGCTCGAACGTCAGGTCGCCCGAGCAGAACGCCGCGATTGCCTCGTCGGTGGTGAACGCGCGGGTCCACAGACCCGGGTCGTCCTTGATCTTCGGGTTGAACATGTTGGGGATGCCGCTGGCGTTGGACAGCAGGTGCCGCAGTCTTACCTTGTCGCCGGTATCGGCGCGGTAGTGCTTGAGGTAGCGGGTGATCGGTGCGTCCAGGTCGAGTCGTTGCTGTTCGACCAGACGCAGCACCGTGATCGCGGTGAGCCACTTGGATATGGAGGCCAGCGCATACGGCGTATCGACCGTGGCGGATTGGTGCGCCTCAATATCGGCCATGCCGAAGCTGCGCGCGTTCACGGGCTTTCCCCGGCGGGCAAGCAGGATCACGCCCTGGAAGCCGTTGGCCTCGACGAAGGCGTCGGTGATCGCCCGCTCGGCATCGCTCGGCGCCCGCTCGGCCGCGTGCAACGAAGATGCGAGCAGGCCGCCGAGGCCCGCTCCCAGGAATGTTCGCCTGCTCCACTGCTTCATCCGGATCCCCTTCCCCTGACCATAGTGCGGGCGAGTATGTTGGCTCGCGCCGGCACGGTCCATCCCGGGGCCGGGTCGGAGCGACACGAACGTCGATGCGGTCGCATCAATGCCCGGTTTCAGCCTTGGTTGCATCACTCCCGCGACGCTGTTCCGGTGATGTCCTGCGGCAGGTGCGAGGCCAGCGTGCGCGAGATCGCGTCCAGCTTGCTTCTTGCGGTTTTCAACCCGAACAGGCCGACCGTGCGGGCGAGCAGGCGCAGGCCGAAACCGGCCGTATCGCCGCGCTTGCGCGGAATGCAGTGCAGGTGCAGGTGGGGGATGTGCTGATTGGCGGCAATGCCGTCGTTCAGCAGCAGATTGCCGCCGCCGATCGCATGGCCGCCGGACTCCTGCGCACGCAGGACGCCGTCGGCCAGCGCGAACAGCCGCTGCTGTGAGGACAGGTCCAGTTCCGCGATTCTTGCGACGTGGGATTTGGGGATGATCAGGACATGGCCTTCCCGGATCGGATGAATGTCCATCACCGCGATCCAGTGCGGATCCTCGTGGACCACGCTCGCGGGCAGCCTGCCGCCGACGATGTCGCAGAAGATGCAGTGCGCTTGTGGGGTTGTTTCCACGTTCATTCCACCTTTTCGTCGTCTCGGGTCGGTCGTGTGCGCCGGACCGGTTTCTGCGCGTGCAGGAGCCCGGCCAAGGCCTTGTAATCGGTCTTGCCGTTGGCGTTGAGCGGAAGCGCGTCCAACACATGGATCTGGCTGGGCACCATGTAGGACGGCAGCCGCTGTTTCATGGCGGCGAAGGCGGCGCGGGTATCGAAGTGGGCGCGGACCACGAATGCGGCGATGCCGCTGGCGGCTTCGCCTTGGCGGGTGTGGATCGCGATCGCCGCCACCTGCGCGGGATGGTCCGGGCTCGAGCAGGCGTCCCGCAGGTGCGCCTCGACCTCCTGCAGCTCGATGCGGTAGCCGCGCAGCTTGATCTGGCGATCCGCCCGGCCGCAGAAGTGGGCGATACCGTCGGGCGCAATCACGGCCAGATCGCCGCTGCGGTACCAGCGTGTGGCATCCAGGCCGATAAAACGCGCGTTGACGAAGCGCGCGGCAGTCTGCGCGGGGTCGTGCCAATAACCGAGGGCGAGCTGCGCGCCGCCGAGCAGCAGTTCGCCGATCTCGCCGGTTTCGCAGCGGCTGCCGTCCTCGCGCACCACCACGATCTGCATGCCGGGGAACGCGGTGCCGATCGGAACCACGGAGCATTCGCTGTCCCGTGCCTGGACGCGATGCGCGGTGCAGGCGATGGTCGCCTCGGTCGGCCCATACAGGTTCTCGCAGCGGGCATGGGGCGCGGCGGTCCTCCAGGCGTCGGCCAGCGGCCCGGGCAAGGCCTCGCCGCAGAACAGCGCCAGTTTCAGCGTGGGCAGCGCGCCTGCGTCCAGCAGCCGGTACCGCTGCAACGTGGCCGCCAGCGACGGTACTGAAAACCAGACGGTCAGCCGATGCTCGTTGACGAAATCCGTCGGCATCATCAACGCCGACCTGGGCACGCAGTAAAGGCATGCGCCCGCCGCCCAGGTCACGAACATGTCGTGCATCGACAGGTCGAAGGTGGGCTCGAAGAACTGCGTGCAGCGCTGCTGCTCGTCGAGTTCGGGATAGTGGGCGAGCACGGCATCCAGATAGGCGCACAACGCATCGTGGCCGACGGCGACGCCCTTGGGCGAGCCGGTGCTGCCCGAGGTGAACAGCACGTAGGCGATGTCCTCGTCCGCCACGGCGAGTCCTGACGAGATGCCTGACGAGGCGATGGTGTCGTCGACGTCCTGGGCAGCGGCGATCGCCGCCGGCCGGCCGTCGGATGATGGCGGCGCCTGCTCATCCGCCATCACGTCGTCGGGACCGTATTCCGGCGTCAATACCGTCAACGGAAAATCCAGCCTGCCGACCAGGCCGGGCAGCTGCGCGGCGCCGTACTCGTCGCAGATGAGCGCGGCGGGCCGGGTGCGTTGGAGAATGTCCGCCATCCGAGCCTCAGGGAAACTCGCTCCGAGCGGCACATGGATCTTGCCGGCGAGCATGCAGGCGAGTGGGGCGCAGTAGGCGGTGAGGCTGCGTTCGCCGAGCGTGGCGCACACCGTGCCGGCGACAGCATCGAGTCGGGTGGCCAGGCGCTGTGCATGTGCCTTCAGCAGGCGATAGGAATAGCTGCGGCCATCCACCCACAGCGCGGGCCGATCAGGAAAGCGCGTGGCGGAATCGAGGACGTGATCGATCGCGCGAATCCGTCGCGTGGCGTGTGCTGGCCTCATGCGGCGTTCTGCTGGTCTGGCGCGAGGTGTCGGCATGCCAGATCCGCCACGCGCTGGTCGTAGTAATGGCTGAAGTGATCGCCTTCCGCATCCTGATGCAGATAGCCCTGGTGCAGGCCATCGCACAGGGCCTTGCCGATGTCCGGATGGGTGACCACGTCGCGCTCGCCGACGTAGACCAGCACCGGCTGTGTCACATCGCGGGTCCACGCATCCGGCCGCTCGCCGAACAACGTGCGCATCATGTTCGCGTAGCGGAACAGCGACTCGGGAGTGCGGAACGGAAGGCTGGTCATGTACAGCAGGTACGGATCGGTGCTGGTCAGGATGTTGCTCAGCATCCTGGAGTCGCCCGCGTCGGCGGCCGTCTCGCCGTAGATCAGTTCGCAGTACTTCTCCGCCATGCGGTAATTGCCGGCGATCTTGTCGAACAGGGAGCGGATGCCGGCTTCGAAGCGGGTAACCCGGACGGTTTCCGAGGGCGAGATCGATACGCCGGGATTGAGCAGCAGCCCGGCGCGGATGCGTTCCGGGAACGCGGCCATCGCACGCAGTGCGATCTGCGCGCCGCTGCTCCAGCCGATGACGCCGGATGGCCCCAGGCCCAATGCCTTCTGGATATCGATCATGTCCTGCGCATGCACGAGCGATCCACAATCGTCCGGCTCGAATGCGTGCTCGACGTCGGGCACCCAGCGGCATTCCCAGGTGACCACGTGGAAGTGATTGCGCAGGCGCTGGGCCAGCGGCAGCATGAATTCCGCCGGCATGCCGTAGGCGTTGGCGAGCAGAAGCGGCGGCAGGGAACGGCTGCCGCTGGTAAACACCCGCAGCGCGGCGCCGTCGCGGGCCGCCACGGTCTGCGAGCGGAATCCGGTGCCGTCGATCTCTTCCTGCTGCAGCTCCAGCAGGAACGAGGACAGATAGCGATCGACATCGTGCCAGTCGAGCTGGGGCTGCGGCGAGGCGCTGCGCAGGAAATGCTTTTCCCCGTTGTAGTAGCCGGCGTAGAACCGAGTGCGCTCGTCGAACAATTCCTGCAGCGGGCCGGCCTCCTGGCGGCGCTCGGAAACGAAGGCGAGACGGTTCGCCTCGGTCTTGCGGTCGACCATCGCAATCATCTCCGGCATGCCGATGCCTTCCGGATTGCTCAGGTGGAAGAAGCGCTGGTCGCCGAACCCTTTCGAAGACAGGCTGAGCATGTCGTAGACACACTCGTCGACCGGGGTGAGGTTCACGGTGGCCCGTTCGCTGCCAAGCAGCTCCAATGGGTGTTTCAGCTTCCTGAGCGTTTCGCGCAGTCGATACACCTCCTTCATGAAGCCGTACACGCCGAAGCGGGTGGTGCCGCTGTGATGGCTCGCGCGCGGCCCCATCACCACCGACGGCCGCAGGATGCGGTAACTCAGGCGATGCGATTGGCAGAAGTCGATCACGCGGTTCTCGGCGAGATTCTTGCTTTCCTCGTAGGTGTTGTTGTACTCGCGGTCCGGGGAGTGGCGGGTTTCCTCGATCAGGCCCTGCACCTTGCCGACGCTGTAGGCGGTCGAGATGTGCACGAATTCCGCATGCGTATCGTCGTGGCACACCTTGCGGAACAGCTCGAGCATGTGCTCGGTGCCGCCGATGTTCTGCTCGAAGATCTCGCGGCGATGCCGGTCCTCGAACTTCAGGCTGGCGGCGCAATGCCAGAACTCGCGCGGTCGCGCATCGCGGAGCCGGATGAGGCTGCTCGCATCCAGCCCGCAGTCGGGAAGCGTGATGTCACCGACCAGCACGTGCAGGCGTGCGTCCAGCAGCTCTTTGGGTAGCCATCTTCCGTACGATGCAGCGCATTCGGCCAGATGCGTATACAGCCGGGTACGGGCCTGCCGCTCGGACTCGCCACGCACGATCGCGTAGACCGGCCCGGCCCATTCGACCCTGCGCAACAGGTAATGGCCGCCGAGGAAGCCGGTGGCGCCGGTGAGCAGAATGGGTGCGACGGGACCGGAGGGAATGAGCGTGCTCGGGTCGCGGGTTTCAGGGCGCTGCATGAGGAAACTCCTTGTAGGTCGGTGCAGTGCGGGAATCTCGATTCCCCTGGTTTTCTGCCTCGATGTCGAGGCCGGTGCGATCGCACGCCATGGCTGTGGCGTGCGCGATGCGGGTTGCCCGGCTAGTTCGCGAAGAAGTGGCTGCGGACGCGGGCGAGGGTGGCGGTCCTGGGGATCAGATCGGGAGTGACGGGGATTTCCCGGTCGATCAGCTCCTCGATGATGAGGATGTACTCGACGAAGTTGATCGAATCGAGCAGCTTGTGCTCGAACAGGTCGGTGTCGTCGTCGATGTGTGCGAGGTCCGGGTGCTTCTCGAGCAGCCATTCGCGCAGGGTTTCGATACCTGGGGTGCCGATGCTCACGCTGGGTTCCCTTCCAGTCCGATGCCGATGTCGTTCATGAACTTCAGTGGCCGCTTCAGCAGCGCCGAGGCGTGGTGCTCGCGGCGCACCGGGTGCGACAGCAGTTGCCGCCGCAGCGTCACGCCACCTTCGATCCCGCTGTCGCGGTACATCGCCGGCTGGTACAGCGCTTCGATGGAAATCTGCAGGAAACGCTGCAGATGGGCGACGGCGCCCTCGCATTCCGCCGGTGTGCTGGCGGTGAATGCGATGTCCTTGGCCTGCGCCAGGATCGCCCGCCCGAAGGTGATATGGCGGGCTTCGTCGGCGTGATGGACCTGATGGATCAGCCGTACGAAAGGGGAGACCCGCTCGTCGCCGCCAGCGACGACGTTGTAGTAGCCGCCAATCTCCTCGAACAGGAATATGCGGGCAAACAACAGGAAGAATTCCATCTCCTTGCCGAAACGCTCGCTGGCGATGCCGGTCTTCTTGCTGGAGTAGATCTTGCCGCCATAGCGACGGCAGAACTCGCCGAAGAACCAAAGGTGCTTGTTTTCCTCATCGATGAAGTGATGGATGTAGCTTTCGATATGAGGCAGGTCCGGGGCGTAGAGCTGGGCCGAGAGCATGTTGATCAGCTCGCGCTCGCCTTCGACATTGAGGCTGAAGGCGTTGATGCACTCCCATTTCGACAGCCGTTTGAGCTGCGCTTCCGACAGTGCGTCGGCATGCTCGGTGCCATGCACGCTCAGCAGTTCCGGGGACAGCCACCATTCGTCGTCCGGTATCGCCTCGGGCCAGCTGATCTGCGAGAAGCTGTTGACGTGGCGATCCCGCGAAAGCTGGATCAACTTCTGCATCCGCGAGGCGAATACCGGATCGTCGTCGATCCGGGTCAACGTGGCGGATGAAGATGCAGGGTTGGCGTGCGGAAGCATCCTGGCTCCTTGTCTGCGATGCAGGTGCGCATGGCGCCTGTCGTGGATTTCCTGTGGGGCATCAGGCCCCGTGGTGCGATGTCGCGGCCTCGGCGCGGAGCTCGCGGCGCAATATCTTGCCGACGTTGCTCTTGGGCAGTTCGGTACGGAATTCCACGTGTTTTGGTTGTTTGTACCCGGTCAGGTTGGCGCGTGCGTGAGCCCTGACCTGCTCCTCGACGAGGTCGGGATCCTTGCGGACGATCACGACCTTCACGGCTTCGCCGGACTTCTCGTCGGGGACGCCGAACGCAGCCACCTCCAGCACGCCGGGCATCAGCGCGATGACGTCCTCGACTTCATTCGGATACACGTTGAAGCCCGAGACCAGGATCATGTCCTTCTTGCGGTCGACGACATGGAAGAAGCCGTTGTCGTCCATCCGCGCCATGTCGCCGGTATGCAGCCAGCCGTGCTCGTCGATGACCTTGGCGGTTTCGGCAGGGTGCTGCCAGTAGCCCTTCATCACCTGCGGGCCGCGGATGCACAGCTCGCCGATCTCGCCAATGCCCAGTGTGTTGTTCTGGTCATCCACGACGCAGGCCTCGGTGGACGAGACCGGCAGGCCGATCGAGCCGTTGTACTGGGCCAGATCCATCGGATTGATGCAGGCGGCGGGCGAGGTTTCGGTCAGGCCGTAGGCTTCGATGAGCGTGCTGCCGGTGACGTGCTTCCAGCGTTCGGCAACGGCGCGTTGCACGGCGGTGCCGCCACCGAGCGAGAGGTGGAAGCGGGAGAAGTCGAGCTTGTCGAAACCGGGCGTGTTGAGCAGCCCGTTGAACAGCGTGTTCACGCCGGTGATCGCGGTGAACGGCACGCTGCCGAGTTCTTTCACGAACCCCGGCATGTCACGCGGGTTGGTGATCAGGTGATTGCGGCCGCCGAACTTCATGAAGACCAGGCAGTTCGCCGTCAGCGCGAAGATGTGGTACAGCGGCAGCGCGGTGATGATGACTTCCTCGCCCATGCGGGCATTGCGCCCGATCCAGGCGGATGCCTGCTGCATGTTGGCCACGAGGTTGCGGTGGCTCAGCATCGCGCCCTTGGATACGCCGGTGGTGCCGCCGGTGTATTGAAGGAAGGCGATATCCTCGGGGGAAATATCCACGCTCGGCAGCGGATGCTGCTGCCCGAGCTGCAGAGTCTTGCGGAAGCGGATGGCGCCCGGGATGTGGTAATCCGGCACCATCTTCTTCACGTGTTTCACCACGAAGTTGACGAGGCTGCCTTTCGGGAATGGCAGCAGGTCGCCGAGGCCGGTGGTGATGACGTGCTTGACCTGGGTATCGGCGAGGACTTCTTGGACGGTCTTGCCGAAGTTGTCCAGGGCAAGGATCGCGCTCGCGCCGGAATCGACGAGCTGATGCCTCAACTCGCGTGCGGTATACATCGGATTGGTGTTGACCACCGTCAGGCCCGCCCGCAACGCACCGAACAGCGCGATGGGATATTGCAGGCAGTTCGGCATCATGATCGCGAGGCGATCGCCTTTCTTCAGTTTCAGCTCGCCGAGAAGATAGGCGGCGAACTGCTTGCTGTAGGCATCGACTTCCGCATAGGTGATCGAGCGTCCCATATGGGAGAACGCTGGACGGTCGCGGTATTTCTCAAGTGAGGATTGCAGGACCGATACGATCGATGGGTATTCGTCTGGATCGATCTGATGCGGCACGCCAGCGGGATAACTCTTCAACCACGGATACTCGAGATTCATTCTCCCTCCATGTGGTTACTGCTTTCTAGTTGGCAATTCCTATGCTGCGTCCCGATTGGAGCATAGGGATTCGTGGAGCTGCAAGGCGCGTGCGTCGATCAATTGCATCCTGTTCGTGTTGCGAAGCAGCACATATGCGTTGTCGCGGACCATGATGGTGACGTGGGTGCGAGGCGGGGGCAGCCTGTGGTCGTGTGAAGGAGGACGCGATGTTCTGTCCGCGCGGCGTCCAGCGTTGTTTGGGTGTTTCCGCATCCGCCGAACACCGGGAACGTTTTCTGGTGATGGAGCCGATGCTTGAACGGCGGTGGGTCTTCTGCCGGAGTCGCGGCGGCCGGAAGTGTCGAGGCAGCAGTCATCGCCCGCGACCGATAGAATATGCGGCCTAGTGTCGGTATCGCATGCAATGGCCGCCCTGCAAGACGCTCCACTCGAAACCCTGTTCCTGCCGTTCACACAGGGCCCGTTGCGCTGGCCCGGCGGCCGTGCGCTGTTCCTGCGTGCCCGTGACGGCTGGCCGCTGCGTCAGCATGCCGCTGCTGGAGGGCTGCTGTGCGAGCAGAGCTTCCGGCCATTCGCCGAGGCACTTGAGCGCTCCGGCTGGGATGTACTGGATGAAGCCGCGGTCGAGGCCTCCGGGACGCGCTACCCGCTGGTGCTGGTATTGCCGCCGCGGCAGCGCGAGGAGGCACGCGCGTTGTTTGCACGCGCGGTCGCGCTGGCCGCACCGGGCGGGATCGTGGTGGCCTGCCAGGCCAACAACGAGGGCGCCAAGTCCAGCGAGAGCGATCTGCAGCAGTTGGCGGGCCTCGGCGGCAAGATGACCAAGCATCACTGCCGCGTCTACTGGACCGCGCCGCTGCACGGCACCCATGACGCCGATCTGCACGCGCGCTGGCTGGCGCTGGACGCGCCACGGCCGATCGTGGGCGGACGTTTCACCAGTCGTCCGGGCGTGTTCGCCTGGGATCGGATCGATCCGGCCTCGGTGCTGTTGGCCGAGCATTTCCCGGCCGATCTCGCCGGCCATGGCGCCGATCTCGGTTCGGGGTATGGCTATCTGTCGAGCGAGCTGTTGCAGCGTTGCCCGCAGATCCGCGCGCTCGATCTGTACGAGGCCGAGGCGCGTGCGCTGGCCTTGGCGCGCAGGAACCTGCATGCGTTCGAGGACAAGGTGCGGCTGGGTTACCACTGGCAGGACGTCACTGCCGGGCTGGGCGGACGCTTCGATTTCATTGTTAGCAACCCGCCGTTCCACACGCCCGCGCGCGAGGAGCGCCCGGACATCGGTCGGCGCTTCATCGCGACGGCGGCGCAGGCATTGCGTCCGGGCGGACGCCTGCTGGTGGTCGCCAATCGCCATCTACCGTACGAGCAGGTGCTGGATGCGCAGTTCGGCACGGTGCGCGTGCTGGCCGAGCGTGATGGCTTCAAGGCGCTGCTGGCCACCCGTGGCGGTCGCGCATGAAGCTGCTCAAGCACATCGCCAACCTCGGCTACGGCAGCCGCAAGCAGGTCCAGCAGATGTTCCGCGAGGGCCTGTTCACTGATGCACAGGGCGAGGTGTTGTACGCAGACGACCAGACCCCGCATGAGGCGATCCGCTTCGACGGCGAGCCGCTGGATCCGCCGCCGGGTTTCGCGCTGCTGCTGTACAAGCCGACCGGTTACACCTGTTCGACCAAGGACAGCGGCCGGTTGATCTACGACCTGTTGCCGCCACGCTTCCGGCTGCGCGCGCCGGTGCTTTCGCCGGTGGGGCGGCTCGATCGCGATACCAGTGGCTTGCTGCTGATGACCGACGACGGTGTGCTGCTGCACAGGATCGTGTCGCCGAAGTCGAAGCTGGACAAGGTCTACGA
Organism: Pseudomonas sp. GW821-FHT07E12; assembly: GCF_058986605.1. Classification (NCBI taxonomy): domain Bacteria; kingdom Pseudomonadati; phylum Pseudomonadota; class Gammaproteobacteria; order Pseudomonadales; family Pseudomonadaceae; genus Pseudomonas; species Pseudomonas sp. GW821-FHT07E12. Next base: position 4,242 of record NZ_JBYSVX010000039.1, on the reverse strand, counting down.
GGTCGAGCTTGCGCAGGATCTGCGTGGCGACGAGGCGGCGCTGTTCGCCAGCGGCACGCTGTTGCTTGAATCGGAACTCAAGCCGCTGCTGCCGGCCGAGCTGGACGTACTCGACGCACGCCGCGCGCGCCTGACCCTGCACGAGGGCCGCTACCACCAGGTGCGGCGCATGTTCGCCGCCGCCGGCAATCACGTGGTCGCATTGCATCGCAGCCGTATCGGTGGACTCGGGCTGGGCGAGCTGGCCGAAGGCGAATGGCGCGCGCTGGCGCCGACCGACATCGACGTGCTGTTCGGCGGGGAGCAGGGATGAGCGCGGTGGAGCCGTTGTTGCAGTTTCCGCAGGCGGTGATCTTCGACATGGACGGGCTGATGCTCGACAGCGAGCGCGCGATCACCGAGTGCCTGGTCCGGGCCGCCACGTCGTTGGGCGAGGACATCGCGCCGGACTACTGGCTGTGCATGGTCGGCAAGGGCGATGCGGCGAGCCAGACGATGCTGGCCGAACGTATCGGTTGGGCACGCGCGGAGGCCTTGTTGGATCGGGCTCGCGAGCTTTACGTCGACGTGGTCGAGCAGGGCATTCCGCATCGGCCGGGAATCATCGCGCTGCTGGAGTGGCTGGCTGCGAACGAGATCCCGCGCGCGGTGGGTACTTCGACGCGGCGCCCGTTGGCGTTGCGCAAGCTGGAGGCAGCGGACCTGCTGTGGCGGTTCGATGCGATCGTGACCAGCAGCGATGTGGAGCATGCCAAGCCGGCGCCGGACATCTATCTGTTGGCCGCGCGCAAGCTGGGCGTGGCGCCTGGGCATTGTCTGGTGCTGGAGGATTCGCCGACCGGTGTGCGGGCGGCGTTGGCGGCGGGGATGACGCCGATCCAGATTCCGGATCTGGTGGTGCCGGATGAGGGGGTGCTTGCGATGGGGCATCGCATTGTGGGGTCGTTGGGGGAGGTGCAGGGGTTGTTGGAGGAGTGTTTGTTGGGGTCGCAGGTTTAGTTGTTCGTTGTTTGTCGTCGGCTCCGGTACGGGAGGATGCGCCGTACTTTCCCCGCGCTATCTCACTACCGTCGTCCCCGCGCAGGCGGGGACCCAGTGACTTCCACGCGATCTCTCTATCGTCATCCCCGCGAACGCGGGGATCCATGGACGTTGCTTGTTGGGTTTGACGTTGCAGTGGCAGCAACTGCAACTGCAACAGCCAAGGCTTTCGCTCCTTCGGAGCGAGTCACCTTTCTTTGCTCGTGCAAAGAAAGGTAACCCAAAGAAAGCACGCCCCAGTCCTCGCGCCCTCCGCTGCGCTACGGGTGCACTGCGCCAGCGGGATTTTCTGACGCGGCATCCATGCCGCGGCAGAAAACGACGTGCATCCATGCACGTCGCCCCTGCGGGGTTTTTGCCCGCTGGCTCCGTCGCTGCGGATGGGGGCCCCGGGAAGTCAAAAGCAAAGAGCGACAGCAAAATCACGAGCAACGGCAACGGCAACGGCAACGGCAACGGCAACGGCACAAGCAACAGCAACAGCCCGGGCTTTTTGCGCTCCACAAACACGAAGGGCCAGCTGTATCCAGCCAGCCCTTCGTGAGTCATACCTCAGCCATCACTACCAGTTGAGGTTCACCGATACGCCGATGATGCGGGGTTCGTTGTACACGGCGGCCATGTAGTTCTCGATCACGCCCTTGAGGTTCTTTTCGTTGGTGATGTTGCGGGCGAAGGCGGCCACTTCCCAGGCGCCGTAGCCGCCGGTGTAGCCGGCGCGCAGGCCGCCTTCGAAGCTGCCCTTGGAGTTGAACTCGACGCTGTCGTACAGGACGAAGCTGGTGTACCCCTGTTTGTTCCAGTCGGTGGCGATGAAGTAGGCGCCGCCGTCGTTGACCGGGATGTCGTAGCGGGCGCTCAGGTTGAGGTTGTACTTGGGGGCGTTCGGCAGCGGGTTGCCGTCGATCTGGGCGAAGGTGTTGGCGCCGACCTTGATGGTCGGGTCCTCGACCGTGCACACCACCACGCCGTTGAGGGCGCAGACCTGGGCGTAGACGCGCTTGTCCTGGATCTCGCTGTGCAGCAGGCTCAGGCCGGCGCTGAGCGACAGGTTCGGGATCGGGCGCCAGTCGAGGTCGGCTTCCAGGCCGTAGGCCTTGGCCTTGTCGGCGTTGAACAACACGCCGTTGCCGTTGGCATCGTTGCCGTTGAGCTGGATGTCGTCGACGGTGTAGGTGAAGGCGGTGGCGTTCAGGCGCAGGCGGTTGTCGAACAGGCTGCTCTTGATGCCGGCTTCCCAGGACAGGATGGTTTCCGAGTCGGCGGTGGTGAAGTCGCTGTTGAATACCGCCGAGCGGCCCTGGATGGTCGGGCCGCGGAAGCCGCGCGCGACGCGGGCGTAGGCGCCGAACTCCGGGGTGAACTGGTACATCGCGCTCAGATCCCAGCTCGGCTGGGTGTCGCTCATCTTCACGTCGCGGCGGCCGGTGTAGGTCACCGTGCCGTCGGCGCGGTCGGCGGTCTTCAGCAGGCGGGTTTCCTTGGAGTCGCGGGTCTGGCGGATGCCGGCGGTCAGGGTCAACTCATCGGTCGCTTTCCAGCTGACCTGGCCGAAACCGGCCCACGAGGTGTTGCTGTTGCGCAGGCGCACCCAGTTGTTCGGGTTGCGTGCGGCGGTTTCCAGAAAGTAAGCGCGCTGGTAGAAGTCGGTGGTGTCGCGACCGTCGAACCAGTACGCGCCTACCTGCCAGGACAGCGGGTTGGTCTCGTTGCTGGCCAGGCGCAGTTCCTGGGTGTACTGGTCGAGGCTGCGGATCTGGCCCATCGATTGGCCGTAGCCGTTCGGCACGCCGTTGACCGGGTAATCGGCCGCCGCGCCACCGTCGGTATCGCCACGGCTGTAGCCGGAGGTGGTCTCGTAGGCGCTGATCGAGGTCAGCGAGACGTTGCCGAAGTCGTAGACCGCCTTGATCGAGCCGCCGTGGGTCTTGTAGGCCTGCGGATTGTCGTGGGCCTCATCAAAGGCGACCTTGTCGCGCGGCACGTCGACGTCGTTGGAGCCCTTCACGATCGCGTTGCGCAGGAACAGCGTGGAGGTGCCGTCGTAGTCGCGGGTGTGCAGCGAGGCCAGGATCGAGAAGTCGTCGCTGGGCTTGAGCAGCAGCTGCAGGCGTGCGTTGCGGTCGTCGTAGCCGCCCATCGCGTCCTTCTTCGGGCTGACGGTGCCGTCGGCGCTGGGGCCGGTGTAGGTGTTGTCGACCCAGTTGTCGCGGTGCTGGTACAGCGCAGAGACGCGGAACGACAGCACGTCGTTGATCGGGCCGCCGAAGCCGCCGTCCACCGAGACGGTGTTGTAGCTGCCATAGCTGGCGTTGACCCGGCCGGCGTACTCGTCGCTGGGCTTGATCGTGTCGAACTTGACGATGCCGGCGGTGGTGTTGCGGCCGAATAGCGTGCCCTGCGGACCGCGCAGCACTTCGACCTGGTCGAGGTCGTAGACCGGGTTGGACTTCAGCACGACGTGTTCGAGCACGACATCGTCCTGGATGATCGAGACCGGCTGCGAGGCGCCGAGGTAGAAGTCGATATTGCCCAGGCCACGGATGTAGAAGCGCGGGAAGATGCGGCCGGTGGTGGTTTCCGCGTACAGGCTGGGAATGCGGCCGGACAGCGCCAGCAAGGTGTCGTCGCCGCCGGCGGTGATGTTGCGCATCGCCTCACCCTGCATCACCCCGACCGAGACCGGAACCTCCTGCAGGTTCTGCTCGCGGCGCTCGGCGGTGACGGTGATCTGGTCGAGCGAGGTGGCGGTATCGGCGGCACGCGGCGCGGCGTCCTGGGCCGAGGCGGCGGCGCCCCAGGTCAGCAACAGACCGGCGCAGGCGCAGGCAAGCGTGTTGCGGCGCAGCGCTGGGCGGCCGAGGGCCGCGCCACGCAGCGTGGAATCGGTGAAAGCGGGGTGCAACGACATGAATCGGGTCCTTTGGGTGCGCTGAGTGGGTTCCTTCCGGGCTGCGCAGGACCGGCGACCACGCGGTGTTGTTCCGCGCGGTGGCACTTTATGTCGAGTTCGTTGCGTGATGTTTACCGAATGAAATGGAATGCCACAGATTGACATCAAGTGGCCAGGGATTGGCGGATAGCAAGTACCTGCCGCCGCCAGGATGTTGCCGTTGCCGTTGCTGTTGCCTTGGACTTTGACTTACCCGGGGCCCCCATCCGCAGCGACGGAGCCAGCGGGAAAAACCCGCAGGGCGACGT
>NZ_JBYSVX010000038.1:0-54297 GCF_058986605.1 Pseudomonas sp. GW821-FHT07E12 | reverse complement strand
TTTGCGCGCCTATAAACTTCGTAGTAACCGCAGGCATACAATCCAGACATGCCCGAATTGCCTGAAGTCGAAACCACCGGAGTTTGGTGGGCCAACCTTTCTTAGCCGCCCATGCGGCAGAGAACGATTGGCCGAAGGGCTCGGTCTCGATGGCGACTTTCTGAGCTGCCTATGCGGCAGAGAGCCACAACGCGGCCGGCATCATCCCGGACGGCATTTTCTGAGCTGCCTATGCGGCAGAGAGCTAGAGGCGGATGTGCCTTTGGCCCTTTGAAAGTCTAGCGTTTGCAGGGGTGTGGGTAGTGAAGCCCATTTCCACAAGGGGCTGGTAACCCGTTGATTTGATAGGGGCTGAAAAGGTGGCGTAAAAAAGGGCTGGGATGTCTCTGACATTCCAGCCCTTGGGTGTTGCGATGGTGATGTGGGGCTTAGTCGCCGAGGGTCAGCAGGGAGGCGTTGCCGCCGGCTGCGGTGGTGTTGATGGTGACGACCTTTTCGGTGGCGAAGCGCAGCAGGTAGTGCGGGCCGCCGGCCTTGGGGCCGGTGCCGGACAGGCCCTGGCCGCCGAAGGGTTGCACGCCGACCACGGCGCCGATCTGGTTGCGGTTGACGTAGACGTTGCCGACGGCGACGCGGTTGGCGATGCGGTCTACGGTTTCGTCGATGCGCGAGTGCACGCCCAGGGTCAGGCCGTAACCGGTGGCGTTGATCTGGTCGATCACGGCGTCGAGCTGGTCGGCCTTCCAGCGGATCACGTGCAGGATCGGGCCGAATACTTCGCGCTGCAGTTGCGAGAGTGATTGCAGTTCGTAGGCGCGCGGGGCGAAGAAGGTGCCGGCGGCGATGTCGTTGCCGATCGAGGCCTGGGCGATCAGGCGGGCTTCACGGTCCATGCGCGCGGCGTGATCCTGCAGGATCTTGAGCGCATCGGCGTCGATCACGGGGCCAACGTCGGTGGACAACAGGCCTGGGTCGCCGACCTTCAGTTCCGCCATCGCGCCGGCCAGCATCGTCATCACCTTGTCGGCGATGTCGTCCTGGACGAACAGCACGCGTGCGGCCGAGCAGCGCTGGCCGGCGGAGATGAAGGCGCTGGCGATCGCGTCCTTGACCACGGCTTCCGGCAGAGAGGAGGAGTCGGCGATGAAGGCGTTCTGGCCGCCGGTTTCGGCGATCAGTACGCCGATGGCGGCGTCGCGTGCGGCCATGGTGCGGTTGATCGCGCGGGCGGTTTCGGTGGAGCCGGTGAAGGCGACGCCGGCCACGCGCGGATCCTGGGTCAGTGCGGCGCCGACGGTGGCGCCGTCTCCCGGCAGGTATTGCAGCACGGCCTCGGGTACGCCGGCTTCGTGCAGCAGCTTCACGGCGGCGAAGCCGATCAGGTTGGTCTGCTCGGCGGGCTTGGCGATGACGGCGTTGCCGGCGGCGAGCGCGGCGCTGACCTGGCCGAGGAAGATCGCCAGCGGGAAGTTCCACGGGCTGATGCAGACGAATACGCCGCGGCCGTGCAGTTGCAGTTCGTTGGACTCACCGGTCGGTCCGGGCAGTTTCTCGGGTGCGCCGAACTGGGCGCGGGCCTGGCCGGCGTAGTAGCGCAGGAAGTCGACCGCTTCGCGTACCTCGGCAACGGCGTCGGGCAGGGTCTTGCCGGCTTCCTTCACGCATAGCGCCATGAACTCGGGCATGCGCGCTTCCAGCAGGTCGGCGGCGTGTTCGAGGATGGTGGCGCGGCTGGCGGCCGGGGTGCGGTTCCAGCCGGATTGCGCGGCGATGGCGTTGCTTAAGGCTTTTTCGACGGCGGCGGTATCGGCGGGCTGCCAGTGACCGACGACCTGATTGCGGTCGGCGGGGCTGGTTACCGGCAAGGCGTCGGTGGCGACCACGGCACCTGGCACCAGTGGGCCGGCCTTCCAGGGCTTGATCGCTGCATTGAGCTGCTCGGCGAGTTGGCGCAGTTCGTTGTCGTTGGCGAGATTGGCGCCCATGGAGTTCTTCCTGTTCTGGTTCTGGCTGCGCAGCAGGTCGAGCGGCAGCGGGATCTTCGGATGCGGGATGGAGGCGAACGAGGACACGGCCTCGACCGGATCGCGGATCAGGTCTGCGATCGGTACCTTCTCGTCGGTGATGCGGTTGACGAAGCTGGAGTTGGCGCCGTTTTCGAGCAGGCGACGTACCAGGTAGGGCAGCAGGTCTTCGTGCGAGCCGACCGGTGCGTAGACGCGGCATGGCAGGTCGAGGCGATCGGCCGGCACCACCTCGGCGTAGAGGTCATCGCCCATGCCGTGCAGTTTCTGGTGTTCGTAGGTGCGGCCGGCGGCGATCGTGCGGATCGCGGCGATGGTGTGTGCGTTGTGGGTCGCGAACATCGGGTAGATCGCATCGCTGTGACCGAACAGACGCTTGGCGCAGGCCAGGTAGGACACGTCGGTGTTCTGCTTGCGGGTAAACACCGGGTAGCCGGGCAGGCCTTCGACCTGGGCGCGCTTGACCTCCGCGTCCCAGTAGGCGCCCTTGACCAGGCGTACCTGCAGGCGACGGCCGATACGGCGGGCCAGGTCGGCCAGGTAGTCGATCGTGTAGGGCGTGCGCTTCTGGTAGGCCTGTACGACCACGCCGAAGCCGTCCCAGCCGGCGAGGGTCGGATCGCTGACCACGGCTTCGATGATGTCCAGCGACAGTTCCAGGCGGTCGGCCTCTTCGGCATCGACGGTGCAGCCGATGCCATAGGACTTGGCCAGTTGCGCCAGCTCCAGCACCGCCGGCGCGAGGTCGCGCATCACGCGGGCGCGCTGGGCGTGCTCGTAGCGCGGGTACAGCGCGGACAGCTTGATCGAAATGCCGTGCGAGGCGGTCACGTCGCCGTCGCTCTTGCCGCCGCGCGCGAGGTTGTCGCTGCCGATGGCGTGGATCGCGCGGCGATAGTCGTCGAGATAGCGGCGGGCGTCCTTCATGGTCAGCGCCGCTTCGCCGAGCATGTCGAACGAATAGCGGTAGCTGGCGTTGTCGCCCTTGTGCGAGCGTGCCAGTGCTTCGTCGATGGTGCGGCCCATGACGAACTGGTGGCCCATGATCTTCATCGCCTGGCGCACGGCCAGGCGCACCACCGGCTCGCCGATGCGGCCGACCAGGCGCTTGAACGCGCCGGGTACGTCGGCGCGGGTGAGGTCGTTGATCTGCACCAGATGGCCGGTGAGCATCAGGCCCCAGGTCGAAGCGTTGACCAGCACCGAGTCGCTGCCACCGAGGTGCTTTTTCCAGTCGGCGTCGCCGAGCTTGTCGCGGATCAGCTTGTCGGCGGTTTCCTGGTCGGGGATGCGCAGCAGCGCTTCGGCCACGCACATCAGCAGCACGCCTTCCTCGCTGCCGAGGTCGTACTGGCGCATGAAGGCTTCCACCGCGCTCTGGTTGGCGGCGCGGGCACGCACGCGGGTGACCAGATCGGCGGCGAGCGCCTGCACCTTGGCCTGTTCGGCGGCGGGCAGGCGCGCCTGGTCGAGCAATTCGCGGACGTGCTCGGTCTCGTCCTTCAGCCAGGCGGCGGTGATCGCCGCGCGCAGTGCAGGCGGGGCGGGGGGGAGTTCGGGAGCGAGAAGGACAGCTGGGGCGACGCCTCGCGGCGCGCCGGATTCGGGCAATGCGTTCATACGGAAACCGCCGATGGAATGCGGCAATTCTAGGACCGCGCCGGCCACCTCCACATGCGTGGAAACGGCAGCTTTTCTGACGTTTTGTGCATGGTGTGGGGCGCCATCCTGGAACCGGTGGTCGATCGACGGAAAGCGGGAAGATCTTGATTTTCGATGGGTTTCTGGTTGCGGTGCAGCATGAAAAAGCCGCATTGGAGCCTTGCCCCGCGTGTTCAGCGGGGGCTAACATCGAAGCGTTCCCCAGCAGACCGTTAGCGAAGGAACCACTCGTACTGAAGCGCGGTTGCGACATGATCGAGGTGCTGCCGGTATCAGCGGATGGGTCAGGTACGCAGCTGCGGCTGCGCCCCCCTCGGGCGATGACGGCCCGGCAGTTCGTCATGTTGTTTGTGGCGCTGAGCGGGGCGATGTGGCTGGTGGCTGGGCTGGGGTGGTGGACCGGGAACGTGTTTGCTCCGGTTTTCGCCCTGCTGCACAGCGGCCTGGTGGCATGGGCGCTGCGCGAGTTGTGGCGCGGTGGCGAGCGTGAAGAGGCGATCCGGGTGGAAGCGGCTACGGTCGAGGTCTTCCAGCCGCCGGGATCTCCCCCCACGTTCCGGGCGCATCCGCATTGGGTGCGTTTGCAGGTGGAAGGCGATGAACGACTGGTGCTGGTGAGCAGCGGGAAGCAGATCGAGATCGGCAGTTTCCTCGGTCCGGCCGAACGCAACGAACTTGCAACAACGCTGAAAGGCTTGCTCGCGGCCGTCGATGGCCGCAACCGATGACGTAAGGGTCTAGGCAATGAAGCAACGCAACGGCTGGGGCGACAGGTGGTGCAGGACAGGGATCGGGGCGGGGCTGGCGCTATTCGCGTCCGGCGCCTGGGCACAGGCCGCCGATCCCAAGGAATGGCAACTCAACATGGGCCGGGGCGTCACTCATACGGCGCGCATGGCCTACCAGGCGCACATGGAGGCGCTGTGGGTGTGCGTGGCGATCGGCGTGCTGGTGTTCGGCGCGATCGGCTATGCGCTGTTCAAGTTCCGCAAGTCCAAGGGCGCGGTCGCTGCCCAGTTCAGTCACAACACCAAGGCCGAGATCGTCTGGACGGTGATCCCGGTGGTGGTGCTGATCGCGATGGCCTGGCCGGCCACCGCCAAGCTGATCGCGATGTACGACATGCGCGACTCGGAAATGACGATCAAGGTCACCGGCTACCAGTGGCTGTGGAAGTACGAGTACCTCGGCGAGAACGTCGAGTTGACCAGTCGTCTGGCGCGCGAATCCGACCGCATCCGCCAGAGCGGTGAGCGGCCGACCGCCGCTTCGCAGCCGCATTACCTGCTGGACGTCGACAACCGGCTGGTGCTGCCGGTGGATACCAAGATCCGTTTCGTCATCACTTCCAACGACGTGATCCACGCGTGGTGGGTGCCGGCGCTGGGCTGGAAGCAGGATGCGATCCCCGGAATCATCAACGAGGCCTGGACCAACATCGAGGTGCCGGGCGTCTATCGAGGTCAGTGCGCCGAGCTGTGCGGCAAGGACCATGGTTTCATGCCGATCGTGGTCGAGGCGCTGCCGAAGGACGAGTTCAAGCGCTGGCTGGCCGCACGCAAGCCGGCGCCTGCCGAAGCGGCTCCGCCCGCGCCCGCTGCGCAACCTGCTGCCGGCACGGAAGCGCCGGCACCGACCGTCGCGCCCGCACCGGAATCGACCGGTACCTGATTCCTCTCCGCACGCTCCGACTTTGCAAGGGTAGTCGCACGCCATGGCATATACCGCAGTCGATCACCACGGGCACCACCAGCAGGGCTTTTTCGAGCGCTGGTTTTTCTCCACCAATCACAAGGATATCGGCACGCTGTATCTGCTGTTCTCCTTCGTGATGTTCATCATCGGCGCGGCGATGAGCGTGGTGATCCGCGCCGAGTTGATGCAGCCGGGCCTGCAGTTCGTCAGGCCTGAATTCTTCAACCAGATGACCACCGTGCATGCGCTGGTGATGATCTTCGGCGGGGTGATGCCGGCCTTCGTCGGGTTGGCGAACTGGATGATTCCGCTGCAGATCGGCGCGCCGGACATGGCGCTGCCGCGCATGAACAACTGGTCGTTCTGGCTGCTGCCGGTGGCGTTCTCGCTGCTGCTGGGGACGCTGTTCCTGCCCGGCGGCGCGCCGGCAGGCGGGTGGACGCTGTACCCGCCGCTGTCGTTGCAGGGCGGCTACAACGTGGCGTTCTCGGTGTTCGCGATCCACGTGGCCGGCATCAGTTCGATCATGGGCGCGATCAACATCATCGCCACGGTGTTGAACATGCGTGCGCCGGGCATCGACCTGCTGAAGATGCCGATCTTCTGCTGGGCCTGGCTGATCACTGCATTCCTGCTGATCGCGGTGATGCCGGTGCTGGCGGGCGCGGTGACGATGCTGTTGACCGACAAGTTCTTCGGCACCAGCTTCTTCAATGCCGCCGGCGGCGGCGATCCGGTGATGTACCAGCACATCTTCTGGTTCTTCGGGCATCCGGAGGTCTACATCATGATCCTGCCGGCGTTCGGCGTGGTCAGCGAGATCATCCCGACCTTCAGCCGCAAGCCGCTGTTCGGTTACCAGGCGATGGTGTACGCGATCGCGGCGATCGCGTTCCTGAGCTTCATCGTCTGGGCCCACCACATGTTCACCGTGGGCATGCCGCTGGGCGGCGAGATCTACTTCATGTTCGCGACGATGCTGATCTCGATCCCGACCGGCGTGAAGGTGTTCAACTGGGTCAGCACGATGTGGAAGGGCTCGCTGACCTTCGAGGCGCCGATGCTGTGGGCGGTGTCGTTCGTGATCCTGTTCACCATCGGTGGCTTCTCCGGCTTGATGCTGGCGATCGTGCCGGCCGATTTCCAGTATCACGACACCTACTTCGTGGTCGCGCACTTCCATTACGTGCTGGTCACCGGTGCGGTGTTCGGCTTGATCGCGGCGGTGTACTACTGGTGGCCGAAGTGGACTGGGCGGATGTACAGCGAGACCGCGGCCAAGTTCCACTTCTGGTGGACGATGGTGTTCGTCAACCTGCTGTTCTTCCCGCAGCACTTCCTCGGCCTGGCCGGCATGCCGCGGCGCATCCCCGATTACAACGTGGTGTTCGCCGACTGGAACATGGTCAGTTCGATCGGTGCGTTCGGCATGTTCGTCACGCCGTTCCTGATGGCGGGCATTCTTCTGTATTCGCTGCGCAATGGCGCCAAGGCCGCCGACCGCGCCTGGGAAGGCGCCAAGGGTCTGGAGTGGACGGTGCCGTCGCCGGCACCTGCGCATACCTTCACCGTGCCGCCGGTCATCAAGCCGGGAGACCTTGCCCATGAAGACATCGGTCACTGATGTGCCATCGGAGCCGGCGGTGACGCAACTGCTGTCGGCGGCCGAGCGGCAGGCGCAGCAGCGTCGTGCCGCGCGTCGCACTGCGCTGGTGATCGGGCTGGTCGCGGTGGCGATCTATGCCGGTTTCATCCTGTCCGGGGTGATCGGGCGATGAGCGCGCCGCAGCCCGTACCGCGTTCTCCGACCGCCGGTCTGATGCGGCTGTTGGGCGTGGTGTTGGCGGCATTCGTGCTGACGTTCTCGTTGGTGCCGCTGTACCGGGTGGCCTGCGAGAAGGTGTTCGGGATCCGCATCGACCGTGGGCCGGGCACCTATCAGGCCGGCAAGCCGCTGGTCGGCAAGCGCACGGTGCGGGTGGAATTCGATGGGACGGTCAATTCGCGTCTGCCGTGGTCATTCCGTCCCGAGCAGCTGACGATGGACGTGGTGCCCGGCGAGCTCAACGAGGCGCTGTACTTCGCCCGCAACGACAGCGATCACGCGGTGGTCGGCAGTGCGGTGCCGTCGGTGGCGCCGGCGCGCGCGTCGGGTTACTTCAGCAAGACCGAGTGTTTCTGCTTCACCGCGCAGACGTTGCAGGCGGGTGAAACACGTGACATGCCGCTGCGTTTCATCGTCGATCCGAACCTGCCCGATGATGTCACCACGATCACGCTTTCCTACGCGTTCTATCGCAACGATGCGCTGACTTCGGAGTTGGATGCCAAGGCCGATGGTGCACGTGGAGGTGCGCGTTAGTCCGGGACATGCTGTGGGAGGGGCTTCAGCCCCGACGCTTTCCGCGAAGGCCCTGTCGGGGCTGAAGCCCCTCCCACAGACTGCCCTCCTGTCTGGAATACGAACTGGAAGCGAGAACCATGGCCGAACACACTACTGACGCCAATGCCTACTTCGTGCCGAGCCACAGCCGTTGGCCGTTCATCGGTTCGATCGCGATGTTCGTGCTGATGATCGGCGTAGCCAGCTGGCTCAACGATGCGGCCTGGGGACGCTGGGCGTTCTTCGCCGGCATCGCGATGCTGGTGGCGACGTTGTTCATGTGGTTCGGCGATGTGATCCGCGAATCCAACGCCGGCTCCTACAACCGGCAGGTGGATGGTTCGTTCCGGATGGGGATGGTGTGGTTCATCTTCTCGGAGGTGATGTTCTTCGGCGCCTTCTTCGGCGCGCTGTTCTACACCCGCACCTTCATCCTGCCGTGGCTGGGGGGCGTCGGCGACGGGATGATGACCAACGAGTTGCTGTGGAACGGTTATTCGGCGGCGTGGCCGACCAACGGGCCGGGGCAGATCGGTGGGCAGTTCCAGACCATCCCGGCCTGGGGCCTGCCGCTGATCAACACGATGATCCTGCTCAGCTCCGGCGTGACCCTGACCATCGCGCACCACGCGCTCAAGGCCGGCAACCGTCGCCAGTTGCTGATCTGGCAGGGCATCACGGTGCTGCTGGGCTGCGCGTTCCTGTACTTCCAGGCCGAGGAGTACATGCATGCCTACCATGCGCTCAACCTGACGCTGGGTTCGGGCATCTACGGTTCGACGTTCTTCATGCTGACCGGCTTCCACGGCATGCACGTGGCACTCGGCACGATCATGCTGGTGGTGATGTGGCTGCGCGCCGCGCGTGGACATTTCACCCGCGACCACCACTTCGCGTTCGAGGCGGCGGCGTGGTACTGGCATTTCGTGGATGTGGTCTGGTTGGCGCTGTTTTTGTTTGTGTATGTGCTTTGAGGGCGGGGATTGGGGATTCGGGATTGGGGATTCGCAACGGCAGGAGCGCTTCCGCTTTTGCGAATCCCCAATCCCCTCGGCGGCTCAGCCGCCGATGCCATGCGGCTTGATCCAGCCGGCGTAGATGCCTAATACGACCAGCAGGATCAGGGTCACCGACAGGCCGATGCGCCAGGTCAATGCCCTGACCGTACGCCGGGTCTCGCCGCGGTCGTTGAGCAGGTAGTACAGGCCGGCGCCCAGGTTCCAGACGATGGCGATCAGGAACGCGACAATCAGCAGGGTTTTCAGCGAATCGTTCACGGTCGTTCCAATGTCCGGTGCGGTAACGCCATTGCAACCGCTTTCGGAACGCTTGTCATGACGCGCCAGCACACACGAGTGGGATTGTGGATCGCCGCGCTGCTGTTGGCGGCGGCATTTGTCGGGCTCGGCCGCTGGCAGTTGCAGCGCATGCATGGCAAGGAACAGTTGCTCGAAGCGGCCGCGCATGTGCGCGATCACACCGTCGCGCTGTCGCAGGCGCTGGCACGGCCGGCGGCGCTGGCGTGGGCCAGTGGCAATGGTCGATTCCTGCCGCAGCGGATCCTGCTCGACAACCAGACCCACGACGGACAAGCCGGCGTGCGTGTCTACCAGCCGTTCGAGGTGCAGGGCGCGTCCGTGCTGGTGCTGGTCGATCTGGGCTGGTTGCCGCTGCCGCCGGATCGGCGGATGCCGTCGCTGCCGCCGGTCACCGGCACGGCCGAGCTGCGCGGGTTGCTGACAGCACCGCCGTCAGCGGGACTGGCGCTGGGGCCGGCGATGGCCCCGACCGGTTCGGCGGCGACCTGGCTGGCGACGCGGATCGATCCGCAGGCGATCGCGCAGGCACTCGGGCGGCGCGACATTTCGTCGCAGGTGCTGCGCTTGGATCCGGCCCTGCCGCTGGGCTATCCGCGCGATCTGGAACTGTTGCCCAACACACTGCCGCCCGCGCGGCACTTGGCCTACGCGGTGCAGTGGTTCGGCCTGGCGCTGGCGGTACTGGTCACCGCCGGCCTGCTGGAGTGGCGCCGGCGGCGTGACGTGAGGCGGGCGGCGAAATCCATGGCATGAGAAAATCCCCGGCATGACTTCCTCCCCAACGGCCACGCCGCGTTCGACCAGACGCGGCCGCACGATGCTGATTGCGCTGTTCGTGCTGTTCTTCGGCTCGATGTTCGTGGCCGGTGTGCTGCGTTTTGCGGGCTGGCAGCCGGCGGCGATGCGCAACAACGGCGAGCTGCTGACGCCGCCGGGCGATCTGCGCGCACTGACGCCGCAACTGGCCGATGGCAGCGCCTACGCGTGGCAACCCTCGGAACGGTTGTGGCGGATCACGCTGGCGCCGCCGGCCAATTGCGTGGAGGCCTGCCTCGCGCTCGCGGGCGACCTCGACAAGGTCTGGCAATTGCTCGGCCACAACGCCGACAAGGTGCAACTGCTGTGGATCGGGACACCGCCGCCGGGACTGCCGGCACTGCCTGAGCTGCGCGTGTTGCGCGACGATCCACGCCTGCGGCAGGGACTGCCACGCGTGGACGATGCCGAGGGCGTGCCGGTGTACGTGATCGATCCGAACGGTTTCGTGATCCTGCGCTATGAGCCCGGTTTCGACCCGGCCGACCTGCGCGCGGATCTGGCGAAGCTGCTGAAACTGATGTGAGTCTTCTTTCCAAATGAATGTGATTTCCCGCCCGGCGCTGGCCCGGCATTTCCATCGCATGGTCTGGCTGGCGACGCTGTTCACCGCTTCGACGATTCTGTTCGGCGCCTTCGTGCGCCTGTCCGATGCCGGCCTGAGCTGCCCGGATTGGCCGACCTGCTATGGCCGGGCGACCTGGCCGGCTATCCCGGCTGAAGTGGCCGACCATGCGGCGAGCAAGATCCGCCCGCTGGAGACGCACAAAGCCTGGCGTGAGCAGGTACATCGCTTCCTGGCCGGCTCGCTCGGCATCGAGGTACTGCTGATCACGTTGCTGGCGGCGCGTCGGCGTCGCTTCGGCATGGCCCAGGTGATCGCCGCCTCAGTGCTGGTGGCGGCGGCGATCCCGATGTACATGCGCGGTGACCACACCACGGCCAGCGCGCTGGCGATCGCCGGCGAGGCGATCCTGCTGCTGGCGGCGCTGCGCTGGTCCAACATCGACCTGGCGCGTGCGGCGGTGCTGACGCTGGCGGTGGTGATCTTCCAGGCGCTGCTTGGCATGTGGACGGTGACCTGGCTGCTCAAA
The DNA here is from genome assembly GCF_058986605.1 of Pseudomonas sp. GW821-FHT07E12. Lineage (NCBI taxonomy): Bacteria > Pseudomonadati > Pseudomonadota > Gammaproteobacteria > Pseudomonadales > Pseudomonadaceae > Pseudomonas > Pseudomonas sp. GW821-FHT07E12. Next base: position 43,304 of record NZ_JBYSVX010000038.1, on the reverse strand, counting down.
CCGATCGTGGTGATGGGTCACCTGCTGGGTGCGTTGCTGATGTTCGGGCTGCTGGTGTGGATGGCCTGGCGCGCGACTCATCTGCCGATCACGTTGGCCGATGCGAACCGTCTGAAATGGCTGGTGGGCGTCGGCATCGCGGTGCTGGGGCTGCAGATCGCGCTCGGTGGCTGGGTCAGCGCGAACTACGCCGCGCTGGCCTGCGGTGGCGGCAGCTGGTCGGCGGACAACTTCCCGCGTTGCGTCAGCCAGTGGTGGCCGCCGCACGACTTCGCCGAGGGCTTCACGCTGTGGCGTGGCATCGGGGTGGATTACGAAGGCGGCGTGCTCGACGGCGCTTCGCGCATCGCGATCCAGATGGCGCACCGGCTGTGGGCGGTGGCGACTGCGCTGTACCTGTGGTGGCTGGCGTGGCGGTTGTATCGCCAGCCCGGTCTGCGCGTGTGGGCAGGGGCGCTGGCGTTGCTGGTGGTGGTGCAGGTCGGGCTGGGCATCCTCAACGTCAAGCTGGCGCTGCCGCTGGAAGTGTCGGTGATGCACAGCGGTGGTGCGGTCGCGCTGATGTTCGTGCTGGTCTCGCTGGTGGCGCGGCTGCGTGCGCCGGAGCCGGCATGAGCACCGCTGGCTCCAGCGTTCGTGACTACTGGGATCTGACCAAGCCGAAGGTGGTCGGCCTGATCGTGTTCACCGCGCTGGTGGGCATGGTGCTGGCGATTCCCGGCATGCCGAGCGCGGAGCAGGCGCGCGCGGGCGCGCTGGGTTTCCTCGGGATCTGGCTGGCGGCTTCGGCCGCGGCGGCGATCAATCAATTGCTGGATGCGCGTATCGACGCGCAGATGGCGCGCACGTCATGGCGTCCGCTGGTGGTCGGCAAGGTGCACCCGTGGCAGGTGCTGGTGTTTGCCAGCGTGCTGATCGTCATCTCGATGACGATCCTGGTGCTGTGGGTGAACATGATCACCGCGGTGCTGACCTTCGCCTCGCTGATCGGCTACGCGGTGATCTACACCGTCTACCTCAAGCGCGCGACCTCGCAGAACATCGTGATCGGCGGTCTGGCCGGGGCGACGCCGCCGATGCTGGGCTGGGCGGCGGTGACCGGGCTGCCGAGTTCGGCCGACTGGATCAATGCGGGCTTGCTGGTCGCGATCATCTTCGTGTGGACGCCGCCGCACTTCTGGGCGCTGGCGATCTTCCGCCGCGCCGATTACGCCAAGGCGGCGATCCCGATGTTGCCGGTCACCCACGGTGTGGAACACACCCGTCGGCAGATCATGGCCTATACGATCGCGTTGACCGTGGTGACGCTGCTGCCGGTCGCCACCGGCATGAGCGGGGTGTTCTACCTGGGCGGTGCGCTGGTGCTGGACGCGGTGTTCCTCTGGTACGCGTGGCGCATGCTCGATCCGCCGGACGAGCTGTTCTCGATGAAGACGTTCGGCTATTCGGTGGTCTACCTGATGGCGCTGTTCGCGTTCCTGCTGGTGGATCACTGGCTGCCGCGATGAGGCGGCATGCGCGGCTGGCTGGCGATGAAGCGGGCAGGATGGTTCGCGCAAGCGATTGACATGTAATCTGCGGACATCCGGCACCCCACTCCGGTTGAACACAGGTCAAGCATGGCCATACACGCCGCAGTCCGTCACCTGACCCACTATCTCTACGACCGTCCGGTCGTGCTTGGCCCGCAGGTGATCCGGTTGCAGCCGGCGCCACACTCCAGGACCAAGGTGCTGAGCCACTCGCTGCGGGTCGGCCCGGCGACGCATTTCGTCAACCTGCAGCAGGATCCGTACGGCAACTTCCTGGCCCGGTTCGTGTTTCCCGAGCCAGTGACCGAGTTGAAGATCGAGGTCGACCTGGTGGCCGACATGACGGTCTACAACCCGTTCGATTTCTTCGTCGAGGAGGTGGCCGAGCAGTGGCCGTTCGAATATCCGGACGAGATCGCGCCGGACCTGTCGATCTATCGCACGCCGGAGCCGGCCGGGCCGCGGCTGCGGGCGTTCCTGGATGGCATCGAGCGGACCCCGTGCAACACCGTGGACTTCGTCGTCGCGCTCAACGCGCGCGTGCAGCGCGAGATCGGCTATGTGATCCGCCTGGAAGCCGGAGTGCAGACGCCCGAGCGGACGCTGGAACTGAGGAGCGGTTCCTGTCGTGACTCATCCTGGCTGCTGGTGCAGACGCTGCGCCAGCTGGGGCTGGCCACGCGCTTCGTCTCCGGTTACCTGATCCAGCTCAAGCCCGATCTGGTGGCGCTGGATGGTCCACCCGGCACCCAGCATGACTTCACCGACCTGCATGCCTGGGCCGAGGTATATCTGCCCGGCGCCGGCTGGATCGGCCTGGACCCGACCTCGGGCCTGCTCACCGGCGAGAGCCACATTCCGCTGGCGGCCACGCCGCACTATCGCAACGCGGCGCCGATCAGCGGTGGTTTCACCGGGCAGGCCGAGATCGATTTCCGCTTCGACATGCAGGTGTCGCGGGTGGCCGAGCATCCGCGCATTACCAGGCCGTTCTCCGACGAATCCTGGCAGGCGCTGGATGCGCTCGGCGAAACGGTGGACCGCGCGCTGGCCGAGCAGGACGTGCGCCTGACCATGGGCGGCGAACCGACCTTCATTTCGATCGACGACTTCGAGTCCGGCGAGTGGAACACCGACGCGGTCGGCCCGACCAAGCGCGCCAAGGCCGACGCGCTAATCCGGCGGCTGCGCGAACGCTTCGCCCCCGGCGGCTTCCTGCACTACGGCCAGGGCAAGTGGTATCCGGGCGAGACGCTGCCGCGCTGGACCTTCTCGCTGTACTGGCGCCAGGACGGCGTGCCGATCTGGCGCGATCCGGAGCTGATCGCACGCGAGGAGGCACGTCACCCGGTCGCCAGCAGCGACGCGCAGCGACTGTTGCAGGCCATCGCCGGCGACCTGGGCATCGCGCCCGACATGGTCGTGCCAGCCTACGAGGACCCGGCCGAGTGGCTGCTCAAGGAAGGCAATCTGCCGGCCAACGTCGACCCGTCCAATCCGGAACTGGAGGACGCCGAAGCACGCAGCCGCATGGTGCGGGTGTTCGAGCGCGGCCTGACCGAACCGTCCGGCCATGTGCTGCCGGTGCAGCGCTGGAACAGCCAGGCACAGCCGCAGGGGCGCTGGCGCAGCGAACGCTGGAAGACCCGCCGCGGCAAGCTGTTCCTGGTGCCGGGCGACTCGCCGGTCGGCTACCGCCTGCCGTTGGGGACGCTGCCGTACATCCGCGCCGCCGACTACCCGTATGTGGTGCCGGTCGATCCGGCGGTCGAGCGCGCACCGTTGCCGCGTCGGCGAGCCGCCGCCGCGATGATGGAGACGGTGCCGTTGCAGGTGCCGGTGCAGGCCGCGGCCTCGTTCACCGCCACCGACGGCCAGGGCGATCGGGTGGAGCAGGTGCTGGGCGAAATCGGCGGCGCGGTGCGCACCGCGCTGTCGGTGGAACCGCGCGAGGGCCATCTGAGCGTGTTCCTGCCGCCGGTCGAATCGCTGGAGGATTACCTGGAGCTGGTCGCCGCCGCCGAGGACGCCGCGCGCCGGCTCGACCTGCCGGTGCAGATCGAGGGTTATCCGCCACCGCACGATCCGCGTCTGAACGTGATCCGGGTGGCGCCGGACCCGGGCGTGATCGAGGTCAACATCCATCCGGCGGCGAGCTGGCGCCAGTGCGTGGACACCACCGAGGCGATCTACGAGCAGGCGCGGCTGACCCGCCTGGGCACCGACAAGTTCATGATCGACGGCCGCCACACCGGCACCGGCGGTGGCAACCACGTGGTGGTCGGCGGCGCCACGCCGGCCGACAGCCCGTTCCTGCGTCGTCCGGACCTGCTCAAGTCGCTGATCCTGCATTGGCAGCGCCATCCGGCGATGTCCTACCTGTTCTCCGGGATGTTCATCGGCCCGACCAGCCAGGCCCCGCGCATCGACGAGGCGCGCCACGACAGCCTCTACGAACTGGAGATCGCGCTGGCGCAGATACCCGGACCCGGGCAGGGCGAGGCGCCGCTGCCGTGGCTGGTGGACCGGCTGCTGCGCAATCTGCTGGTCGACGTCACCGGCAATACCCACCGCTCGGAGATCTGCATCGACAAGCTGTTCTCGCCGGACGGCCCGACCGGGCGGCTGGGGCTGGTGGAGTTCCGCGGTTTCGAGATGCCGCCCAATGCGCGCATGAGCCTGGCCCAGCAACTGCTGGTGCGGGCATTGATCGCGCGCTACTGGGCGCGACCGCTGGACGGCGGCTGCGTGCGCTGGGGCACCTCGCTGCATGATCGCTTCATGCTGCCGCACTACGTCTGGGCCGATTTCCTCGACGTGCTTGATGACCTTGCCCGGCACGGTTTCACGCTGCGACCGGAGTGGTTCGCCGCGCAGCTGGAATTCCGTTTCCCGTTCTGCGGCCAGGTCGAATACGACGGGGTGACGCTGGAACTGCGCCAGGCGCTGGAGCCCTGGCACGTGCTGGGCGAGCAGGGTGCGATCGGCGGCACCGTGCGCTTCGTCGATTCCTCGGTGGAACGGCTGCAGATCAAGGCCGAAGGCTTCAATCCGGCGCGCCACGCGATCGTCTGCAACGGCCGGCAGGTGCCGATGACGATGACTGCGGTGGCCGGTACCGCGGTGGCGGGCGTGCGCTACAAGGCCTGGCAGCCGGCCAGCGGATTGCATCCGGTGTTGCCGGTCGCCGCGCCGCTGCGCTTCGATCTGTACGACCGCTGGAGCGGGCGCGCATTGGGCGGCTGCACCTACCATGTGGCGCATCCGGGCGGGCGCAACTACGAGACCTTCCCGGTCAACGGCAACGAGGCCGAAGCACGGCGGCTGGCGCGTTTCCAGGCCGACGGCCATACCCCCGGCCACTACGTGCTGGCGGCGGAGCGGCCGCTGGCGGAGTTCCCACATACGCTCGACCTGCGTCGGCCGTCGGGGATCTGATGAGTCTGTCCACGGATACGGCCGCTGCCGACGGCCTGCTGGAGCGCTATCGCCGGTTGTGCAGCGGCGTGGACGAGATGCTGTCCGCCGACGGCAGCCTGCGCCCGGTATGGCAGCCGTTCGTCGAACTGATCGCGGAACTGTCCGCCGACCAGCTCGCCGCCCGTTTCGCCCGTGCCGACCAGTACATGAAGGACGCCGGCGTGCACTACCGCGTCTACGGGCAGCCGGCCGGTACCGATGAGCGGCAATGGCCGCTGGCGCCGGTACCGGTGCTGATCGACGAGGGCGAATGGCAGCAGATCGGCGAGGGCCTGGTGCAGCGCGCCGAGTTGCTGGAATGCATGGCCGCCGACCTGCACGGCCCGCAGCGGCTGGTCCGCGACGGGCTGCTCCCGCCCGAGCTGATCGCTGCCAATCCGGGCTTCCTGCATCCGCTGGTCGGCATCACCCCGCGCGACGGCCACTACCTGCATTTCATCGCCTTCGAACTGGGACGTGGTCCGGACGGCCGCTGGTGGGTGCTGGGTGATCGCACCCAGGCGCCCTCGGGCGCGGGCTTCGCGCTGGAAAACCGCGTCGCCACCATGCGGGCGTTCCCGGACCTGCCCGAAGGCATGCACCTGCATCGGCTGGCCGGGTTCTTCCGGCGCTTCCGCGAGGCGCTGCTTGCGCAGGCCGGCGGCCGTCCGGGCGAAGTGGCGATCCTGACCCCGGGCGCCAACAACGAGACCTACTACGAGCACGCCTGGATCGCCCGCTACCTCGGTTTCATGCTGCTGGAAGGCGAAGACCTCAGCGTACGCAACGGCCGGGTGATGGTGCGCACGGTCTCCGGGCTGCAACCGGTCAGCGTGCTGTGGCGACGCCTGGATGCCGCGTTCATGGATCCACTGGAGTTGAATGCGGATTCGCGCATCGGCAGCCCCGGCTTCGTCGGCGCGCTGCGCGCCGGCAGCGTCGCGGTGGTCAATGCGCTCGGCGCCGGGTTGCTGGAAACGCGCGCGCTGGCGGCGTTCCTGCCCGGCATCTGCCAGGCGTTGACCGGCGCGGAGTTGGCCTTGCCGGGCATCGCCACCTGGTGGTGCGGACAGGCCGAGGCCCGCGAGCAGGTGATCGCCTCGCTGGAGCGGATGATGCTCAGCCAGGCCATGGCCACCCAGCTGCCTTACGACGATCCGCAGGCCACCTTGGTGGGGGCACAGCTGGATTCGGACGACCGCCGCCAGTTGCTGCAGTTGCTGCAGCGTGACGGTGCGCAGTGGGTGGCGCAGGAAGTGGTCACCCTGTCCACGACCCCGGCCTGGGTCGATGGCCGCCTGGAGCCGCGTCCATTCGTGCTGCGCGCCTATGCCGCGCGCACCGCCGAGGGCTGGCAGGTGATGCCCGGCGGATTCGGCCGGGTCGGTGCGCATACCGACGTGCATGCCATCACCATGCGCCTGGGCGGACAGGCTGCCGACGTCTGGGTGGTCAGCCCGAATCCGGTCAGCCACGAAACCCTGATCACGCCCAGCGTGCTGTCGGCGCAGCGCAGCGTCGGTGCCGAGCTGCCCAGCCGCGCCGCCGAGAACCTGCTGTGGCTGGGCCGCTACGCCGAGCGCAGCGAAGCCATCGCGCGGATCCTGCGCGCCTATCACGTGCGCCTGGCCGAGAACCTGAGCCATCCACCGCTGCTGCTTGAAACGCTGCGCGACTACATGCTGTTGCAGGACGTGGACCTGGCGCAGCCGATCCCCGACGGCCTGCTGCGCAGCTTCGACGGCGCCAGCCTCAGCGCCGGACGCATCCGCGACCGTTTCTCGCCCGATGGCTGGGCGGCGCTGAATGATCTGTCGACCACCGCCTACCGCTTCTCGCGCAAGGTGACCTGCGGCGACGATGCCAGCCGCGCCACGACCGTGCTGCTGCGCAAGTTGGCCGGCTTCTCCGGCCTGCTGCACGAGAACATGTACCGCTCGCCCGGCTGGTGTTTCCTGGAGATCGGCCGCCGCATCGAGCGCGGCATCCAGATCGCGCAGTTGCTGGCGCTGCTGGAAGAGGCGGACGCGTCCAGCGGGCTGCAGCAGGCGTTGCTGGAGATCGGCGACAGCGTGATGACCTACCGCAACCGCTACGGCGTGCAGACCGATTCGGTCAACGTGATTGATCTGCTGGTGCTGGACCCACGCAACCCGCGCTCGGTGATGTTCCAGCTCGAGGCGCTGCGGGTCCAGTTCGGGCAACTGCCCATCGCGCAACCGCCTGCCGCCGCGCTGGCCAAGCATGCACTGCACCTGCACACCCGCCTGTCGCTGCGCGAACCCGACACGCTGACCTCCGCCGACCTGCTGCAGCTGGCCGAGGATGTCGGCGGGCTGTACCTGCAACTGGCGCGGACCTATTTCGGTTGAACCCTGCCATGCGATACGACGTCCGCCTGCGCCTGCATTACGACTACGAATATCCCACCGCCGGCCACCATCTGGTGCGGGTGCTGCCGCGCGCGTTGCCCGGCATGCAATGGCTGCAACAGTCGCAGCTGCAGTTCGAGCCGAACCCGGAAGAACGGCAGGAATTCACCGATTTCTTCGGCAACCGCGTGGTCTCGATCGCGCTGCGCACGCCGCACCAGGCGCTGGATGTGGAGATGCGCGCGTCGCTGGTGGTGGAACGGGCGCCGCCGGAACTGGACCTGTCGCCCGACCTTGCCGGCCTGCGCGCGGAGCTGGCCACGCTGCGTTCGCTGGCCCCGGATTCGCCCAGCCACTTCCTGGCACCGAGCCCGCGCGTGTCGCTGCTGGGGCGGGTCAGCGCCTACGCCGCCGACAGCCTGCGTGCCAGCGGCAGCGTGCTGGCCGCCGCCCAGCATCTGGGCCGTCGCCTGCGCAACGACTTCGCCTACGACCCGGAGGCCACCGAGGTCGACACTCCGGTCGCGCAGGCCTTCGACATGCGTCGCGGCGTCTGCCAGGACTTCAGCCACATCATGATCGCCGGCCTGCGCGGGTTGGGCATTCCGGCCGGCTACGTCAGCGGTTTCCTGCGCACGCAGCCGCCGCCGGGCAAGCCGCGATTGGAGGGCGCCGACGCCACCCATGCCTGGGTGCGGGTCTGGTGCGGCCTGCAGATGGGCTGGCAGGAGTTCGATCCGACCAATGCCATCGCCGCCGGTGACGATCACATCACCATCGGCCATGGCCGCGACTACGCCGACGTGGCGCCGATCGTCGGCGTGCTGAAGACCTCCGGTGCACATGAGGCCAGCCAGGCGGTGGATGTGCTGGCGTTGGAGTGAATCTCGGGCGGGTTGAAGATCAACGCGCTCTACAACGACCCCGTCATTCCCGCGAAAGCGGGAATCCATGGACGTTCGATCCGCTCATCGCCACCTTGACGGAGGTCCATGGATTCCCGCTTTCGCGGGAATGACGAATGGATAACGCGCCCTAGCCCAGCCAACCGGCGCAGCTATCGCCGCAGTCCTGCTGCATCTTCTGGCGCAGACGTGCCAGCACGTCGCTGCCGTGATGGTCGCGGCTCCAGGCCTGCAGTGATTTGCCGAGGGTGTCGAAGCGTTGGCGGGTGCGCTGGTGGTAACCCTCCGGTTGCCCGGCCAGTTCGCCGATCACCTGGCTCGCCGCGCTCTCGATGCCGGTCTTGTCGTTCGGCTTGAGCCGCAGCAGGCCGTCGACGTAGAGCACGCCCCACTGCACGCGCGTGGCCGGGCCTTCGGCGACCTGGTAGGCCTTCTGCAGCCATGACAGCGCGTCGGTCTTGTCGCCGCGCGCTTCGGCGTAGTCGGCGAGTTCCGGCATGTAGTAGTACGGCGTCTTGCTGCGCTTGAGTTCGGCCAGCAGCAGCTGCTCGGCGCCGGTTCGGTCGCCGGCTTCGTCCAGCAGGTCGGCTGCGGTACTGAGGGTGGATTGGCGCTCGTAGTCGGTGCTGGCGGTCTGGTCGGCCCAGGCCACGCGTTGATGCACCTTCTCGGCTACGGAGGGAGGCAGCGGGGCTTCCTTGTCGGGATCCTTGCCCTGTGCAAGCCGGGCCAGCTGGATGTCGGCGTAGGTCGTGCCCAGGCGATCGCTGATCGGCAGGCTGGCGTCGGCGTAGACCGCGTCCAGCGCATGGATCAGTGCGCTGGAGAGCTGCTCGCGCTGCGGCTGATCGGCGGCAGCGGCGCGTACCAGACCACCGGCCGAATAGCTGAGCGTGCTGCGATTGCGGCGCACCTCGGCCGGGTCGGCGAGTACGGCCTGCAACAACGCGCGATTCGTGGCGAAGGCTTCGGGCGAAGGGCGTGCGGCGTCGGCTTTGCGCTGGCGCGCGGCCAGTGCGAGCAGGGCGAAGCGCCGCTGCAACGCCGGCTGTGGTGCCGAACGCGCCAACTGCTCCAGAACCTCGGGCGCCTGATCGTCCTTGAGCAGGCGGTTGGCATCCACGCTCCAGCCGTATTCGCCCAGCAACGTCCAGTCGTCGGCGCCGAGCTTGCCGGGATCGTGCAGCGCCTGCTGCAGCAGCTGCTCCGAGGTGGTGGTGCGGCCGGCGGCAACGCGCAGCACTTCGGTCAGGCGCGCGATGTCGCTGTCGCCGGCCAGGCGGGTGATCTCGCTGCGGTCCGGGCGCAGCACGATGATCGTGGGATAGCCCTTGATCGCGAAGCGCTCGCCCCAGGCCTGCGCGCCCTCGGAATCACCGTCCAGGTGCACCGCGACGAATTGCCGGGTGCGCGCGATGAAGGCGGGGTCCTTGAACAGCGTGGCCTTGAGCCGGTTGCACGGCGGGCACCACACCGCGCCCCAGTACAGCAGGATCGGCTTGTTGCTTTCGGCGGCCTCGGTGAAGGCGTCCTGTACGTCACCCTCGCGCCAGGCGATTTCGGTGGCCGGTTGCGCGGCGGGTGGTGCGACCTGCGCGACGGCTGCGGGCGCCGCCGTTTCGGTGCGATGGCAGGCGCTCAGCGCCAGGGTTGCGGACAGGCAGGCCGCGGACAGCAGGGTGGGGCGGGCGAGACGACGCATCGGGCGAACACAGACAGAGGGAACGGCACTGTATGCCGTTGCCCTCTGCGCCGGACATGACGGCTGGACATCTGCATATGCCCAGCCTGTCGGAGATCAGTGCTCGGCGGTACTGCCGCTCGCAGGCGTGGTGCGGGCGTAGCGCGCGGCGACGAACGCGCAGACGATCAGCTGCAACTGGTGATAGAGCATCACCGGCAGCACGATCGCACCCAGGCTGCCGCTGGCGAACATCACCTTGGCCATCGGCACGCCGGTCGCCAGGCTCTTCTTGGAACCGCAGAACACGATCGGCACCTCGTCGAAGCGCGAGAAGCCCAGCCGCCGCGAGATGAAGGTGATCAGCACCATCGCCACGCCCAGCAGCACTGCGGCGACCGCCAGCACGCTCAGCAGCGCCGGCAGCGGCGTCTTGTGCCACAGGCCCTCGTTCACCGCCGCGCTGAAGGCGGTATAGACCACCAGCAGGATCGTGGCCTGGTCGGTGTAACGCAGGATCGCGCGGTGGCGCTCCACCCAGCGGCTGATCCATGGACGCAGGAAATGCCCGGCCAGGAACGGCACCAGCAACTGCAGCAGGATCTTGCCGATCGCCTCGGCCGGGTGCGCCATGCCGCCCTGGGCGCCGACCAGCAGCGTCATCAGCAGTGGCGTGATGAACACACCGAGCAGGCTCGACAGCGAGGCCGCGCAGACCGCCGCGGGCACGTTGCCGCGCGCCATCGAGGTGAATGCGATCGAGGACTGCACGGTCGAGGGCAGCGCGCACAGGAACAGCACGCCGACGAACAGGTCCGGGGTCAGCAGCGCGTGCGACAGCGGCTTGGCGAGCAGGCCCAGCAACGGATAGAGCACGAAGGTGCAGGCGAGGATGACCAGATGCAGCCGCCAGTGCAGCGCGCCGGCCTTGACCGCCTCGCGCGACAGCCGCGCGCCATGCAGGAAGAACAGCGCGGCGATGGCGATATCGGTGAAGTCGTCCATCACCCCGGCGGCGGTGCCGGAGACCGGCAGCAGCGAGGCCAGGGTGACCGTGCAGAGCAGCGCGAGGGTGAAGGGATCGATGCGCAGCCGCGCCAGCCAGTTCTTCATTTCGGCCCTTGGGGATGGGGGATTCCGGGGTCGGGGCATTCTAAATGCAGGCCAGCCTTTGTAGGAGCGGCTTCAGCCGCGATGGGGCGTTCAGGCAGATCCCTCTGCAAAAGCCTGCACATCCATGTGCGGGGATTCAAACGGGAAAGCCCCATCGCGGCTGAAGCCGCTCCTACAAAGATATCCGGGCTATCAGCGTTGCGAGGCGCGTGCTTTGAGCAGCTCGCGCAGCTCGTATTTGTCGGTCTCGTCCAGGCCTTGCGCGCGCTGCTTGGCCTGCAGTTCCTCCAACCGCTGCTGCAGCAGTTGGCGTTCGAGCTGCAGCACGGCGTCGTGCAGTTCCTCGGCCCATTTGCTCTCGTCGCCGGGCTGCTCCTGCGCGGCCAGTTTCTGCAGCGCGGCCAGTTCCTCGCGCTCGGCGAAGTGTTCCAGCAAGGCGCCGGTACTGATGTCCGGACGCTGCTCGACCAGTTCCAGCAGCTCGATCAGCAGCTCGACGCCGGGCTGGCGCAGGCCGGCGAAGGCGTGATGGCCTTCCAGCGACAGCGCCAGCGAAGGCCTCTGCAACAGGATCGCGATCGCCGCGCGTACCAGGCTGCGCTTCTGTGTCGGAGCGGTCGGACGTATCGGTCGCGAGGCTTGCTGTGCCGCTGCGCCGGTAACCTGCGCACCGACCCCGGTCAGCCGCGACAGCTCCTGCTTCATCAGATCGCCGAACGCACCGTCCGGGATCTGCGCCAGCATCGGCCGGGCATGCTCGGCCAGGCGTGCGCGCCCATCGAGCGTGGTCAGGTTGATCTCGCGCGAGAGTTCGTCGAAGAAGAACTGCGACAGCGGCGTGGCCTGCTTCAGGCGCGCGTCGAACGCCTCCTTGCCTTCCTTGCGCACGATCGTGTCCGGGTCCTCGCCATCAGGCAGGAACAGGAAGAACGCCTGGCGGCCATCCTTCATCCGTGGCAGCACCGATTCGAGCGCGCGCCAGCCGGCCTTGCGCCCGGCGTTGTCGCCGTCGAAGCAGAAGTACACGTCCGGCGCGTTGCGGAACAGCAGCTCGGCGTGCTCGGGCGTGGTCGCGGTGCCCAGCGTCGCCACCGCCTGGGTGACGCCGAACTGGAACAGCGAGACCACGTCCATGTAGCCCTCGACCACGATCAGCCGCTCGATCTTCTGGTGCGCCTGGCGCACCTGCCACAGGCCGTACAGCTCGCGGCCCTTGTGGAACAGCGCGGTCTCGGGCGAGTTCAGGTACTTGGGGCCGTCGTCCTTGTCCAGCACGCGCCCGCCGAAGGCGATCACCCGCCCGCGCCGGTCGAAGATCGGGAACATCACCCGGTCGCGGAACTTGTCGTAGACGTGGCCACGATCGTTCCTGGAGAACAGCCCGGCGCGCTCGAGCAGCTTCATCCGACGCTCGTCGGTGCCGAGTGCGTCCTTCAGTGCGCTGTAGCCGTCCGGCGCATAGCCGATCTGGAAGCGCGCGCTGGTGCCGGCATCGACACCGCGTCCGTCCAGATAGACACGGGCCTTGTCGCTGCTCTCCAGATGTTTCTGGAAGAAACGCGTGGCCGCGTCCAGCGCGGCGTAGAGGTCGCGGCTGTCGTCCTGCTGGGCGGCGCTGCGCTGCTGGGTGTCACGCGGCACTTCCATGCCGGCGCGCTTGGCCAGCTCGTCGACCGCGTCGAGAAATTCGAGCCGGTCGTAATTGATCAGGAAGCTGATCGCGGTGCCATGCGCGCCGCAACCGAAGCAGTGATAGAACTGCTTGGTCGGCGAGACCGTGAACGAGGCCGAGCGCTCGTCATGGAACGGGCAGCGCGCCGAATATTCCTTGCCCTGGCGCTTGAGCGGCACACGCGTGTTGATGACCTCGACGATATCCGTTCGGGCCAGCAGGTCGTCAATGAAAGCGTCGGGAATACGTGCCATGCAGGCGCATAGGATGCCATGTTCGCAGGAGCGGCTTCAGCCGCGATGGCGCTTTTCCTGGGAAAGCGCCATCGCGGCTGAGGCCGCTCCTACGGAACGGTGCTGACATCGGGTTGGTCTCGTGCTTCCGCGCGTTCATCGATCACTGCAGTGATCAGCGCCCCGGCGAAGAACACCAGGATCGCGTAGTACATCCACACCAGCAGCAGTACCAGCGCGCCCATCGAGCCGTAGGCACTGCCCGGTGCCGCCCGCGCCAGGTACAGCCCGATCAGGTAGCGGCCAAGCGCGAACAGCAGCGCGGTGATGACCCCGCCCAGGATCGCCTGGCGCCACGCCACGCGCCGATCGGGCAGGTAGTGGTACAGGAACGCGAATGCAGCCGCGTACAGCAGCAGCGTGGTCGCGTAGCCGACCGCGGGCAGCAGCGAGGGCAGGTGCGCGAAGACGACCTGCAAGGTGGTGGTGGCGATCATCGAGACGATCAGCAGGAAACCCAGCGCCAGCACCACGCCCATCGAGAACACACGCTTCTTCAACCATGCCCACACGCCGTTGAGCTGCTGGCGGTTGCTGCGGAAGATCAGGTTGAGCACGCCCTGTAACTGCGCGAACACCACGGTCGCACCGACAAACAGCAGCAGCGTGCTCCACAGCCCGGCCAGCGAGCCGATGCTGGGTTGCTCGGTGGCATTGCGGATGACGGTGCCGGCCACCGTGGCGGCATTGGCACCGGCGATCTGCTCGATCTGATCGATCAACGACTGTTGCGCGGGTGGATACAGCGAGGCGGTCAGCCACAGCAGCAGGAGCAGCAACGGCGCCATCGACAGCAGCGCGTAGAACGACAGCGAGGCCGCCTGCGTCATCAGATCGATCTCGGTGAAGCGCTGCGCCAGCGCGACCGGCAAGCTGCGCTGGAAACGCTCGACGAGGTGCTGCAGGCGTGGGGACAGGTGCGAGATCAATACCGTGGTTGGGATATGGACGATGGGGTTGTTCTAGCAGATGCGCTTCCAAGGGCGGATGAAATCGGTGTTGGGGCTGTGTCGAGATGCGGCTCGTGGTCGAGCGATGGTTGTGCGGTTTCTGCAGACGAGTAGCCGGGAAAACCGAAGTGCCGATGGAGCGGAACGGAAACCGGCAACGGTGAACCGTCGTCCCCGAGCAGGTGGGGACCCAGAGACTTCAATGTCCTCCCATCGTCATCCCCGCGAACGCGGGGATCCAGGGACTTTCGGTCAGATGAAGTGACGGCTCCGGAAAACGATGAAATATCCAAGTTATCGCGGGTGCGTCCATGGATCCCGCGTTCGCGGGGATGACGAGCCGATAAGCCTGCGGCCGGATAGCAGAATGCCTGTCGCGAAGATGATAGGGCGCGCCAGAAACACGAAGCCCGCCAATCGGCGGGCTTCGATACACACGCTGGTAACGACAGAGCTGGCTCAGCCAGCCAACTGCTTCTTCACCAGCGCCGACACCAGGCCCATATCCGCCTGGCCGGCCAGCTTCGGCTTGAGCGAGCCCATCAGCTTGCCGATGTCGGCCGGGCCGCTGGCGCCGGTCTCGGCGATGGCAGCCTGGATCGCGGCGATGATCTCGGCCTCGCCCAGCTTGGCCGGCAGATAGCGCTCGATCACCACGATCTCCTCGCGCTCGACCTGGGCCAGGTCCTCGCGATTGGCGGCTTCGAACTGGCTTACCGAGTCCTTGCGCTGCTTGACCATCTTGTCGAGGATCGCGAGCACGGCGGCATCGTCCTGCTCGACGCGTTCGTCCACTTCCTTCTGCTTGATCGCGGCGTTGATCAACCGGATCACGCCGAGGCTGTGCTTGTCGCCGGCCTTCATGGCGGCCTTCATGTCGTCGGTGAGCTGCTGCTTGAGGGACATGGTGGTGCTCCTGGGAAAAAGGGTGGGCTTGGAAGGCCCATGCAAAAAGCCGGCGACGCTTGCGCGTGCCGGCTCTCGTCCTGCAAACCCGCGGACTGCGCCAGAAGCACAGGCCCCGCGGATCAGGCTACGCCAGACTTCAGTACAGGCGCTGACGCTTGGTGACGTCGCGCGAGCTGCGGCGCAGCTGACGCTTGACGGCAGCAGCCGCCTTGCGCTTGCGCTCTTGGGTCGGCTTTTCGTAGAACTCGCGCTTGCGGGTCTCGGCCAGGACGCCGGCCTTTTCGCAAGTGCGCTTGAAACGGCGGAGCGCAAACTCGAAGGGCTCGTTCTCGCGGACTTTGACGCTGGGCATGGGTTCTCCAGGGATTTTGGGTAGCCACCCGGTAGGCCGGATGGTTGCGAGCGAACTCGCATAGCATTAACCGGGCTCCCCCGGCGAGCCGTGCATTATAGCGGCTCCTCGCCGCACTGCAACCCGCCGGTTTGGCGCGGCCGGGAAACGGGTCCAGAATGGTACTTATGAAAGTCCTCGGTATCGAATCCTCGTGCGACGAGACCGGCGTGGCGGTCTATGACACCGCGCTGCCGCCCAGTCAGGCCCTGCTCGCCCACCACGTCTACAGCCAGATCGCCCTGCACGCTGAATACGGCGGCGTGGTGCCGGAACTGGCCAGCCGCGACCATGTACGCAAGCTGCTGCCGCTGCTGCGCCAGACCCTGGCCGAAGCCGGGCTGCGCAGCGACGAGCTGGACGGGGTGGCCTACACCGCCGGCCCCGGGCTGGTCGGCGCGCTGCTGGCCGGTGCCGCGGTCGCGCGCTCGCTGGCCTGGGCACTGGAGCTGCCGGCGATCGGCGTCCATCACATGGAAGGCCACCTGCTGGCACCGCTGATGGAGGAAGACCCGCCCGAGCCGCCGTTCGTGGCGCTGCTGGTCTCCGGCGGCCACACCCAATTGGTGGCGGTGGAGGCGATCGGCCGCTACCGCCTGCTCGGCGAGACCCTGGACGATGCCGCCGGCGAGGCCTTCGACAAGACCGCCAAGCTGATGGGACTGCCGTATCCGGGTGGTCCGCAGCTGGCGGCGCTGGCCGAACGCGGCACGCCCGGCAAGTACCGTTTCGCGCGGCCGATGACCGACCGGCCGGGGCTGGATTTCAGTTTCTCCGGATTGAAGACCCAGGTGCTGCTGGCCTGGCAGGCCAGCGACCAGGCCGAGCAGACCCGCGCCGACATCGCACGTGGCTTCGAGGACGCAGTGGTCGATACGCTGGCGATCAAATGCGCACGCGCGCTGGACGCAGCCGGATGCGACACGCTGGTGGTCGCCGGCGGCGTCGGCGCCAACAAGCGCCTGCGCGCCAGGCTGCAGACGATGTGTGCCGAGCGTGGTGGCCGCGCCTGTTTCCCGCGACCGTCGCTGTGCACCGACAACGGCGCGATGATCGCCTTCGCCGGCGCACTGCGTTTGCAGGCGGGGCAACGCGGCGATGCGGCCGTGCATGTGGTGCCGCGTTGGGATATGGCGTTGCTGCCGCCTTTGGCGGCAGCACGGGATTCGGGAGTGGAGATTCGGGATTCGTAGAAGCGAGTCTTTGCCTCCTCCCGGTTTCGATGTCTTCGCTCTTACCAATCCCTAATCTCGAATCCCCAATCCCGGCCCCCATGGATAAAGTCTTCATCGAAGCTCTGGAAATCGACGCGCTGATCGGTATCTACGACTGGGAGCGGCGCATCCGTCAGACGTTGTGCTTCGACCTGGAGATGGGTTTCGACAACCGCCGGCCGGCGGCCAGTGACGACATCGCCGATACGCTCAACTACAAGGCGGTCAGCAGGCGCTTGATCGAGTTTGTCGAGCAGTCGGATTTCGGGCTGGTGGAGACGCTGGCCGAGCGCTGTGCGGAGATCGTGCTGAATGAGTTCGACGTGCGCTGGCTGCGTTTGAAGCTGAGCAAGCCCGGTGCGGTGCGCGGTGCGAAGGCGGTCGGCGTGATCATCGAGCGCGAGGCTTCGCCTCACCGGTGAGGCGTGCCGTCGATGCGGTTTCGGGCGATCGTCCGAAAGCATCCGACCAGGGCGGCGACCGACTCTTGACGTGGTCTTGACGGCGTCCCGGGATACGGGCATGTTGCGATACAACATGCCGCGCGGCACCGCGCCGCGGGATGCGCAGTTGCACGGGGCGCGATGGACTGGAGCAGGTACCGCACGGCCACCTTTGACGAGCTGATCCAGGCCGACGGCAGTTCACGCCCGGCCGCACGCCCCGTCGTCGAATACCTCTCCAGCCTTTCCGGGCGCGAAATCTCCGAGCGCCAGCTCGCGGCCGACGTCGCTGCCCGGGTCATGGGCATCACCTTCACGGTCTATACCGACGGTCGCAACGTCGATCGCACGCTGCCGTTCGACCTGATCCCGCGCACCATCCCGCTCAGCGAATGGCGGCGTACCGAGGCCGGGCTGAAGCAGCGCATGCAGGCGCTCAACCTGTTCATCGGCGATCTGTACGGCGAGCAGAGGATCGTCAAGGACAAGGTGTTCCCGGCGATGCTGCTGGCCGAGTCGGTCAACTTCCGCCCGCAGTGCGTGAACATCAAGCCGCCATTGGGGGTGTGGGCGCATATCTGCGGTTCGGATCTGGTCCGGGATGCCGACGGCACGTTGTATGCGCTGGAGGACAACCTGCGGATTCCTTCCGGGGTGAGCTACATGCTGGAGAACCGGCAGGTGGCCAAACGGGTGTTTCCCGAACTGTTCGAGACCACCGCGATCCTGCCGGTCGATGAATACCCGGCGCAGCTGTACGACACCCTGGCGGCGCTGAGCCCGCGCCCCGGCGACGTGCCGGTGATCGCGCTGCTGACCCCGGGCGTGTTCAACAGCGCCTATTTCGAGCACGCGTACCTGGCGCAGGCGATGGGCATCGAGCTGGTCGAGGGCGATGACCTGTTCGTGGCCGACGACGACTGCACCTACATGCGCACCGTGTACGGCCCGCGCCGGGTCGATGTGATCTATCGCCGCATCGACGATGCCTTCATCGATCCGGAGGCGTTCCGTCCCGATTCGGTGCTGGGCGTGCCGGGCCTGATCCGCAGCTGGCGCGCCGGCAAGGTCGCGCTGGCCAATGCACCGGGTGCGGGCGTGGCCGACGACAAGGTGGTGTTCGCCTACGTGCCGCAGATGATCAAGTACTACCTCGACCAGGAGCCGATCCTGCCGAACGTGCCCAGCTACCTGTGCCACGACGACAAGGACCGGCAGTACGTGCTCGAGCACCTGGAGGAACTGGTGGTGAAGCCGGCCAACGAGTCCGGTGGCTACGGCATGTTGATCGGGCCGCGCTCGACCAAGCGCCAGCGCGAGCAGTTCCGCAAGCTGATCGAGGCCGACCCGCGCAACTACATGGCGCAGCCGACCCTGAACCTGTCGACCGCGCCGATCGTCACCGAGGACGGCCCGGCGCCGCGACATCTGGACCTGCGCCCGTTCATCCTCTCGCGCGAGGACACCTACGTGACCACCGGCGGGCTGACCCGGGTGGCGATGCAGGAAGGTTCGCTGGTGGTGAATTCCTCGCAGGGCGGTGGCGCCAAGGACACCTGGGTGGTCGATCTGGACGAGGACATGGCCTGATGCTCTCCCGCGTCGCCAACAATCTGTACTGGTTCAGTCGTTACCTGCGCCGGGCCGAGAACACCGCGCGGCTGGTGAGCGTGGGCAGTCTGCTGCAGCTGGACCTGCCACGCTCGGTGCGTTTCGCCTGGCGGCCGATGATCGATACGGTCGGTGCCGACGAGATCTTCAACGAGTTGTTCCCGAATGCCGGCGATGATGTCGCCGATACCGACGTGGTGCGCTTCCTGCTGCTGGACGAGCGCAACCCGTCCTCGCTGCGCAGCTCGATCGATCAGGCGCGCGAGATCCTGCGCGGCATTCGCGACACCCTGCCGCAGGAGGCGTGGGAAGCAGTCAATGACCTGCACCTGCACATCGGTGCGGAAGGCGAGCGCAGCATTGGCCGGCGTTACCGGATGGAGTTTCTCGGGCGGATCACCGATGCCTGCCTGAAGGTGTCCGGATTGCTGACCGCCAACGTCAGCCGCGATATCGGTTTCCAGTTCATGCGCCTGGGCACGGCGATCGAGCAGGCCGACATGACCACGCGCATCATCGATGCGGCCGCCTCGGGCCTGATCACGCCGCGCCAGCCGGACGATCGCGAGGCCTACCAGAACATGCAGTGGATGAACGCGCTGCGCGCGCTGGCTGCGTACCAGATGTACCGCCGGCATGTGCGTCAGCGGGTCACTGATGAGCAGGCGTTGCGCTTCCTGCTGCAGAACAACGAGTTTCCGCGCAGTGTGCAGTTCTGTTTGAGCCGGGCGGCGAGCATCCTGCCGAGCATGCCGCCGCGACCGCAGGCTGAGCGGGCGTTGATGCGGGTGTCGGGGATGATCCGCAATGCGGATCCGGTGTGGTTGGCGGCCAATGAGCCTACGGTGTTCATGGATGAGATCCAGGTGCGACTTGGGGAGTTGCACGGGGCTATTGCCGAGGCTTATTTCAGTTCTTAGTGGTGGGGCTTGGGTGTGCGGTGTTGTGACTGTAGGGGGGGATCCAATGTCTTCCACGCCATCCATCAACTGTCGTCCCCGCGAAGGCGGGGGTGAGGCGCCGCTGCTGGCGAGCCACTGGCTCGCGCGGCGCTGAGCGCCATCGGGTTCTGTCCGATGGCCGGGGATCGAAGATCCATGGACGTTGCTTCTTGGGTTTGAAGTAACGGCAACAGCAACAGCAAAGGCTTTCGCTCCTTCGGAGCGAGTCACTTGTTCTTTGCTTGTGCAAAGAAAAGTAACCAAAAGAAAGCACACCCCGGCCTACGCGCCCTCCGCTGCGCTACGGGTTCGCGGAGTCGAAGGGATTTTCTGACGCGACTTCCTGTCGCGGCAGAAAACGACGCACATCCATGTGCGTCGCCCTTCGGGTTTTTCCCGTCGTCTCCGCCGCTGCGGCAGGGGCCCCGGTAAGTCAAAGGCGAAACGCAACAGCAAAATCACAAGCAACGGCAACGGCAACGGCAACGGCCACAGCAACAGCAACAGCAACAGCGATGCCTTGCTGTGGAGGCTGATTCGGCTTCGGCCGATATTGGAGCGATCAGCGCTGGGTAAGTCGGCTGCCCTCCGGTCCGGGGAGTGCCCTCCGGCCTGCTGCCATTCAGGCCCGCTGGCTTCCTGCTACCATGCGCGCCCCTGAAGGTGACCGTCGGTGTATCGAGGGTTTAAACGGGAATCCGGTGCGTCAGCCGTGTTGGCTGGCAATTCCGGAGCTGCCCCCGCAACGGTGGGCGAGTACACGTTCCGCAGGTAATGCCACTGTGCCTTCGGGCATGGGAAGGCGTGGGACGGAGGGCGCAAGCCTTCGCTCGCGAGCCCGGAGACCGGCCACAGGATCGACCCGGCGCGCGGTGGGCGTGACCTTGGCGCGCTGTGTCCTGCGCCATCGTCCTGCTGCCCGTTCGCCGGCTTTACCCACCGTCCGCGCGGGAAGGCGCGGTAGCAGGAGCCACCTCACGATGTCGCTGTTCCCCACTGTTTCCCCACGCCGCGCTGTGCTTGCGTTGGCGCTGTCCTCGATCGTCGCCCCGGCCGTCGCCGCCGATGTCAACGACCTCGACCAGGTCGTGGTCACCGCCACCCGTACCGCGCAGACCCAGGACCAGACCCTGGCGCCGGTGACCGTGATCGACCGCGCCGAGATCGAGCGTCGTCAGGTCACCTCGCTGCCGGACCTGTTGCGCGGTGAGCTGGGTGTGTCGATCGCCAACAATGGCGGTCCGGGCAAGACCACGTCGCTGTTCCTGCGCGGCACCGAGTCCGATCACGTGCTGGTGCTGGTCGATGGCGTGCGCATCGGCTCGGCCACGGCGGGTGGTGCGGCGCTGCAGGACATCCCGGTCGAGCAGATCGAGCGTGTGGAAATCGTGCGCGGGCCGTTCTCCAGCCTGTACGGCTCGGAGGCGATCGGCGGCGTGGTGCAGATCTTCACCCGGCGTCCGAAGGGGGCGTTCACGCCGACCTTCAGCGTCGGCGTCGGCAGCGACAACGCGCGCCGCTATACCGCCGGTCTTGCCGGGCAAAGCCAGAGCGACCTCAGCGAGCACGGCGGCTGGTACTCGGTCAATGCAGTGCACGACGAGACCGATGGCATCAACGCTTATCTCAACACCGCCAGCAGTGCCTACGACCCGGATCGCGACGGTTATCGCAACGATTCGCTGAGCGTGCAGGGCGGCTGGCGCTTCAATCGCGAGTGGGATGCCGACGTGCAGGCGCTGCGCGCCGACAGCCGCAACGAGTACGACGGCACGATCTACGGCGGCAATCTCGCCAAGGGCGTGCAGCAGGTGGTCGGTGGCCGCGTGCGCTATGCACCGACCGATGCGCTCAAGCTCACCGCCAGCGTCGGCGCCAGCCAGGATCTGAGCGACGCCTACTACGACGGCACCTACGTTTCGACCTTCGATACCCGCCGCTCGCTCGGCTCGCTGCAGGCTGACGTCGATGCCGGCCCGGGCCTGCTGTCGCTGGGCCTGGACTGGCAGCGCGACCGTATCGCCAGCAGCGAGACCTACGACGAGGATCAGCGCATCAATCGTGGCGCGTTCGCACAGTGGCAGCAGAGCTTCGGTGCGCAGTCGCTGCAGGCCAGCGTGCGTCATGACGACAACAGCCAGTTCGGTGGCAAGAACACCGGCAGCCTGCTGTGGGGCTGGAACTTCGCCGAGCACCTGCGCCTGACCGCCAGTTACGGCACCGCGTTCAAGGCGCCGACCTACAACGAGCTGTACTACCCGGGCTATGGGAATCCGAACCTGAAGCCGGAAAATTCGCGCAGCCTCGAGCTGGGCCTGCGCGGTGAGTACGACTGGGGTACCTGGACGCTCAACACCTACCAGACCCGCGTCGACGACCTGATCGCCTACGACTCCTCGCTGGTGGACGCGACGCATCCGTTCGGACAGCCCAACAACATCGACAAGGCGCGCATCGGCGGTGTCGAGGCCGGTTACGACACCACGCTGGCCGGCTGGACGCTGCGCACGCGTCTGACCTGGATGGATCCGAAGGCCGACGGCGACACCTATCACGGCAACTGGCTGCCACGGCGCGCGCGCCAGACCGGCCGGATCGATGCCGATCGCCGCTTCGGTGCGTTCTCGGTGGGCGGCAGTGTGTTCGCCTCCGGCGCGCGTTACGACGACCTGGCCAACACCACGCGCCTGGGTGGCTACGGCCTGCTCGACCTGCGCGTGGGCTATGAGGTCAGCAGCGACTGGAGCGTGGCACTGAGCGCGAACAACGTGTTCGATCACCAGTACGAGACCGCTGCCTGGTACGCGCAACCCGGTCGTAATTACCAGTTGACCTTGCGCTACCATCCGGCGGAGTGATGGCGCGATGTTGTGGGAGGGGCTTCAGCCCCGACGGGGTTTGCCCGGAAAGCGTCGGGACTGAAGTCCCTCCCACAAGCTCCCAGGCCCTCGGAAATCCCGTTCCTTCTTCAGGAGAGCCTCGTCGATGAAACCCCTGTCGCGCCCCGCAGAAACCGGCCTGTTCATCGTGCTGATGGTGGTGATGGTGGCCACCCGCTTCAATCACGTCGGCGACTGGCTGCACCTGCCGGATGCGTCGATGGCGGTGTTCTTCCTGGGCGGGCTGTATCTGCGTCGGCACTGGCAGTTCGCGGTGCTGCTGGCATTGGCGTTCGCGGTGGACTGGGCCGCGATCGAGCTGGCCGGCGTCAGCGATTTCTGCGTCACCGCCGCCTATGCGCTGTTGCCGGTGGCCTATGGCGTGCTCTGGTATGCCGGTCGCGCAATCGCGCCACGGCTGGGCAATAGCTTCGGTCCGCTGGGGTTGGCGTGGGTGGTCGGCGTCGCCGCCGCCGCGTTGTCGTTCCTGATATCCAACGGCGCTTTCTACTGGCTTGGCGGCCGCTACACCGATCCGCACATGGCCGAGTACCTCGCCCGCGCATGGAAGTGGGGTCCGTTGTTCGTACGCACCACGGCCTGCTATCTGGCCGTGGGATTGGTGTTGCATGGCGTGTTGGCGAGGATTTTCGCCGCGCGTCGTCTAGCCGTTGCCAGGTGATCGTGAGATGAGCAAACCCGAACGTGACGACGCCTACTACCGCGAGCGTTCGCAGCGGCAGAAGGAACTGGTGGACCGGCGCATCGCGCGGGCGACCATCGACCGGGGTGTGCTGGTGGTCAACACCGGCAATGGCAAGGGCAAGAGTTCCTCCGGGTTCGGCATGTTGGCGCGCTCGCTCGGGCATGGCCTGCGCTGCGGCGTGGTGCAGTTCATCAAGGGCAGTTATTCGACCGGCGAGGAAGCGTTCTTCCGTTGCTTCCCCGGGCAGGTGGACTACCACGTGATGGGTGAGGGCTTCACCTGGGAAACCCAGGACCGCAGTCGTGACATCGAGGTGTCGATGGCGGCGTGGGCGCTGTGCAAGCGGATGCTGGCCGATCCGGGCTACGACTTCGTATTGCTGGACGAACTCAACATCGTGCTGGCCAAGGAGTACGTGCCGCTCGATGACGTACTCGCTGCATTGGCTGCGCGTCCGCCGCGCCAGCATGTCGTCATCACCGGGCGTGGCGCACCGGATGCGTTGGTCGAAGCCGCCGATACCGTGACCGAGATGCGCGTGATCAAGCATGCGTTCAAGGCCGGGATCATGGCGCAGAAGGGCATCGAGCTCTGAGCACGATGGCGATCGCGTGGCTGGCGGTCGCGTTGGACGTGCTGCTGGGCGAGCCGCGTCGTGCGCACCCGTTGGTGTTGTTCGGGCGCTGGGCGAACTGGTTTGAAGCGCATTGCTATCGCGATCGACGTCGCGCCGGCCTGCTGGCGTGGTGTCTGGCGGTGTTGCCGTGGGTGCTGTTGGCGACGGCGATGCAGTGGATGTTGTGGCGCTGGTCGCCGTGGGCCGGTGCCGGCTTCGTCGCAGTGACGCTGTACTTCGCGCTGGGGCTGCGCAGCCTGGGCGAACACGCGTTGCCGGTGGCACGTGCGCTGGAGGCAGATGATCTGCCGACCGCGCGCATTGCAGTGGGACGCATCGTCAGCCGTGACACCGCCACGCTCGATGCCACCCAGGTGGCCGCTGCCGCCACCGAATCGGTCTTGGAAAATGGCAGCGACGCGGTGTTTGCCGCGTTGTTCTGGGGTGTGTTGCTGGGCGCGCCGGGCGCGGTGCTGTACCGGTTGGCGAATACGCTCGATGCGATGTGGGGCTATCGCACGCCGCGCCTGCTCCGGTTCGGCTGGGCGGCGGCGCGTATCGACGACGTACTGAACTTCATTCCGGCGCGATTGACCGCGTTGACCTATGCATTGCTGGGACACACGCACACCGCGCTGCGTTGTTGGCGTGCCCAGGGACCGATCTGGAAGAGCCCGAACGCAGGCCCGGTGATGGCAGCAGGCGCCGGTGCGCTGCGGGTCGCGCTGGGCGGCGCGGCGCCGTACCACGGGCAGTGGCAGTCACGTCCCGCGCTGGGCGAGGGCGATCGGCCCGATGCGTCCAGCATCCGCCGCGCGCTGTGGCTGGTGCGCGGCGGCGTGGGGGGCTGGTTGCTGCTGCTGGCGGCGTGGGCCGCCGGGAGCATGCGATGAGGTCGGTGCCGTCAGTGGGTTTTCAGGCAACCGCTCATGAAGGTCTTGCGGGCATCGCCGGTGAGCTTCTTGGTGGCGGCCTCGGCATTGCAGTCCTTCATGCGCTGCTGCGGCGACACCTTGGCGTTGCTGTCGGTCTTGCCGCCGCTCAGGCAGGCTTTCTGCGAGGACTTGTAGTCCTCACCGGTCTTGCCCTTGTTCTGCGCCGAACACTTGGCCATCAGTTCCTGCTGGGCGGTCTTCGGGGCGGCACTGGCGAGCAGCGGCGTGGCAGCCAGGGCGAGGATCAGCAACGGAGCAAAACGATGGGTGGACATGCTGGCGGTTCCTTGGGATGTGCCCACATGCTGCACCTGAGCGGCGATGGCGAATATGTCGGCATTGACAAAAATGCCGATGTCGCTCAGCCAGCGGTCTGGCGCGCCACGCCGGAGGCGGGATGATGCTGGAGCACGGCGGCAAGCTGTTGCGCGCCGCACAACGCTTCGGCATCCCGGTCGAGCATTGGCTCGATCTTTCGACCGGGATCAGCCCGTTCCCCTGGCCGATACCGCCGGTGCCGGCGACTGCGTGGCATCGCCTGCCCGAAGACGAGGACGGTCTGCTGGACGCTGCGTGCGCCTACTACGATGCGCCGGCACTGCTGCCGGTGGCCGGTTCGCAAGCGGCAATCCAGGCCTTGCCGTTGCTGCGGGCGCCGTCACGGGTTGGGGTGATCGCGCCGGGTTATGCCGAGCATGCGCATGCCTGGCGGCGGGCGGGGCACGAGGTGCAGGTGTTGCCGGCCGAGCAACTGCTCGCACGCGTGGCGGAATTCGACGTCGTGGTGTTGATCCATCCGAACAACCCGGGGGGCGATCGCTTCGAGGTACAGACGTTGTTGGCCTTGCACGCGCAGTTGGCCACACGTGGTGGTTGGCTGCTGGTGGACGAGGCCTTCATGGATGCGACACCGCAGTACAGCCTCTGCGCGTACACGCAGCGCGACGGGCTGGTGGTGTTGCGCTCGGTCGGAAAGTTCTTCGGCATGGCCGGTGCGCGTGCGGGCTTCGTCTGCGCGGCCTCGTCGTTGCTTGAAGCGCTGCGCGAGCGGCTCGGTCCGTGGACGTTGAGTGGGCCTTCGCGTTGGGCGCTGCGGCAGGCGTTGGCTGATCGGGTCTGGCAACGGCAGGCGATTCCGCGGCTGCATGACGCGTCCGAGGCACTCGCGCAGGTGCTGCGGCGGCACGGTCTGGTGCCGAGTGCGGGGACCGCCTTCTTCCAATGGTGTCGGAGTGAGGGTGCGGCTGATCTGCACGATGCGTTGGCGCGGCGCGGCATCCTGGTGCGGTTGTTTGAGCAGCCGGCGAGTCTGCGTTTTGGCTTGCCGGCGAATGCGGACGAACTGGCGCGGCTTGACGCCGTACTCGGCGAGTTGGCTCCTGTGGGAGGGACTTCAGTCCCGACGCTTTCCCGGGAAAGCGTCGGGACTGAAGTCCCTCCCACAGGAGAGGTACCGGACGCCGATAAAGTGGCAAGCGCCCGCACGCTGATGATCCAGGGCTGCACTTCCGACGCCGGCAAGAGCACGCTGGTCGCCGCGTTGTGCCGCTGGTTGCATCGGCGCGGCGTGGCGGTGGCGCCATTCAAGCCGCAGAACATGGCGTTGAACTCGGCGGTCACCGCCGATGGCGGCGAGATCGGCCGCGCGCAGGCAGTGCAGGCGCAGGCTTGCGGGCTGGAGCCGCATACCGATTTCAATCCGGTGCTGCTCAAGCCCAACAGCGACACCGGTGCGCAGGTGATCGTGCACGGTCGCGCGATCGGCAATCTCGATGCAGTCGCCTACCACGCCTACAAGCGCACCGCGCGCGAGGCGGTGCTGGCTTCGCACACACGCCTGTGCGAGCGCTACGCGGTGGTGATGGTCGAGGGCGCCGGCAGTCCGGCCGAGATCAATCTTCGTGAAGGCGACATCGCCAACATGGGGTTCGCCGAGGCGGTCGATTGCCCGGTGATCCTGATCGCCGACATCGATCGCGGCGGCGTGTTCGCGCATCTGGTCGGCACGCTGGCGCTGCTGTCGCCGAGCGAACGCGCACGCGTGGTCGGTTTCGTCATCAACCGCTTCCGTGGCGATCTCACACTGCTGCAACCCGGCCTGGATTGGCTGGAGCGGGAAACCGGCAAGCCGGTGCTTGGCGTGTTGCCTTATCTGCACGGCCTGCAACTGGAAGCGGAAGATGCGTTGCCACGCACCGCGCCGGACAAGCCACAGGCGCAATTGCGGGTGGTGGTACCGGCATTGCCGCGCATCAGCAATCACACCGATCTGGATGCGCTCGCCGCGCATCCGCAGGTTACGGTGCAGTTCGTCGGGCCGGGTGAGGATTTTCCTGCCTGCGATCTGATCGTGCTGCCGGGCAGCAAGTCGACCCGCGCCGATCTGGCGTGGCTGCGTGCGCAGGGTTGGGACACGGCGGTCGCTCGCCACCTGCGTCACGGCGGCAAGTTGATCGGCATCTGCGGCGGCTTCCAGATGCTCGGCCGGCGCGTGCACGATCCGCACGGCATCGAGGGCGCGGCCGGCAGCAGCGAGGGGCTCGGCTGGCTCGATATCGAAACCACGCTGGAGCCGGAAAAACACTTGCAGCGCAGGGCCGGCACGCTGCGCCTGGGCGAGGCCGGAGCGAGCGTGCACGGCTACGAGATCCATTGCGGCGTCAGTTCCGGGGCCGCGTTGCAACGTCCGCTGCTGCGCTTGGACGAGGGTGGTGACGACGGCGCAGTTTCAGCCGATAACAAGGTTATCGGCAGCTACCTGCACGGTCTGTTCGACGCGCCGCAGGCGCTGGCCGTGCTGCTGGCCTGGGCCGGTCTGCGTGACGCGCAACCGCTCGATATCGCTGTGCTGCGCGAGGCCACACTCGACCGACTCGCCGACATGGTCGAGCAGTATCTGGATACACGCACACTCGCGCGGCTCACCGCGACGGAGGAGATCGCATGCAGCAACTGATCCTGGGCGGCGCACGCTCCGGCAAGAGCGCGCTGGCCGAACGCATCGCCGCCGCCAGCGGCAACGACGTGGTCTACATCGCCACCGCGCAGGCATTCGACGGCGAAATGGCCTCACGCATCGCCCATCACCGTGCGCAACGCCCGTCGCACTGGGCCAGTGTCGAGGAACCGCTGGCGCTCGCGGCCACGCTGCGCACGCACGCAGCACCCGGTCGCTGCCTGCTGGTGGATTGCCTGACGCTGTGGCTGAGCAACCTGCTCGGCAACGCAGATGCCAGCCGCTTCACGCGCGAACGCGACGCGCTGCTGGCGGTGCTGCCGCAGCTGCCCGGCGATGTCGTGCTGGTCAGCAACGAAGTCGGGCAGGGCATCGTGCCGCTGGGCGAGCTGACGCGCCGCTTCGTCGATGAAGCCGGCCGATTGCATCAGGCGCTGGCGACGCGCTGCGAGCGTGTCGTGTTCGTCGTCGCCGGCCTTCCGATGGTATTGAAAGGAGAACCGTTGTGAGCTTCGAGTGGATCCACGCCGCCTGTGCGCAACCGGACGAAACTGCACGTGCGGCCGCCGGTGCCCGTCAGGCACAACTGACAAAGCCGCCGGGCGCGCTCGGCACGTTGGAGCAGCTGGCGTTGGATTTCGCCGCCTGGCAAGGCCGTGAGCGCCCGCGCCTGGACAAGGTATGGATCGCGGTCTACGCCGCCGATCACGGTATCGCTGCCGAAGGCGTGTCGGCGTTCCCGCAGGCCGTGACTGGTGAGATGGTGCGCAACTTCGCCACTGGCGGCGCGGCGATCGCGGTGCTGGCGCGGGAGTTGGGCGCCACGCTCGAAGTGGTCAACCTGGGCACCGTCAACGATCCTGGCGAAGTGCATGACGTGCGCCGAGCGATCATCGCGCCATCCACCGCCAACCTGTGCGAAGCACCGGCGATGACCGAGGTGCAGCTCGCCGCTGCACTCGCCGCTGGTGCCGACAGCGTGGCACAGGCGAGTGCAGCGGACACCCAGCTGTTCATCGCTGGCGAGATGGGGATCGCCAACACCACCACCGCTGCCGCACTTGCCTGTGCACTGCTGGCGCAACCGCCGCAAGCGCTGACCGGCGCCGGTACCGGCCTGGATGGCGCCGGCATCGCGCGCAAGGCCGGCGTGGTGGCGCGCGCTTTGGCCCGTCATGTCGACGCGCACACGCCGCTGGAACAACTGCGCTGCCTGGGGGGATTCGAGATCGCGGCGATGAGTGGCGCTTTCATCGCCGCGGCGCAGGCCGGCATTCCGGTGTTGGTGGACGGTTTCATCGCCACCACGGCGGCATTGGCGGCGGTGCGGATCAATCCCGGTGTGCGCGACTGGCTGCTGTTCGCACATCGCTCGCCCGAGCGCGGCCATGCGGCGGTGCTCGATGCGCTGGATGCGCACCCGCTGCTCGATCTCGGCATGCGCCTGGGCGAGGCCAGCGGCGCGGCCGTAGCGGTACCTTTGTTGCGATTGGCCTGTGCGCTGCACGGCGGAATGGCGACGTTTGCCGAAGCCGGGGTGTCGCAGGGATGAGGCCGGGAATGAGAAGGCCGGGAATGGGGAATCGGAACGGCGGGGCACCGCGAACTGTGCGATGGCTGTGATGTCCTGCTGGCAGCAACTTCATTGCTCGTTCTCCGCCGAGCCTAAACTCCTTGAAGCCTTGCACATAACAATCCCGCTGCCATGACCCACCGATTCCCCATTCCCGATTCCCGATTCCCGGCCTTACACCTGCTGCGTCATGGCGATACCGGGCAGCGTAGCTATCGCGGGCAACTCGATGATCCGCTCACCGAGCTGGGCTGGCAGCAACTGCGCGCGGCCACCGCGAACGGGCAGTGGGATGCGGTGGTGTCCTCGACCTTGCAGCGCTGCGCGCGCTTCGCCGGGGAACTGGCCGCCGCGCGTGGCCTGCCGCTGCGGCTGGACGCGCGGCTGCGGGAGTATCACTTCGGTGATTGGCAAGGCGTGCCGATCGCCGATATCGATCGCGATTTCGGTGCAGCGCTCGGGCGTTACTGGGCCGATCCGGTGAGCTTCCCACCGCCGAATGCCGAGCCGTTCGCCGTGTTCCGTCAGCGCCTGTCCGACGCGCTCGATGCGATCGTCGCCGGGCATCCGGGACAACGCGTACTGGTGGTGACGCATGGCGGTGCGATCAAGCTGATCCGCAGTCTCGTCGAGGGACGCGCCTTCGGCGACATGGTCGAACTGCATGTGCCGCATGCCTCGCTGCATCCGATCGCATGGCCGCCGGCGTGATCGACGGCCTGCTCGCCGCGCTCGGTCTGCTGACGCGCATCCCGGTGCCGGCGCGGGTGTGGCAGGCCTCGGGCGTGCAGGCGCGTTCACTGCCGTGGTATCCGCTGGTGGGGTTGCTGCTCGGTGCGTTGTTGGCCGCGTTGGCATGGCTGCTGCGCGATGCAACGCCGTTGCTGATGGCCGCACTGCTGGTGACCGCCTGGGCGTGGCTGACCGGCGGCCTGCATCTGGACGGACTGGCTGACAGCGCCGACGCCTGGGTCGGCGGCATGGGCGATCGCGAACGCACGCTGGCGATCATGAAGGATCCGCGCAGCGGGCCGGCGGGTGTCAGTGCGCTGGTGCTGGTGTTGCTGTTGAAGACGGCCGCGTTGGCCAGCTTGGCCGGTGCTGCATGGCAATGGTTGTGGCTGGCGCCGGTGCTTGCACGCGGGGCGTTGACTGCTGCGTTTCTCGCGTTGCCGTATGTGCGTGCGGGTGGGATGGGGGCGGGGTTGAGTGGCGCTGGGCGCGTGCCGTGTTTGATTGTGCTTCTGGCGACGCTGGTGATTGTGGTGATGTTTGCGCGTTGGCAGGGTGTGGTGGCATTGCTCGTTGCTGTTGCTGTTTTTTCGCTGTGGTGGCGTGCCTGTCGCCGGCGGTTGGGGGGTATGACGGGCGATACCTGTGGTGCGTTGGCGGAGTTGGTTGAGGTTGCGGTGTTGGTGGGGTTGGCGTTGTAGGGTTGGCGGTGTGGGCGGCTTTGATATTTGTCGGTGATTTCGCCATGTCTGGTTTTTGCCGTTCCCCCGCGACTGGAAATTCGGTGCATTTCGCACCATTCCTTTACCGTTCGCCGCTATCTATCTATCGTCGTCCCCGCGCAGGCGGGGACCCAGTGACTTTCGCGTGATCTCTCTATCGTCATCCTCGCGAAGCGCTTTTCAGCAGCCGAAGGGCTCCACAACAGCCGAATGGCTGGTAATGGCTGATCAAGCGGGGATCCATGGACGTTGCTTTTTGGTTTCCTGAGTTTGAAGTAATAGCAACAGCAACAGCAAAGGCTTTCGCTCCTTCGGAGCGAGTCACCTTTCTTTGCTCGTGCAAAGAAACGTAACCCAAAGAAACACGCCCCAGTCCTCGCGCCCTTCGCTGCGCTACGGGTTCACTCCGCCAGCGGGATTTTCTGACGCGGCATCCATGCCGCGGCAGAAAACGACGCACATCCATGTGCGTCGCCCTTCGGGTTATTCCCGCTGGCTCCGTCGCTGCGGATGGGGGCCCCGGGAAAGTCAAAGTCCAAGGCAACTGCAAAGGCAAAATCACGAGCAACGGCAACGGCAACGGCAAGAGCAAGAGCAAGAGCAAGAGCGGCATCAGTAGCATGCCCGTAAATATCGACTTGCCTTGCACGACACGGCAAGTCCGAACCCGAGTCCGGTGCCAGAGGCTGGACAAACGGCGCAGTGCCTTCCGGCACATCGCGCCGCCGTGCAATCTCGACGAGCATGGTGCGGTCCGCCATCCTCCGCGAGCGAGCCTCCATGCGTCCCACCCTGTGTGCTGTGCTGGTCATTGCGCTGTCGATCCCCTTTGCAGTCAAAGCGGCAGACACGTCGGCAGCGTCCCGTTCGGCGCGGATGCAGGCGGTCATCGAAGGGTTGGGGGCGGCGGTCGAAATCAACGGACGTCCTGTCGTACGCACGCGCCTGGGCGATGACATGCAGGCCATGCATGTGCCGGGCGTGGCGATCGCGGTGATCCGCCATGGCAAGGTCGATTGGGCGCGCGGCTTCGGCGTCACTCGCGAAGGCGGCGAGCCGGTGACCGCCGATACGCTGTTCCAGGCGGGTTCGGTCAGCAAACCGGTGGCGGCGATGGCGGCCATGCGGTTGGTGCAGGAGGGCCGCCTGCCACTGGATACCGACGTCGATGCCACGTTGAAGCGCTGGAGGCTGCCGGCGAACGCCTATACCGAGCAGATGCCGGTGACGCTGCGCGCATTGCTCTCGCACAGCGCGGGCACCACGGTGCACGGATTTGCCGGTTACGCGGCGGGCGTGCCGGCGCCGACGTTGGTGCAGGTGCTGAGCGGTACCAAGCCGGCCAATTCGGATCCGGTGATCGTCGATCAACCGGTAGGACAGGCCTTCCGTTATTCCGGCGGGGGCTACTCGATCGCCCAGCAGATGATGATCGATGCCACCGGCACATCGTTTCCGCAACTGGTGCGCGAAACCGTACTCGCGCCGTTGGGCATGAAGCAAAGCACCGAGGAACAGCCGTTGGATGCCGCCCGCCTGGCGCACGCGGCGTGGCCGCACGATTCTACCGGTGCGCCGATAGTGGGCGGTCCTCACACCTATCCTGAGATGGCGGCGGCGGGGTTATGGACCACGGCCAATGATCTGGCGCGGTTCGTGATCGAGCTGCAGCGTACCGCCAGTGGCCATGCCGGCCGGGTGCTTGATCCCGCCACTGCGCATCAGATGATGACGCCGGTGAAGGGCCGCTACGGCCTGGGTGTGAAGGTGTTGGGGTCGGCCTCGGCGCCGTACTTCTTCCACGATGGCTCCAATGCCGGCTACAAGGCGACTATGCTCGGTTATCCCGGCTCGGGAGATGGTGTGGTGGTGCTGACCAATGGGGATCAGGGCTACGAACTGGGCCAGAAGATCGCTCGTGCGGTCGCGATCGTCTATGGTTGGCCGGACCTGCGTCCGGTCGAGCGCACTGCCATCGATCTGGGTGCCGATCAGTTGGCCGCATACGCGGGTTCATTCGAGATGGCCGGTCTCGGCGGATTTGAAATCCGCCGACACGGCGAAGGCCTGGTCGTGGAAATCTGGAAGGGCGTGGTCGATCCGTTGTACGCCGAAGCGCCCGGACGCTTCTTCATCACCTCACACGATCTGCAACTGACGTTCGACGGACCAGATCGTGGCAGCATCGCGCTGGACGATTTCAAGGGCACGTTCGTGCGCGCCAAGCCATGAACGCATCCGCTTCTCCCAGTCACTGACCAAACGGATTCACGGATGACATACGACATGCGATCACGCTGGTTTTCTTCTGCCCGCTGCCGAGCCCTGGCTACTGTCGGCGCGCTGTGGCTGTGCTTCTGCGTGCAGGTCAATGCAGCCGCGGAATTTCCGCCGGGCGCTGCGAGTGTCGAGGTGCCGTTCGAACTTTCGTCGGGCCACATCTATATCGACGTGGAGATCAACGGACAGGGGCCGTTGCATTTCATCTTCGACACCGGTGCGGTCAACGTGCTGACGCCGCAGGCGGCGCAGCGGCTGGGTCTTACGGTGAGCGGGAACGTGGAGGCCACCGGTACTGGCGGTCGTCAGGACGCGGGAAAAACCGAGGTCAAATCGGTTGCCGTGGGTGGAGCGGTGCTGCGCGATCAACGTTTCTATGTCCTCGAACTGCCCGCGACGGAAACCGTCGGCCGCCCAGTCGATGGTCTGATCGGGCAAGGCTGGCTGAGCGAGTTGCCGACACGGATCGACTACGCGGCATCGAAGATCACTTTCTATCAGGCCAAGGGCTTTCGCTACGCAGGGACCGCGCAGGCGACGCCGTTGTATTTCCGTGGCAACCGCTCGCAGGTGGAGGCGAACGTCGATGGCATCACCGGGAAATTCACCGTGGATACCGGCAGCAGCGGCTCGTTGATCCTGTTCCCGGCGTTCGTTGAGAAGAACGGATTGGTTGCGAAATATCGTCCGAAGACGCAAATCATGTCCGCCGTAGGCGTGGGCGGCCCGGTCTATTCGCTGCTCGCCCGTGCCGATCGCCTGGAGTTCGCCGGCGCGACGGTCGAGCACCCGGTCACCTACCTCTCGCAAGCACGCAGCGGCGCGGCGACGGACGAAAAGACCGCAGGTAGTCTGGGTTCCGGCGTGTTGCGCCGTTTCACGATCACCTTCGACTATCCCGGCAAGAAGGCGTACTTCGAACCCAACGCCGCGATCGGCGTGCCTGATCTGGCCGATCGCTCCGGCTTGCGCGTCGATCGCGCACCGGACGGCTTCAAGGTTGTATTCGTCGCCAAGGACAGCCCGGCGATGCGAGCGAACCTCAAGGCCGGCGACATCATCCGCAGCGTGGATGGGAAGCCCGCCGACGGCATCGGATTGCCGGCGTTGCGCGAGTTGTTGAAGGGCGCGGTGGGTACCCGCGTCACGTTCGAGCTTGTGGGTGGCAATGGTCCCGCGGTGCTGGAATTGGCCGATCTTTGATCCGCGGGGATGGAGCCCATCGTCGAATGTGGTTGATGCAAAAGCATCCAAGACGAATCGACATTCGCAACGAAGCCACGCTGTTGCTCGTGATTTTGACTTTGTAGTTAGCGCAACAACCCACCTCAGGCAAAAAACCGACTAGGCGGCTGCCCGAACTGCCGCCGGAACATCGCAGTGAACGCACTGGGACTGTCGTAACCCAACGCCAGCGCCACATCGATGATCTTCTCCCCGACAGCCAACCGCTCCAACCCACGCAACAGCCGCACCTGCTGCCGCCACTGCCCGAAGGTCATGCCCAGCTCGCGCTGGAACAGGCGCTGCACCGTCTTGACGTCCAACTGCAATCGCGTCGCCCAGTCCTCCAGCGTGGAGGCATCGGCTGGCTCGTCCTGCAAGGCGTCGCAGATCCGGCGCAGGCGTGGATCGTTGGGTTCGGGCAGGTGCAGCGGCAGTTCCGGCAGCGCGTGCAATTCGTCCAGGATCAGCCGCATCAGCCGGCCGTCGCGCGAGTCGGGGTGGTGATCCCAGGGGATCATCGCGGCGTGCCGGATCAACTCGGTCAGCAGTGCTCCGACCTCGACTACCGACGGTTGCGCCGGCATCCCGGCGATCACCTTGGGGCGCACGTACAGATTGCGCATCTGCACCAGGCCGATGCAGCGCACCGCATGCACGGTGCCAGCGGGCATCCACAGCGCACGCGTGCTCGGCACCACCCAGCGGCCGTGGCCGGACGTCACCACGATCAATCCGTGGATCGCGAAGATCAACTGATGGTGATGCAGGTGGCGATGCGGGGTGATCAGGGTGTCGGCGGGGTAGTCGATCGCCTTGCAGATCACGTCGGCCGGCGCGTTGTCGACATTCGGCAAGTGCGCCAGCGAGGCCAATGGTCTGTCTTTTTCGCGATGCTTGCTGACCATATCTCGTGAGAAGGTCACGGCGGGCCACCGTACCATGCGCCGCACTCTCCCGTCCGGGCCCGATGCCCAGGAGCCCCGTCCCCATGTCGATTTCAAGTACCTCGGCCGTCGCGGCCCCAGCCGCAGCCACCCCCGCCACGAGCCCAGCCGCCGCTTCCCGCCCGCTCGCAGGGGGCATCCTGGCTGCGATCACGGCTTCGCATCTGATCAACGACATGATGCAGTCGCTGATCCTGGCGCTGTATCCGGTGCTCAAGGGCCAGTTCCAGCTGAGCTTCGCCCAGATCGGGCTGATCACGCTGACCTACCAGCTGACCGCCTCGCTGTTCCAGCCGCTGATCGGCCTGCGTACCGATCGCCGCCCGGCACCGTATTCGTTGCCGTTCGGGATGACCTCGACGCTGTGTGGCCTGCTGCTGCTGGCATTCGCGCCGAGCTTTGCGATGGTGCTGCTGGCAGCAGCGCTGGTCGGTATCGGTTCGGCGGTGTTCCATCCGGAATCCTCGCGGATCGCCCGGCTGGCTTCCGGCGGCCGGCACGGACTGGCGCAATCGGTGTTCCAGGTCGGTGGCAACGCGGGTACCGCGCTCGGTCCGCTGATCGCGGCGGCGGTGATCGTGCCCAATGGCCGCCACAGCGTGGCCTGGTTCGGCGCCGCGGCGCTGGTGGGGATCGGGCTGCTGTCCTACGTCAGCCGCTGGTATGCGCTGCATCTGAGCCTGCGCGCGGCGTCACCACGACCGGTGGCGCAGACCCACGTGCAGGCACCGAAACGGGTGGGTTGGATCATCGCGATCCTGTTGCTGCTGATCTTCTCCAAGTATTTCTACATCGCCGGCATCAGCAGCTACTACACGTTCTATCTGATCCAGCGCTTCGGCATCTCGGTGCAGGAGGCGCAGATGCACCTGTTCGCGTTCCTGCTGGCCGCGGCGGCCGGCACGCTGGTCGGCGGCCCGGTCGGCGACCGGATCGGACGCAAGCCGGTGATCTGGGTGTCGATCCTGGGTGTGGCGCCATTCGCGCTGCTGTTGCCGCACGTCGGCCTGCATGCGACCACGCTGCTGGCGGTGCTGATCGGGCTGGTGCTGTCCTCGGCGTTCTCGGCGATCCTGGTCTACGCGCAGGAACTGATGCCAGGGCGGATCGGCATGGTGTCCGGGCTGTTCTTCGGCTTCGCCTTCGGCATGGGCGGGCTGGGCGCGGCGGTGCTGGGCCTGCTCGCCGACCACGTCGGCATCATCACGGTCTACAAGGTGATGGCGTACCTGCCGTTGCTCGGCATCGTCGCTGCGCTGCTGCCGGGACGACGCGCCCACGCCTGAGCCTGAGAGCGTCACGTTACTGCGCAGAAGGCAGCGGACGCTCCCGGCACCAAGGCACGACAACTCAGGCCGTCGTCGGATTCCGCAGACCCCGATAGGGCGGGGTGGACATCACCATTTCGACCAGCGAGTAGGCCAGTTCGCGCTCGGCCAGTACCGCGCCGTCGGCGCCGTGTTCGAGCAGGTGCTTGACCTCGGCCTCGCTGTGGGCGCGTGCCAGCAGCGTCAGCGATGGGTTCATCGCGCGCAGCTTGGCCAACGCCTCGCCCGCTTCCAGCGGTTGCGGGATCGCCAGGATCGCGATCTTGGCGCGTTCCGGATGCGCCTCGGCCAGCACCTTGTCCGCCGCCGCGCTGCCACGGATACCGGGGATGCCGGCGGCATGCGCGCGCACCACGTGGTCGCGGTTGTCGTCGATGATCAGCACCGGCACGCCGCGATCGCGCAGCAACTGCGCCAGCGCGCTGCCGACGCGGCCGTAGCCGATCACGATGGCGTGGTCATGCAGGTCCAGCGACGGGCCCGGCGGGATGTCCGGCTCGACCGCCACCGGTGCCTGCTGCGCGTTCTTGGCCTGCCAGCGGTCCAGCCAGGTGAACAGGAACGGGTTGGCGATGATCGACAGCAGCGCGCCGGCCAGGATCAGGTCGCGACCGGTCTCCGGCAGGATCGCCAGGCTCACGCCGAGGCCGGCGAGGATGAAGGAGAACTCGCCGATCTGCGCCAGGCTCACCGAGATCGTCAGCGCGGTGCCGGTCGGATGTCCGAACGCGCGCACGATGATGGACGCCGCCACCGATTTGCCGACGGTGATGGTCAGGAACGTCGCCAGCACCTGCCACGGGTGCTCGATCAGGATGTGCGGGTTGAACAGCATGCCGACCGAGACGAAGAACAGCACCGCGAACGCGTCACGCAGCGGCAGCGAGTCGTTGGCGGCCTTGTGGCTGAGTTCGGATTCGTTGAGCAGCATGCCGGCGAAGAACGCGCCGAGCGCGAATGACACCCCGAACAGCGTGGCCGAGCCGAACGCCACGCCCAGCGCGATCGCCAGCACCGACAGCGTGAACAGCTCGCGCGAGCCGGTCGCGGCGATCTTTTCCAGCACCCACGGGATCGCGCGGCGGCCGACGATCAGCATCACCGCGACGAACGCGGCCATCTTCAACAGCGTCAGACCCATCGCCGCAAGGATCGAGCCGGCGCCGCCATCCTTGCCGCCTCCCATGGCACTGGCCAGCGCCGGCAGCAGTACCAGCGTCAGCACCATCGCCAGATCCTCGACGATCAGCCAGCCGATCGCGATCTTGCCGCGCTGGGTTTCCAGCAGCCGGCGTTCCTCCAGTGCGCGCAGCAGCACCACGGTGCTGGCCACCGACAGCGCCAGGCCGAACACCAGCCCGTGCAGCGCCGGCCAGCCCATGCTCCAGGCCAGCAACCAGCCGAGCAGCGTGGCCACCGCGATCTGCACCACCGCGCCGGGGATCGCGATCCACTTCACCTCCAGCAGATCGGCCAGCGAGAAATGCAGGCCGACGCCGAACATCAGCAGCATCACGCCCAGTTCCGAGAGCTGGTTGGCCAGATCCTGGTTGGCGACGAAGCCCGGCGTGAACGGACCGACCACCATGCCGGCAATGAGATAACCCACCAGCGGTGACAACCGCAGTTTGTTGGCCAGTGCGCCCAGGACGAAGGCGACCGCGAGGCCGACGGCGATGATGTCGATGAGGCTGGTGTCGTGATGCATCTAGGGCGTGTCTTCCATTCCAGGGAGGGGGATCAGTCCGCGCGAGTCGCCATTGCCCCGGCACCATGGCCGAGGCTGCCGGTTCGATCCACGCATCGCCGGAAGGCGCACGCGCGGACGAAGACCGAAAGGAGGCACCCCGTGGTGGAGCATCATCTTCCGGCCGTGAAAGGATTCACGGCCTTGCGCTTCCTCGATCCGGGCATGCGCGAAAGGCGCACCGGTCTGGAGCGGACGACACGCCCCGAAACACGAGGGCAGGAACCCGAGTGTCGCCGATCCATGTGTCCGGGAGCAAACCGCAGCGCAAGAAAACCCCGGTACATGGCGGGGCAGTGACGCGGCACCTGATTCCGATCAGTGCGGCTAGTTGACCTCGATGCGGGTGAACGCCCTGTTGAAACTGGACGACGATAAGCCCGGGTGTGGCGGTTGCGCGAGCTGGCTGCGCTTGGGTTGGAACACGTCCACCATCGCCCGAAACGAAAACGCCCCGACCTTGCGGCCGGGGCGTCGTCATGTCGAACCAGGTGAAGGATTACCAGGTGTAGGTGATCTTCCCGTAGACGTAAGCACCGTTGTAACCGAACGGCGAGTAGTTGCTGTACGGCATGGTGCCGTAGTTGTTGTTGGCGTCCAGCAGGACCCGGTCCGGATAGGTGTTGAACAGGTTGTCCGCACCCAGGGTCAGCTTCCAGTTCTCGCCGGCCTTGTAGCTGGCCGAGGCATCGGCGATCCACTTGGCGCCGTAGGTCTGGTCGAAGGCCGCACCGCTGGTGCTACGGGTGGTGAAGCTGCCGTAGCGGGTCGCGGTCAGGCTCAGGGCCCAGTGATCGGTGTTCCAGGTGCCGCCGAGGATCGCCTTGTCCTTCGGGTAGCTGTCTTCCAGGCGGCCACGCTCGTCACGTCCGATCAGCGTCGTCGTCGAGCCGATTGCGGCCAGTCCGGCGGTCTGCGTGACGTAGTTGAGGATCTCGGTCTTGCTGTAGCTGTAGCTGGCGGTCAGATCGAGCGAGCTGGAGACAAACGGGATCGTGTAGGTGCTGACCAGGTCCACGCCGCGGGTGCGGGTGTCGGCGCCGTTGAGGAAGTAGCGCGCGCCGGTCACGTCGGTATAGCCGAGCGACTTGAGCACTGCGACGGCGGCCGAATCGCTGATCAGCGACGACAGCAGGATGCGGTCGTCGATCTTGATCTGGTACGCATCCACGGTCACGTACAGGCGATCCACCGGCTGCAGCACCAGACCCAGGCTGTAGGACAGCGAGGTTTCCGGCTTCAGCGCGGTCGAGCCCAGCGCCTGCGCCACCGTGCCCGAGGCCGGGAACACGCCGGCGTACAGGATCTGGCCGTTGCTGAAGGTGCTGGTCACCACGTTGTAGTTCTGCTGCACCAGCGACGGTGCGCGGAAGCCGGAGGACACCGTGGCGCGCAGCGCGACCTTGTCAGTGAACGCATAGCGGCCCGACAGCTTGCCCGAACCCTTGCTGCCGAAATCCGAGTAGTCCTCGTAGCGGCCGGTGATGCCGGCGGAGAACTTGTCGGTGATGTCCGCTTCCAGGCCGGTGTACAGCGCGTAGTTGTGGCGGCTGGAATGCACCGCATAGGCCGGGTTGAAGCCCGGGAAGCCCTGCGCGCCGCTGCCGGCGTAGGAGTTGTACTCGCCCGGCGACTGGTTCCACTTCTCCTCGCGGTACTCGGCACCGAACGACCAGGTCACCGGGTAGGCCAGGCCCCAGTCCAGCGACTGGGTGAAGTCGGCGTTGAAGATGTTCTGGGTGTACTCCAGCGCGCCGTCGTAGAAGCTGGTCGGCGTGTTGGTATCGATCGCGTTGTTGAGGTTGTAGCCGAGGTAGTAGTTGACCGAATTCCGGGTGTGGTAATTCACCCGGTTGTAGCCGTAGTTGTAGCTGACGTCCCAGTTGAGGCCGCCGTCGGTGCCGCCCTTCAGGCCGGCCACCAGCGAGCGGTCCTGCGAGAACTGGTTGATCACCGGCACGTAGCCGTTCGGGTACAGCGCGGTGATCAGCGCGGCGTAGTTGGCGTTGCTGTTGCGGGTGGAGCGGTAGAACGCGTACGAGTCGATATCGCGGTTGCTGGCGATGGCGGTGGCGTAGGCGCTGACGTGGTCGTTGAAGACGAACTCGCCGTTGGCCGAGACCGCGGTGGAATCGACGTCAGGCTCGCCGACGATGTAGGTCTTGGTGCCGGCCGCGGCCGGATAGTTGGTGGTGCTGGTGGCGCGGCCGTTGTAGGGGCCGGCGCGGTTGGTGCTGTCCTGCTGGGACAGCTGTGCAGCCAGGTGCAGGCTGCCGCGGCCATCGGCGAAGCTCACGCCGGTGTCGCCGGACAGGGTGTCCTGGGCGCCGTCGCCGGCCGAGTACTGGCCATGGCCTACGCTCAGGCTGCCGCCGGAGGCGCTGCCCTTGAGCACGATGTTGACCACGCCGGCGATGGCGTCCGAGCCG
Source organism: Pseudomonas sp. GW821-FHT07E12 (assembly GCF_058986605.1). Taxonomy (NCBI): domain Bacteria; kingdom Pseudomonadati; phylum Pseudomonadota; class Gammaproteobacteria; order Pseudomonadales; family Pseudomonadaceae; genus Pseudomonas; species Pseudomonas sp. GW821-FHT07E12. The sequence continues at coordinate 2,744 of NZ_JBYSVX010000038.1, read as the reverse complement.
TACTGCGCCGAAGCGCCGTCACGCAGGACTTCCACGCGCTCGATCGCCGCGATCGGAATCGCGTTGAGATCCACCGCCGAGGAGCCACGGCCGATGCTGCCGTTGACGTTGAGCTGCGCCGAGGTGTGGCGGCGCTTGCCGTTGACCAGCACCAGCACCTGGTCGGGCGAGAGGCCGCGCAGCTGCGCCGGGCGGATGCCGCTGGTGCCGTCGACCAGCGCCGGGCGCGGGAAGTTCAGCGAGGGCAGGGCGCGCGACAGCGCGGTCGCCAGCTCGGTGGTGCCGGTCGAGGTCAGCTGCTCGGGCGAAATGATGTCGATCGGTGACTGCGACTCGGCGACGGTGCGGTCGCTGACATGCGTGCCGGTCACGATGACGGTATCGAGGGTGTTGGCCGTAGCCGTGGCCGGGCTCGTGGTGGACTGTGCGAAGGCCGGGAGGGCCAGGGGCAGGCCGAGTGCAACGGCGACGGCAGCGGCGAGGGTGCTGGTCTTGCGGTTCATCTGGAAACGACTCCGTTGGGGGGCGAACGCGGCGCGGTGCCTTGCCCCGGCTGGGGTGCCATGGCGACTGCGAGGCGCACACGGAATTAACGACTTTCTAATGTTCATGTCAAAACTGGTTACGTGTGCAAGCTGATGCCGTGGTTCGACAAGGCGGGTGCGAACGCGACACCCACGATGTCAAGTATTCGTTAACGCTAGAATGGCGTCGCAGGAGTGGCGCTCATCTGCTCATGCCTTTTGGTTATTTCGGATCGTCCCCCATGATTTCGCTACGTAATTTCGCCATGCGCCGCGGCGAGCGGCTGCTACTGTCCAACGTCGACCTGACGATGCATGCCGGCTACCGGGTCGGCGTGGTCGGCCGCAACGGCACCGGCAAGTCCAGCCTGTTCGCGGCGATCCGCGGCGAGCTGGAATCCGACAAGGGGGATGTCGAGCTGCCGGGCCGGGTGCGCATCGCCAGCGTCGCCCAGGAAACCCCGATGCTGCCGGACCCCGCCATCGAGTTCGTGCTCGGCGGCGATGAGGTGATCGCCAAGGTGCTGCGCGACGAGGCCGACGCCAACGCGCGCGAGGACTGGGAAGCGGTCGCCGATGCCCACCAGAAGCTGGCCGAACTGAACGGTTATGACGCCGAGGCGCGTGCCGGCAAGCTGCTGCACGGCCTGGGCTTTACCGCCGAGACTCATCATCGTCCGGTGTCGTCGTTTTCCGGTGGCTGGCGCGTGCGCCTGAACCTGGCACGCGCGCTGATGATGCCGTCGGACCTGCTGCTGCTCGACGAACCGACCAACCACCTGGATCTGGACGCGGTGTTCTGGCTGGAGCAGTGGCTGCTGAAGTACCCCGGCACGCTGCTGCTGATCTCGCACGACCGCGAGTTCCTCGACAACGTCGCCACCCACACCCTGCACCTGCACGGCGGCAACGCCAAGCTGTACGTCGGCGGTTACACCGATTTCGAGCGCCAGCGCGCCGAGCAGTTGCGCCAGCAGCAGATCGCGCACGAGAAGGAGCAGGCCGAGCGTGCCCACCTGCAGAGCTTCATCGATCGCTTCAAGGCACAGGCCAGCAAGGCCGCGCAGGCGCAGAGCCGGATGAAGCGCCTGGCCAAGCTGGCCGGTACCGAGGCGGTGCGCGCCGAGCGCGAGTTCCGCATCGAGTTCGCGCCGCCGGCCAAACTGCCGTTCTCGCTGATCCGGCTGAACCATGTCGAGGCCGGTTACGGCGCCGATGCGGTGATCCTGCACGAGGTCGGTTTCGGTCTGGAGGCGGGCCAGCGCATCGGTCTGCTCGGTCCGAACGGCGCGGGCAAGACCACACTGGTGAAGACCCTGGTTGGCGAGCTTGCGCCGCTGGCCGGGGAGCGCGCCGCGCACCCGGACCTGCGCATCGGCTACTTCGCCCAGCACACGGTGGAGTCGCTGCACGAAGGCCAGTCGCCGATGGAGCACTTCCGCGACATCGCGCCGGATGCACCCAACCAGGCGTTCCGCGACTTCCTCGGCAAGTGGAATTTCGCCGGTGACCGCGCGTTCGAACCGGTCGACGGTTTCTCAGGTGGTGAGCGTGCGCGCCTGGCGCTGGCGCTGATCGCCTGGCAGCAGCCGAACGTGTTGCTGCTCGACGAACCGACCAACCACCTTGACCTGGAAATGCGCGAAGCACTGGCCGAAGCGTTGGCCGACTTCGAGGGCGCGATCGTGATGGTCAGCCACGACCGTCACCTGATCGGCCTGGTCTGCGACACCTTCTGGCGCGTGGCCGACGGCGTGGTCGAGCCGTTTGCCGGCGACCTCGACGAGTACGCCGCCTGGCTGCGTTCGCGCCCGAACGCGCAGGGCACCAAGCAGAAGATGGCCGAAGCGGCGCCGGTACCGGCACCCAAGCCGCAGCCGCTGCCGCCGAGCAAGACCGTCAATCCGGTCAAGCTGGCGGCGGCCGAGAAGAAAGTCGGCGAACTGGAAGCATTGCTGGCCGAGCTGGATCGCAATCTGGCCGATCCGAAGCACTACGCCGACGGCGAGAAGATGGCCGTGCTCGGTCGCGAGCGTGAGGTCGCCGCAAAGCAGCTTGCCGACGCCGAACAGGCGTGGATGACGCTGATGGATGGCGCGTAAGCCCGCGCCCCCGTAGAGCCGAGCTTGCTCGGCTCTACAAGATTTCGCCCGAGGTTTCGTAGGAGCGGCGTAAGCCGCGATGGGGCTTTACCGATAAAGCCCCATCGCGGCTTACGCC
>NZ_JBYSVX010000037.1:0-54500 GCF_058986605.1 Pseudomonas sp. GW821-FHT07E12 | reverse complement strand
GTCGCCCTTCGGGTTTTTCCCGCTGGCTCCGTCGCTGCGGATGGGGGCCCCGGAAAAGCGAAGAGCAACTGCAAAAGGCAAAATCACGAGCAACAGCAACAGCAACAGCAACAGCAACAGCAAGAGCAAGAGCAACAGCAAGAGCAACAGCAACAGCAAGAGCAACAGCAAGAGCAACAGCAAAATCACCTGGCTTTTCCCTTCTCCCGCTTCCGTGGGAAGGTGCCCGGAGGGCGGATGGGGGCGCGCCAAAAGAACATCGGAGCAGCCGTCTGCAACCTTGCGCCTCGACCCGGCGCAGCGTCCCGGACGCTCACGCACTCATGGCTCGCACACGCCTTCACTCCAGCAGGAGAAGGGAATGCTTCGAACCTTTCCCAGGTTGCGGCCATGATCGAAGGCAGCGGTAACGATCCGCTTGAGTGTCGAGTCGGCCCGACGCTATTCGATGTTCTGCGCGATCAGGCGCTTCCACAGCTGGGTGTTGGTGTCGGCGTCGGGTTCCACGGTTGCCAGCTGTGCTAGTGCGTTTTCGTCGGTTTCGGCGCCGGTGCGGGCGAGCATCGCCAGTGCGGCGGCCATGCGACCGTAGCGCAGAGCGGTGCCCAGTGGCGTTGCGGGGGCGATGGTGTCGTGTTCGGGGCGTTGTTCTTCGAGTGCGGCGGCCAGGGGCCGTGGCATGCGCCAGCCGATGGCGATGGCGCGGGCGGTGACGGCGGTGTAGCGCTCGATCAGCGTCGTCGCCACGCGCAGGTCCGGGACGATGTCGGGATGGCGCGCGTACTCGTCGCGCAGCACGCGGATCGTCACGATCGCGCCGAGCCCGTGCAGCAGGCCGAGCAGTTGCGCCGACAGGACGTCGCCGCGATGGCGGCGCGCGTAGCCGGCGGTCGCGATGGAGGTGCGCAGCGCGAAATCCCACACCGCCACCGGCAGGCTCGCGAACATGCGGTCGTCCAGGTCAAGCACCGGCTGCATCAGCGCGGCGGCGATGATCTGGCGGACGCCGTCGGTGCCGACCTGCACCACTGCGCGTTCGAGGTCTTCCAGCGGTTGTCCCTGTGGGCGGTAGAGCACGCTGTTGGCGATGCGCAGCAGATGCGCGGCCAGCGCGGGGTCCTGGGCGATGATCGCGGCGATGGCGCGGCCGGAAGCGCGCGGGTCGTTCACCGCGCGCATCAGCTGCGGCAGCAGCTGGGGACGGCGCGGCATGTAGTGCGGCTGCATCTCCAGCCGATCCAGTGCGTTACATGCGGTGTCCTGCACGTAGGCCTGGGCGGGGTCCAGCGAGGTCGATTCCTCGCCGAGTTCGGGCGTGTCCATCACCGCGGCGTACATGCGCCGCAGTAGCGGTCGCAGCGGCAGGGGCGGTGGTCTGGTGGCGATCGGAGTGGGGAGCGACTCCGGCTCCGCCATGGGCGCTTCGGTCGGCATCGCGTTCCGACGCCGGTGCTGTTGCCACAACAGCAGCAGCACGACGGCGAGGACGGTGGCGATCAGCAGCAGCGCAGGAATCATGGATGAATGAACGCTAAAGGCGTGCGTACTATCCGTTGTGCGGCTTGGATCGGCAATGCGCTTTTTTGCGCCTGGGCGGGTGTGCTGCTGAGGCCAGACCCTTTGCAACAGGTTTTCGAGTCATCCCCGCTTTCGCGGGGATGACGATCGAAAAATGGTGCAGACGTCGAAGTCGCTGGCCCCCCGCCCCCGCCTGCGCGGGGGTGACAGCAAAAACATCACCCCAACAGTGCGATCAAAGCTCGATCACATCGAACCTCACGTCGGGCTCGACCTCGGCGTCGTAGTCCACGTCGTCGCGCTCGAAGCCGAACAGCTTGAGGAACTCGTGCTTGTAGCTGGCGTAGTCGGTCAGTGCGAACAGGTTCTCGGTGGCGACCTGCGGCCAGATCGCCTTGCACTCGGCCTGCACGTCTTCGCGCAGTTCCCAGTCGTCCAGGCGCAGGCGGTTCTCGCTGTCGACCTCGCCCGGCTGGCCGTCGGTGCGGTACATGCGCTCGCGGAACAGGCGGTCGAGCTGCTCGATCGTGCCTTCGTGGACGCCCTTGGCCTTCATCACCTTGAAGACGATGGCGATGTACAGCGGCAGCACCGGGATCGCCGCGCTGGCCTGGGTCACCACCGACTTCAGCACCGCGACATTGGCGCCGCCGCCGTGGCCCTTCAGGCGTGCGTCCAGGCGCTGCGCGGTGGCGTCGAGGTCGGCCTTGGCCTTGCCCAGCGCGCCGTGCCAGTAGATCGGCCAGGTGATCTCGGTGCCGATGTAGCTGAAGGCTACACTGCGGGCGTTGTCGGCGAGCACGCCGGCGTTTTCCAGCGCGTCGATCCACAGCTCCCAGTCCTGGCCGCCCATCACGGTGACGGTGTCTTCGATCTCCTGTTCGGTGGCCGGCTCGACCGTGGCCTGGATCACCTGGTCCTTGTTGGTGTCGATCGCGTTGGACGTATACGCCGCGCCGATCGGCTTGAGCGCCGAGCGCTTCAGCTCGCCGGTGCCCGGCAGCTTGCGCACCGGCGAGGCCAGCGAATACACCACCAGATCGACCTTGCCGCCCATCTCGGTCTTGATCAGCTCGATCACCTGGGCGCGGGCTTCGTCGGAGAACGCGTCGCCGTTGATCGAGCGCGCGTACAGCCCGGCCTGCTTGGCGTACTTGTCGAACGCGGCGGCGTTGTACCAGCCGGCGGTGCCGGGCTTCTTGTCACTGCTGGGCTTTTCGAAGAACACGCCGAGGGTGTCGGCGCCGAAGCCGAACGCGGCGGAGATGCGTGCGGCCAGGCCGTAGCCGCTGGACGCGCCGATCACCAGCACCTTCTTGGGGCCGTCGTCGCGCACGCCCAGCGCGCGGGTGGCGGCGATCTGGTCGCGCACGTTCAGGTCGCAGCCGGTGGGGTGCGTGGTGGTGCAGATGAAGCCGCGGACCTTGGGATGGATGATCAAAACGGAGGCCTCGATAGTGCTTGCGTGGGCCGGCAGCTTACGGCGCGACGCACGTCAGTTGAAGTACGGGGGCGTGTGGTCGCGGCTGGACGGCGCTGCGGATATGCTGGCGCGGCCACATTCGGGGGAAGGGAGGCGATGCAGATGCGTACAAGGGGCTATCTTGCGCTCATGATGCTGGCTTCAGCGGCGATGTCCGCTCAAGCGGGTGATGTGCCGCCGTCGGGCGACGGCACCCGCCAGGTGGCCGCGTTCGAGCTGCCGCTGTCGCCCTACCTGAGTGCCGAGGCGCAGGCCGAGGCCCGCAATGCGCTCGCCCATCCCGACCCGCTGGCGAAGGCCGACAACGCCACGCTGCTGCGGCATCTGCCCGAGATTCGCAAGGACATGCCGCGCTGGGCCGGCGAGGCGGTGGCGAAGCTGCGCGAACGCTATCCGGTGCAGATCAGCCACGAGCGCTGGAATGGCGTGTCGGTGACGCTGGTCCAGCCGGGCCGGGCATCGGCGGCGCTGCCCAAGCGCTTGCTGATTGAGCTGCACCCGGGCGGTTTCGTGATGGGCAGCGCCGACACGATGGGATTGATGGAGGCGATCCCGGTCGCGGCGATGACCGGGGTGACGGTGGCCAGCGTCGATTACCGGCAGGGCCCGGAACACACGTTTCCGGCCGCGAGCGAGGATGTCGCGGCGGTCTACCGCGAGGCACTGAAGCGTTACGAACCGCAGCAGATCGGTCTGTTCGGTTGCTCGGCCGGTGGCGTGCTGACCGGCGAGGCGCTGGCCTGGTTCGCCAAGGAACATCTGCCGATGCCGGCCGCCGCAGGCATGTTCTGCGCGGGCGGCGATGCGCAGTACGGTGGCGACGCGCGCTACGTGCAGAGTGCGATCAACGACACCGCCATGCCCGATGCGAACGGTCGGATGGAGATCATGGAGGACCTCTACTATGCCGGCGTGGATTACCGCGATCCGTTGGTCTCGCCGGTGTTTTCCGATGCGGTGCTGGCGCAGTTCCCGCCGACGCTGCTGATCACTGGCACGCGCGCGGCGGAACTGAGTGCGGTGGTGTACACCCATTCGCGGCTGGTCGATCTGGGACGCGATGCGGACCTGCATGTCTGGGACGGCGTGGGCCACGGCTTCTTCATGAACGTCGATCTGCCCGAGAGCCAGCAGGCGCTGCGGGTGATCGCGCGTTTCTTCCGGCGCCACCTGGGCTTGCCCGATGCCGGCGTCACCGCCGCGCCGCCGTAACGCCGCGCATACATCTGCTGATCATCGCGCTTACATCTGCAGGCCTAGGCTGGCGGTCGTTATGTCCCCGCAACAATGAGGAACGTCCATGCCGCAGATTCCCGAAGGCACCCTGATCGTCGTCGCCGATGGTGGTTCGGCCCGTGTGTTCACCAACGTCGGCACCGAGCGCAAGCTCTCGCTGCGACAGGAGGGCGAACTGCTGGTCGGGCAGATCACCGAGCAGGGCGCGTCGGGCCAGGGACCGGCCGGGTCGATGCCAAGCGACATGAGCGTGTCGCAGCTGAACGAGGCCACGTTCGCCAAGCAGCTGGCCGAGCAGCTCAACGAGGACGCATTGAAGAACCGTTATGCGCATCTGGTGCTGGTGGCTGATCCGCAGACGCTGGGACGGATCCGCCCGCTGTTGCACAAGCAGACCCAGCAGCGGCTGGTGAAGGATCTGGCCAAGGACCTGACCAACTCGCCGCTGGCGGATATCGAGCGTGCGTTGGGGGCTTGAGGGTGGTGTCTTCCAGGCCAGGAGGACGTAGCTGAAAAAACACCGTCATTCCCGCTTTCGCGGGAATGACGAGGTTTTAAAATGTGCCGGTCCTGCGGGTGAATGATCAGGGTGCGTTCTTTGAACGGCTCGCCTGGTCTCGGACGCAGCTCATCCCAAATTCCCATCACTTCATCCCCCGATCCCCGGATCACGTCCCCACCGCCTTGCCGGGCTCATGATCAAGCGCCACCGTGGCGGCCGGATATTGAAGCGGGACGGGACGATGCTGCGATCGAAGACGAAGGTGGTGGTGAGCGGGCTGCTGCTGGCGGCCTTTGGCGCAATGGCGGCACCGGGCGACTGGCCGAGCTACGGCGGGGCGCCGGGCGGCGGCCAGCATTCGACACTGGCGCAGATCACTCCGGCCAATGTCGGCCGGCTGCGCATCGCCTGGTCGTTCCGTACCGGCGAGATGGGCCAGGGCCTGCCCGATCCGGACCGGCGCCGGTTCGAAGCCAATCCGCTGGTGATCGACGGGCGCATGTACCTCAACAGCGGCACCGGCATCGTGTTCGCACTGGACGCGGCCAGCGGCCGGCTGTTGTGGCGTTTCGATGCGAAGGTGCGACGCGACAAGCGATTCAGCGATCCGGCTTCGCGCGGGGTGTCGTACTGGCGCGATCCGCAGGCAGCGGCGGGTGCTGCCTGCGCCACACGCATCCTGTTCGGCACGCTCGACGCGCGCCTGATCGCGCTCGATGCCGCCACCGGTACGCTCTGCACCGAATTCGGCGACGCCGGCGCGGTCGATCTGCGTACCGGCATCACCCTGCACGACGAGCCGGACAGCGGCTGGCGCAACTACGCGGTGACCTCGCCGCCGGTGATCGCCGATGGCGTGGCGGTGGTCGGCAGTTCGATCGGCGACAACCGTGCGCATGCCGAGGAACAAGGCGTGGTGCGCGGCTATGACCTGCGCAGCGGTCGCGAACTGTGGCGCTGGGATCCGGTGCCGCGCGATCCCTCTGCCGCGACCGCGCAGGGCTGGCAGCCGGATCAGGCCGCCACGGTCGGCGCCGCCAATGCCTGGGCGCCGTTGTCGGTGGATCCGGCACTCGGCCTGGTCTATGTGCCGACCGGCTCGGCCAGCCCCGACTACTACGGCGGCGAGCGTGTCGGCGACAACCGCGATGCCAATTCGCTGGTCGCGCTCGACCTGCACAGCGGCCGGCGGGTGTGGGCGCAGCAACTGATCCACCACGACGTATGGGATTACGACCTGGCCTCGCAGCCGGCGTTGACCACGCTGCAGACCGCGCAGGGTCCGCGCGAAGCGGTGTTGCAGGCGACCAAGACCGGTTTCCTGTTCGCATTCGACCGCCGCAACGGCCAGCCGCTGTTCCCGATCGAAGAAGTACCGGTGCCGGCCTCCGACGTACCCGGCGAACGGCTCTCGCCGACCCAGCCGATGCCGGAGCCGTCGCTGCGACTGGCGCGCCACGACCGGCTGACCCCGGCCGACGCCTGGAGCCCGATGGTGAGCCCGGGCGAGCGCCGCGAATGCGAGCAACTGATCGCCGGGCTGCGTTCGGAAGGCATCTTCACCCCGCCCAGCGTGCGCGGCACCGTGGCGTGGCCGGGCTGGGCCGGTGGCGTGAACTGGGGCGGCATCGCGGTCGATCCGCAACGCCAGCTGGCGATCCTGCCGGTGATCGAGCTGCCGATGCAGGTGGTGCTGATTCCGCGCAAGGACTTTGATTGGGACGCGCGCAAGGATTTCCCCGATCAGGAGTTCAACAGCATGGACGGCACGCCGTACGGCATGCGGCGCGGCAACCTCAGCTCGTCGAAGGGCACGCCGTGCGTGCGCCCGCCGTGGGGCAAGCTGGTCGCGGTGGATCTGCGCCAGCGTCGCGTGCTGTGGGAGCGCCCGATCGGCACGCTGGAAGAAAAATTGCCGTGGCTGCCGCTGGAGGTCGGACTGCCGCTGCTGGGTGGCGCGGTGACGACGGAGAGCGGGCTGACCTTCGTTTCCGCCTCGGGCGATGCGCGTCTGCGTGCGCTCGACACCACCACCGGCAAGACCCTGTGGGACGTCAAACTGCCGGCCGGCGGCAACGCCACTCCGTCGGTGTATGCGGTGGACGGCAAGCAATACGTGGTGATTGCCGCGGGCGGACGCGAGGGCTTGAGCCCGATGGGCGATTACGTGGTTGCCTACACGCTTGATGGCACGGGTGAGGAGGTGGTGTTCCAGCATGGTGTGGCGGTGCGGATGGCGGTGGTGGCTGCTGGCGCGCTGGTGGTGCTGGGTTTGATCGGATGGTTGGGGCGCTGTCTGCTGCTGCGTCGGCGCAAGCGCCGGGCTTGAGCAGGAACACTTCAGTCGTCAGCGCCTCAGTCGTCTTCCCCGCGCAGGCGGGGACCCAGTGTCTTTACGCTTCTCCGCAGGTGCTTCGACAGCGCGATTGAAGTCGCTGGGTCCCCGCCTGCGCGGGGACGACGGATTTCGAAAAAGCTCCGAGCTGATGCAACCTCGCGGCGGACTGCTTTTTTGTGGGAGGGACTTCAGTCCCGACAGGCTGTCGTGCAGGTCCCTCTGCAAAAGCCCGCACATTCATGTGCGGGGGTTCAAATGGAAAGCCTGTCGGGACTGAAGTCCCTCCCACAAAGGCAGCCACGCGTGGCGACATTCGATCCCGCCCAATCCAGTGACGGCATACCGAAACATCGATCTGCTACCGTTTCCGCACTTTTCCCGCCCTGCCCAACACCATGTCCGTGCCCTCGACCCGCCTTTCCCTGATCGCCCTTGCCGCCGCGGCCGCCCTCGCCGGCTGTGCTTCGACGCCTTCGACCAGGACCGCCCTGGCCGATGGCACGCAGGCGCAGGTGGCGATCCTGGAAACCACCGACATCCACTCCAACGTGCTCAGCTACGACTACTACAGGCAGCGCGAGGACAAGACCGTCGGCTACGAGCGCGTGGCCACGCTGATCCGGCAGGCGCGCCAGGAATTTCCGAACAACTTCCTGTTCGACAGCGGCGACACCATCCAGGGCACCGTGCTGGCCGACTACCAGGCCAAGGTCAAGCCGATCGGTTGCGACGAGGAACTGGCGATCTACAAGGCGATGGACGCGATCGGCTATGACGGCGGCACCGCCGGCAACCACGAGTTCAATTACGGCCTGCCGTTCCTGTCGCAGGTGACCGGCACGCCGATGAACGTCGATGGCGGCCGCAGCGATCGCTGCGCCGGCCCGAACTTCCCGCTGGTGCTGAGCAACGTCTACAGCGCGCGCGACGGCGCACCGATCTTCAAGCCGTGGGCGGTGGTGGAAAAGCCGATCACCGTCACCGACGCCAACGGCAAGACCCGCCAGGTGCCGTTGCGCGTGGGCATCATCGGCTTCACCCCGCCGCCGATCCTGGAGTGGGACAAGCAGAACCTGCAGGGCAAGGTCACCGTCACCGGCGTGGTCGAGGCCGCCAAGCGCTACCTGCCCGAGCTGCAGGCGCAGCATCCGGACATCATCGTCGGCATCCTGCATGGCGGCCTGAACACCGCGCCGTACACGCCGGACATGGAGAACGGCGGCTGGCACCTGGCGGCGGTGCCCGGCATCGACGTGTTGCTGCTCGGCCACTCGCATACCGAGTTCCCCGGGCCGCGCTTCGCCGACATGCCCGAGGTGGACAGCAAGCGCGGTCTGGTGCGCGGCAAGCCGGCGGTGATGGGTGGCTTCTTCGGCAAGGATCTGGGCGTGATCGATTTGAAACTGGTGCGCAAGGACGGGCGCTGGAGCGTCGATGCCGCCGCCAGCCAGAGCCAGGTGCGCCCGATCTGCAAGGGCAAGGACGACTGCGTGCCGGCGGATCCGGCGATCGCGCCGCTGGTCGCGCAGGCGCATGCCGCTGCACAGGCGCACGTCAACACGCCGATCGGCCACAGCGAGGTCGAGCTGAGCAGCTACTTCACCGAGCTGGGCAACAGCACCGCGCTGGCGGTGGTCAACGCGGCCCAGCGCGACTACGTGTTGCGCGAACTGCCGCAGCTGCATCCGGAGCTGGCGAAGCTGCCGGTGTTGTCGGCCGCCGCACCGTTCCGCACCGGCTTCGGCGGCCCGGACGACTACACCGACGTGCCGGCCGGCACGCTGACCCTGCGCAGCGCCGCCGACCTGTACTTCTATCCGAACACGCTGACCGCGGTGAAGGTCGATGGCGCCGGGCTGAAGGCGTGGCTGGAGAAGTCCGCCAGCCGCTACGCGCAGATCGACCCGGCCAAAGCAGGCGAGCAGCCCTTCATCAACGACCGCTACGTGCCCTACAACGCCGATCAGATCCAGGCGCCGGGGCTGGCCTACACCATCGACGTGAGCAAGCCGCAGGGCCAGCGCATCGTCGCGTTGAGCTGGCAGGGCAAGCCGGTGACACCGCAGCAGGCGTTCGTGGTCGCGACCAACAACTACCGTGCGAATGGCGGCGGCGATTTCCCCGGTCTGGATGGTTCGAATGTGGTGTTCCCCGCGCCGGACGGCGTGCGCGAGATCGTCGCAGCGTGGCTGGAGAAGCACGGTACGCTGCGCGCCGCCGACCTGCCGCCGCGCGCGTGGCATTTCGCCCCGGTCAAGGCGAAGGGACCGCTGAGCTTTGCCTGCGCGGCGAACAAGCTCGACGTCGCCCGCGCCGCCGGTGTGAACAACCTGCATGTGTTGAAGGACAACGGCGACGGCACCGGTACCTGCGCGATCGATCTTTCGCGCTGAGGCGCCTAGGTATGTTGTGGGAGGGACTTCAGTCCCGACGGGCTTTACCGGTAACGCCCGTCGGGACTGAAGTCCCTCCCACAAAACCGCTTCGACCCGGGCATGACGGAACGTAAAGCTTCGCCTGCCTATGATCGGACTCCTGGCCAAGACATTGTCGCCGTGGCCACCGTTTCCCGAACCCGAAAGGTGATGTCGTGACCGAAACGCTGCCGATCCCGGTGATCGATGAAACCGCCCTGCGCGATCTGGCGGTCGCCCGCGATCTGCTGGAAAACCCCGGTCTGGCCGCGCAATTGGCCAACTACATCGGCGCGCCGATCGAGAACCTGATCAACAAGCGCCTGCCCAAGTGGGTATCCAACCGCATCGATGCGATCACCCGCCGCGCGCTGCAACTGTCGCTGAGCTCGGCGCTGCTGACGCTACGTCGCAGCAAGCGTGCCGCCGCCACCGGCCGGCACCGCCTGGCGGTGATGCTGACCGGCGGCGCCGGTGGTTTCTTCGGTCTGCCAGGCCTGGCGGTGGAACTGCCGCTGACCACCACGCTGATGCTGCGCTCGATCGCCGCGATCGCGCGCGCCGAGGGCGAGCATCTGGACGATCCGGAAACCGCGCTTGCGTGTCTGGAAGTGCTCGCCCACGGCGGCCCCAGCCGCGACGACGACGGCAGCGAATCGGGTTACTTCGCGGTGCGCGCCGCGATGGCGCAGCAGGTCAACGCCGCCGCGCGACACATCGCCGCGCACGGCATCACTCACAAGGGTGGTCCCGCACTGGTGACGCTGCTTTCGCGCATTGCCGCGCGTTTCTCGATCAACGTCAGCGAGAAGGTGGCCGCGCAAGCGGTACCGCTGGTCGGCGCGGCCAGCGGTGCGGCGCTCAACATGCTGTTCATCGGCCACTTCCAGGCGGTGGCACGCGGCCACTTCACGATCCGCCGACTGGAACGCCGCTACGGCGAGCTGGCGGTGCGGCATGCGTACGAGGCGCTGCCGGCGGTGTGACATGTCGCGCAACCCGCAAGGCACCGTAGGAGCGGCTTCAGCCGCAATGGGGCTTTCGCGCAGATCCTCGTGCAAAGCCCCGTCGCGGCTGAAGCCGCTCCTACAGTGAAGGGTTTCGGCCGTCCTGCCGCTTCAACCGGCGTTCGTACTGACCACACGCCGTGACGCGGGCAACAAGGCCTTGTCGATCTTCGCGGCCACGCCGACGCTGCGCCCGGCCAGATTGGCGACCGAGTAGCGCACCGCGCTGCCCAGCACCTGTGCCGCTTGCGACAGGGTCATGCCGTAGTCCTGCTGCAGCCAGGCGATCATGCCGCCGCTGGCGGCCTTGAGCGCCTCGTCGAGCGATCCGGCCTGACCCAGCACCATGATCTGCGTGGCCGATTCCACGCGCGGTGTGGCGATCGTCTTGCCCTTGATCAGCTCGACCGAGAAGACCACGTCCATCGAGGTTTCCAGCGCGTACTGGCTGGTTTCGCCGTCGCCCTGCAGCGCGTGGGCATCGCCCAGGTACAGCAGCGCGCCGGGCTGCTGCACCGGCAGGTAGACGGTGTTGCCTTCGATGACCTCGTTGAAGTCCATGTTGCCGCCGAACCGGCCGGTATCGCCGGTCGACATCGGCGGCATGCCGAAGCCCGGCGCGACCGCCAGACCGCCCAGCATCGGCTTCACTGGCACCGCGTAACCAGACAGCGCGCCGTCGGCGTGTTCAGGCCGGGCGGTTCCGCGCATGCGGTCAAGCTTCCAGCGCACCGGCTTGTCGAGTTCGCCAGCCTGCGCGGCGAGGCTGGAGGGCAGCGCGCGTCCGACGATCGTATCCAGGCTGTCGGCGTAGTCGCGGTTCAACTGCAGCCGCTTCAGGTGCACGACCAGCGTATCGCCAGGTTCAGCGCCGGCGACGAAGAACGGCCCGGTCTGCGGATTGCCGAACAGGGCGCGGGTGACACCGTGTTCGTCGACGCCGCCGGAATCGAGGGTCTTGGTGCGGACCGTGTCGCCGGGCCAGAGCACCAGCACCGGCGCGCGGTCCGCATTCCAGGTGTTGGAGTAGTCGGTCGGCTGGAAGTCGAGCGTGCGTGCTCCACCCGGCCGCTCCGGCAATCGCCAGGCGCTGAAGGCATGGTTCGCCCGCGCCTTGGGATCATTGGTATCGGGCGCATCGACGTCGCCCTGCATGCGCTCGCCTTCGGTCGCAGCCGTGTAGCGCGACACCTTGCCGTTGGCTTCGGTCAGGCTGAAGGCGATGCGTCCGGCCGAGGCCTGCCCTTCGATGCGGTCACCATCGAGATGGCCGGCGATGCGTGGTCCATCGCGGTCGAAGCTCAGCGTGGAGAAGGCCGGATTGCCCCACAGGTCGGTGCGGACGATCCAGGTTTCCTTCGCCTGCACTGATGCGGTGGCGAGCAGGGCGCACAAGGCGGTAGCCAGGGATTGCAGCTTCATCGCGAGCTCCGCCGGGAATGACAGGCATGGTCACCGGCGCGACGAAGGCCGCGCAGTGCCAGATGTCATGCCCGGCGGGATGCGCCGGAACATCGCGATCGGCGTTACGGAATCTCTTTCACCGTGGTGCTGGGGCCGTTGGTCTGCACCGAGGCGATGCCGGCATCGCGCGAGGCTTCGCTGGCGTACATCTGGCTGGTGCCGATGACCTGGTGGTTGGCGGCCTTCAAGGTGAAATAGAACTTGCCGTTGCTGGCGGTCTTGCGCTCGTAGCGTGCTGCATCGGGACTGTTCTTCTGTACCGAGGCGATGCCGTTGAGCGCGGAGTCCCTGGCGTTGTACTGCTCGCTGCTGAGGATGGTCTCGGCATTGCCGGCCTTCAGCACGAAATGGAACTCACCCTTCGCGTTCTTGCTCAATTCATACCAGCCAGCCATGCGACGCTCCTTCCGGAAGATGTGGATGACGAAGCCGGACTGGGGTTTGTGATCGGTGGGGCAGCGGCCGGCGCGGTTATTGCGCCGCCGCCGTGGTGAAGCGGCCGTGACGGCGCATCAATCCGACGAAGCTGCATCCGGCAGGCGACCAATCCGGCTGCGTTCCAGCCACCACAGCAACGCCGCCGCGACGACGAACGCCAACCACCATGGCCAGCGCGGGCCGGGTTGCGGGTTGGCGCGTGCCTGATGCGGAGCATCGCCGTCGTGCACCAGCGCCAGCGTTGCCGCGCGCTGCGCATTGGCATGCAGCGCGGGAGCGTCGGCGGGATCGCGGACGAGCACGTGGCCGATGCGCTCGTCGTCCTGCCAGCGGTACACGCCGGCCTGGCGCGGCCACACGCCGGCACAGGCGGCATCGCCGCTGGCCGGGTCGAGCAGCAGCGGTACCGGGCTGCCATCCGGTGCCTGCAGGCTTGCGTCGGCGGTCAGCCCGCACAGCGCCATGCGCTCGCCGCGCCAGCCCGGTGCCGCGACGGCTGTCGTCGGCGCCTTCGGGCGCGCCAGGGGCGACAGCAGGCTGCTCCACAGTGCCGCGTGCTGGTCGGGGCGGCCTTCGAGCACTTGTCGGTAGCTGTCGGCGAGCGTGGTCACGCCGATCCGGCCGCGTCCGAGTGCGCGCCACCAGGCGTAGGCGCTGCCGTCGGCGGCATGCAGCAGCGCGACCGCTTCGTCGGTGGCTGGCGACAGGGCGATGCGTTCCAGCGTCGGCGGGGGCGCGGTTTGGTTCTCGTGAGCCGGATCGGGCGCCGTGGCGCGCGCGCCTTGCCGCGCTGCTGCCGACTGCGGATCGCCGGGGCCAGACAGCGTGGTCGGGACGATGTCGGCGCCACCGCGCAGCGGCATGCCGAGTTCGGCCAGTGCGGCGCGTGCCGTGGCGTCGGGTGCGCCACCGATCCGCACCAGCAGGCCGAGCCCGCGTTCGACCGCCGCGCGCAATGCCGCACGTTGCTCGCGACCGAGGCCGGCCAACGCGCGTTCGTCGATAAGCACCAGATCGAAGCCGTCGAGTGTCGCCGCATCCAGCGCGCGCGGTGCATCGCCGAGTTGCAGGCCGCCGCCGACCGCGATCTGGGTCTGCAGCGCCAGGCCGGCATCGTGCGCCCAGCGGCGCAGGTACTTCAGTTCCGGCTGCGGCGCGCCGGCCAGCACCCACAGTTTGATCGGCGCGATCCTGGCGACCGAGACCGGCACCGATGCGCGATCGCGCGCGTTGCCCTGGGCATCCAGCACGCGGACTTCGAACAACACGTCGCCGACATCGCGCGCGCTGCCGCTGAGGACGAAATGGCCACCGTCGCGGAGAGGTGTGCGATCGACGCGGCGCCCGGCCGGATCGAGCAGTTCCACCGTCGCATCCGGCAAGCCGAGTACGCGGCCGCGCACGCTGAAATCGGCGCCGGGTGCGAGCGGCGGCGGCGTGGACAGATCGGCCAGCCCCGCTGTTGGCGGCAGCGGTGCGTAGGCCAGCGGCCAACCCGTGGCGGCGTCGCGATCGCGTGCGGGCAGGCCGGCACCGACGATCCGCAGCCGCTGCGTGCCCGGATACCGGCGCAGCGCGGTGCCCAGATCGGGAACGCGCTCCACGTCCGGCAAGGCCGGCGCTTCCGGCAGGGCGACGACCCGATCACCGGCCACCGTGGCCAGCGATCGCGCATCGCTACCGGCACTGGCGACCACCAGCGTGCCCGCCTGCCCGGCGCGCGGCGGTGGCACCAGGGCGAAGTACAGCAGCAGCGCGCACAGCGGTTGCAGGGCGAGCAGGGCGAATTTCTTCCAGCGGGCGATGCGGGCGCGGCGCAGTCGCCACAGTGCCAGCAACGTCGCCAGCACCAGCACCGCGATGACGGGGAGGTAGGCCATTACTCATTATCCCCGCGTTGCAGCGCATCCAGATACCGCTGGCCACTTGGGCCAGCCGGCGCGCGCGGCGCCACGGCCGTCGGTGGACGCACCAGCAGCGGCCACAGCAGCGCACGCAGGCGTTGGCGGCAGGCCTCGCACGCGGGCGTGGCGCGCAGGGTTTCGAGCGCGGCGGCGAGGTCGAGTGCGCCGTCGAGCTGGTTTTCGTGCGCGCCCAGCCAGGGGGCGAAAGCTTCCAGCGCCGCTGCATCGGCGGCGCGATCGACCTTGCCCAGCGCCTGCCACAGCGCCAGCGGCTGCGGATCGGGCCCGTTGCGTGCGGCGAGCGCGTCGTCGCGGCGCGCCAGGCCCTCGCGCTGGCCGCTCATGCGACGGCTCTGGTCGATCGGCGGCAGCTCCGGCCCGACCCGCGCCAGATAGATGCGCTCGGACTGCTGCACCTGCTTGATGAATTCCAACGCCTTGTAGGCGTACGGCAGCGCCTGCCGCGGCCGGCCCTGGCGCAGCTCGCCTTCGGATTGCCACATCTGGTCGAGCGCGGCCTTCAGCGTGGCGCGGGTCTTCGGATCCAGCAGCGTGGCCGCTTCGGCGTGATCGTGGGTGTGGCCGAACTCGGCCAGCACGTTGCTCTCCTGGCCGAAGCCGGCGCTTGGGTGCGCGTCGCCGTGATCGTGGTCATGGTCGTCGAGCGCGGCGGCGCCTTGTGGTGCGTCGTCATGGTCGGCGTGTGCAGGTTTCGGCGTGGCGGCGGGGGCATCGGCGGTCGGCGGCGCGTCGGCGCTGGGGATGTCGTCGGCGACCGGCGGTGCTTTCGGCGCGCCTTCGGCTTCCTCGCCGAGGAACTGGCCGTAGCGCAGCCGCAGCAGGCGCTGGTCCACGCCGATCGCGTCGGAACGCTTGAGGAACGCGTCCGCGTCGAGCTGGCGCTGCTGCGCGAGCAAGGCCTCGGCGTCAATGATGATCTGGCGCTGGCTGCGGAAGTAGGCCGGCAAGGTCTTCTTGACGCTGGCTTCCAGGTCGGTGGTGAGGGTCTGCTCCGGCGGCGGCCAGCGCAGGATCACGCTGGCGCTGCGCGCTTCCTGCGGTGCCGGTTGGCGGTTGTCGCGGACGATCAGTTGCGCGATCAGGTCATCGCCCGGCCCCATGCCCAGCGCCTGCGGCTGCAGCGTGCGTGCGAACCGGCGCAGCGTCGCCGGACCGCTGCCGGTCAACGTGAAGTTCTGCTCGCGGAAACTGATGTTCTCGCCGCTGCCCTGCGCGAGCGTGATCTTCAGCTGCGCGTCGGGCGATACGCCGTAGTCGTCGCTGGCTTCGAAACGCAGCGTCCAGCCGGCGCGGGTCGGCGTCCACTGCACCAGGCTGCTGTCCGGTTCGAGCACGCGCACCTGCGGTGGACGATCGGGCAACGCTTCGAGCTTGTGCAGCGCGTTGTCCAGCGGCTTGCCATCGACGATGACCCGATACAGCGTGGAGCGCTGCAACGTCATCCGCGCCTGCCAGCTATCACCGCCACGTGTGAGGGCCAATGTGCTGCCGTCGTGCAGACGCAATGCGACGGATGTCGGCTGCGGAGCGAAACGTAATGTCCAGGTGAGTTGCGAGCCCTGCGGCAGCTTGGCGTCGAGTGTCGGCAGCGTGGCGGCAGGCTGCCCGGTGTAGGCCGGCGGCGTGGCCTGCAGCCGCGCCTCGCGCAGGACCGGCAGAGCGCGGGTGGATGTGGCGGCGGTGTCGCCCATGATCGGTGCCGGGCGTTCGCTGCGCGACGGTAGCCACACTGTCAGCAGCGTCAGCGCGAGGGCGGTCAGCGCGAGCGGCCATGCACGACGCCACGGCCACGGCTCGCGCAGATCGCGCGTGCCGCTCGCCAGCCGCGTCTCGATGCGCGCGCGCTGCAGGCGTTGCAGTGGGCCGAGCGATGCGGTGTCGGCGAACAGAAGGTCGGTGCTGTCTTCAAGATCGCGGTGTGTGTCCAGGCGCCGGATCAGCCAGTACCGGTCCAGTCGGCGCGCGCGCCGTACACCGAGCGTGGCGACGATCAGCAGCGCAACGGTGGCGACGATCATCGCGATCGACGGGCTGCCCCAGCGCCAGGCCAGCGCGATTGCCAGCAGCGTCAGCGGCGTGCCGTACAGCCACGTGATCGCGCGACGCCGACGTTTTGCCGCGCGCCAGAGCGCGGTCAGGCGCGCGGCGCTCATGCCAGCCTCCCGCGCCGCGGCGAGGTCGCCAACCAGCGCTCCAGCAGGAACAGCAACGCGATCGCCAGCACCAGCCACGCTGCCACCGGTTGCGGTGCGCTCGGGAACGCAGCGGCGCCGGTCATCGGTAGCTGGGTCGCGGCGAACGCGCGCTGTGGGGCCGGCGAGGGTTGCAGGCCGGCGCGCAGGTGATCGGGGAATGAGGCGTCGAGCAGCTGCGGCAGCGCCGCGGGATCGAGCGTCCGGGTGAAGCGCAGCAGGCGACCTTCGCCGAAGCTGGCGCCATCAATGACGCCGGCGCCGGTCTGGTCAAACCACTGGGGCTGCATGGCCACGCCTTGCGGCAGCGGCGTGCGCGCGTCGAGCAGCAACGTGCCGCCGCCGCGCGCCCATTGCAGCAGCGACTCGGGCAGCGGCGCTGTGGCAAGCCACACGGCGGTGGTGGTGCGTGGTGGCGTGGTCGAAGCGGCGTGCGTCGGTTGCACGTCGAGCGCGCTTCCGTCGTGCCATGCGGCTTGCAAGGCGTGCAGGTAGCGCAGCGCACGACGGCTCTGCATATCGTCGGCCGCGAACACCCGCAGCGTTGGCGGCGTGGTTTTGGCGATGGCGGGCGTCGATGAGGCGGCATCCACGACCCGCCAGTCGACGTGACGCGACACCACCGGCACTTGTCCGTCCAGGCCGCTCCACTGTCGTGGCACCACGACGGTCAACGCTGCTGCGGGCGGCAGCGTCGCGTCGAGTTCGCGCAACAGGCTGGCCTGGGCCTCAGTGGCTGCCGGCGCAGGTACATCCAGGGCGGGAAAGCCCGGTGCCAGCCACAGCCAGCGCGCCGTCGCAGCGTTCGTGACCGCGGCACGCGCTTGCGCCGGTTCGACACCGGGCGCGACCGCCACGCGCGGCGTGCGATCGTCGCGCCCGAGCAGGACGGGCTGGGCCAGCAGCAGCGCCAGCAGCGTGAGTAGCAACAGGCGCACCAGCAGCAGCGGCCATTCGTCGAAGCGGATGCGGTGGCGCGGACGCGGCACCGCGCGCAGCCAGCGCAACGCGGCGAACATGGTCGGGCGATGCTCGCTGCGACGCGCGAGGTGGATCAGCAGCGGCAGCAGCAGCGCGGTGAGCGCGGCCAGCCCGGCGGGCAGGAGCAGGCTCAGGGACATGCTGCGTACGCGGCTCTTGTGGGAGGGACTTCAGTCCCGACGCGGCCTGCCCGAAAGAGCGTCGGGACTGAAGTCCCTCCCACAAGGGAAATCGTCGGGACTGATGGCCCGAGGCCACCTGGAGTCCCTCCCATAAGGAAAGTCGCCTCCCGTGTACGGTTCATGCGCTCACACCTTCGCCAAACAATCGCCGCAACACCGCATCCGCCGGCTCATCCAGATGATGGAGCGCATGCCGGATGCCGGCCGCCTGCCAGCGCGCCTGCCGCGCCTGCTGGGCCTGCGCGAAACGTTGCAGGTAATCCGCACGCATCGCCGCACCATCGCCGAGCAATTCCTCGCCGGTTTCCGGATCGAGAAAACGGTGACCGCCGCCGAACGGGAAATCGCGCTCATCGCAGGTCAGCACTTGAAGCTGCAACACCTCGCGACGTGCGGCGGCGAGCTTTTCCAGCAGTTCGCCGGCGTTCTCATCGAAACCATCGCCGATCGCCAGCACCAGATCATTGGCGGCGATGCGTTCCCAGACCGGCCGCAACGTACTTGGCGCCGGCCACGCGCCTTGCGGGCGCAGGCGCTGCAAGCCCAGCCACAGGCGATCACGCTGGCGCAGCCCGGTGGCGGCCGGTATCAGCTCCAGTCCGCCGCCATGCACCGCGACCAGACCGAAACGATCGCCCTGGCGCAGCGCGACCTCGGCGGCGCAAGCAGCGAGGGTCTTGATCGCATCCAGGCGCGTGTAGTCCGGCCGCCGCTGGTCCGCCTGCGCCGCCGAGGCGGTGGCATCGAGCAGCAGCCACAGCGTCAACGGACTCTCGCGCTCGGCTTCGCGCACGAAGAAACGATCCGAACGCGCGTACAGCTTCCAGTCGATCTGGCGCAGTTCGTCACCCGGTTCGTAGGCGCGGTACTGCGCGAACTCCAACCCGGCACCACGACTGCGGCTGGCATGCAGGCCGATGCCATGCGCGCCGGCCATGCGTCGCGCACGCAGTTGCAGCGTGCGCAATCGACTGCGCACGTCGCTCGGGATCAGCGCCGGCAATGCTTCGTTCACGACTCAGGCAGCGAATGGCACGTCGCGCAGCAGCGCGGCGACCACATCGTCGGCACTCTTCTGCTCGGCCTCGGCGGCGAACGACAACAGCAGGCGGTGACGCATCACCGGCGCGGCCAGCGCGAGCACGTCCTCGCGGGTCGCGGCGAAGCGGCCGTGCAGCAACGCGCGCGCCTTCGACGCCAGCACCAGCGACTGCCCGGCGCGCGGACCGGCGCCCCACTTCACCCATTGCCGCACATGCTCCGGCGATTGCGCGCCGGGCCGGCTGGCGCGCACCAGGCGGTTGATCCAGTTCAGCAGGTCCTCGCCGACATGCACGTCGCGCACGTGGTGCTGCAACGCCTGCACGGCGGCCGCATCCATCACCTTCGGCACCTGCGCGCTGTGCGAGCCGGTGGTGTGCAGCAGGATGTCGCGCTCCTCGGCCTCGCTGGGATAGTCCACGCGCACGTGCAGCAGGAAGCGGTCGAGCTGCGCTTCCGGCAGCGGATAGGTGCCGGCCTGCTCGATCGGGTTCTGCGTGGCCAGCACGAAGAACGGCGCCGGCAGCGAGTAGGTGGTGCCGGCATAACTGACGGTGCGTTCCTGCATCGCCTCCAGCAGCGCCGCCTGGGTCTTGGGCGGGGTGCGGTTGAGTTCGTCGGCCAGCAACAGGTTGGTGAAGATCGGCCCGGGCTGGAAACGGAAATGCCGATGGCCGGTGCCGTGGTCTTCCTCCAGCAATTCGGTGCCGAGGATGTCGCTGGGCATCAGGTCGGGCGTGAACTGCACACGCCGGAACTGCAGCTCCAGCGCCTGCCCGAGCGAGCGCACCAGCAGGGTCTTGCCCAGACCGGGCGCACCTTCGAGCAGGCAGTGGCCGCCGGCGAGCAGGCCGATCAGCAATTGTTCGACCACCTCGCCCTGACCGACCACGGCCTGGGCGAGCGCGCCGCGCAGTTCGCCGAGTTTGGCGAGCAGGGGGGCGAGGGTGTGTTGTTCGGGGGAGGTCATGGGGGCGTCTCGTCTTCGTTTTTGTGGGAGGGACTTCAGTCCCGACGCGCTTCCCCGGGGAAAGCCCGTCGGGACTGAAGTCCCTCCCACAAGTGCAAGTGGGATCTCAGCTATTCAATGCATACATCACGATGTTCACCGCGAACCTGGTGTTGTCCTCGGCCAGGAAGCGCTTGTTGCGCCAGTCGTAATCCCATTCGCAGCCATAGTCCTTGTTGCTGTAGAGCACACCGAGCCGGCCATCGATCTCGATGCCCTTGAGGTAGTCGTGCACCAGATCGTCCCCCCAGCCGTTGAGCTCGAAACCCGTTGCCGGCGGCCCATCGGGAAACTTGAAGAAGCTGCTGTAGATCGGATGCCGGTTGGACAGCTTCTTCAACGCGGTCTTGCCGAAGATCGCCGCCATCTGCGCCTCGAACGACTTGGCGAACAGTCCGTCGATATCGTGATTGCAGTCATCCACCAACACGAAACCGCCGTTGCGCACATAGCGCTCGAAATTGCGCCGCTCGGCCGGGTTGAATTCCACCAGCTTGTGCCCGGCCAGGTAGCAGAACGGCGCTGACAGCATGCGCGGATCGGCCAGCGGCAGCACGTGCTCGACCGGATCCACGCGCAGTGTGGTGTAGTCGATCAACGAGGTGATCAGGTTGGACGGCATGCGCGCATCCACGTCCCAATCGCCGGAGTCGTACTTCAAGCGGGTGAACCAGAAGTCATAGCGCGCCGCCTGCGCCCGCGCCGGCCACGGCAGCGCCAACGCGGCCGCACTGCCGAGCACCGAGCGTATGAATTGCGAGCGCGTCATTGCCAATGTGGGGCCACCCTTGCAGGTTCAGGCGAACAGCCCCCTTTGGTAAAGGGGGCGCGGCGACAGCCGCGGGGGAATCGGAAAGTCCGAAGCAGGGGCCCAAGGTTTTGCACGCAAAACCTTGGGGGCATTCATGCGTAGCAGGGATGCCGTGCCCTCACACCGCGTCCGACAACGAGGTAAACGTGAAATCACGCAGGCGCATCGGCGGAATCATCATCAGGAAGTTGGACTCATCGCCGGACACCCGCACCGGCCGGCCCAGCTCGTCGATGTTGTTGAGCATGATCACCGGCGACTCGTTGAAGCGGAAGTTCTTCACCGGGTATTTGATCTGGCCGTTCTCGATGTAGAACGTGCCATCGCGGGTCAGGCCGGTCAGCAGCACGGTCTGCGGATCGACCATGCGGATGTACCAGGTACGCGTGACCAGCACGCCCTTCTCGGTGGTACGCACCAGATCGGCGATCGACTTGTCGCCGCCGGCCATCAGCAGATTGCCGGCCTCGCCGACCGCACGCTTGCCGCTCTTCTGCGCCCAGTAACGCGAGTAGTTGAGGTTGACCACCTTGCCGTTCTCGACCAGCGCCATCTTCTCGCGCGGCAAGCCTTCGTTGTCCCACGGCATCACCGGCGCCTGCGGGTTCCACGGATCGGCGGTGATGTTCAGGCGCGGGTCGTAGATCTGCTCACCGAGCTTGTTGCCGCCGCCCTTCTTCGACAGGAAGCTGCGGCCCTCGTCGGCCATGCGCGCGTCGAAGAAACGCATCATGAAACCGATCAGCCCTGCCGCTGCCGCCGGCTCCAGGATCACCGTGTACTTGCCCGGCTCCAGCGCCTTGGCTTCGGACGACTCGCTGGCCTTGCGCATCGCGATGCCCACGTCCTGGTCGGCCTTGAAGTCGGCCGCGTCCTTCAGATTGCGACCGACCCAGCCCGAACCGCGCCCGTCCTCGGTACGCACCGTGCAGGTGAAATCGAAGTTGGTACCGCGCTGGTAGCCGAAGTTGCCGTTGCTGTTGGCGAACGCCTCGAAGCTCTGGCCGTCCTCCAGGAAGCCGGCGGCGATCAGGCCATCGCCCTTGCACGGGCCGATCGAGTCGGCGGCCACCTTGGCGCGGAACTCCGGCGTGACCGCGGCAGTGGATTCGCTGAAGGTCGGGCTGGCCGTGTAGTTCTGCTTGGGCACGGCCGGCACGAATTCCGGATTCTCCGGCGCCAGCTTCGCCAGGTCTTCGGCGCGACGCACCACGCGTTCCAGCGAGGCATCGTCGAACTCGTTGATGGTGGCGGTGCCCACGCGCTTGCCGAATGCCACCTGCACCGCCAGCTCGGTGTTGTCGACGATGCCGCTGGTGGACACGTTGTTGAGGGCGAAACGGATGTTGCCGTCGATCGAGCCGGACAGCGATGCGGTGCACTCGTCGGCCTTGGACAGCGCAATGACCTTGTCGAGGATGGCCTTGGCCTGCGCTTCGGTGAGGATGCTCATGGAATCTCCTGGGTAGAGCGGAGCGTGCTCCGCTGCTCTTCGTTCTGAATGGGTTGAAAGGCAAAGCAGCGGAGCAGGCTCCGCTCTACATGCGGATCAACCCAGGCTGCGCGCGGTGTTGATGACGTTGATGCCGTTGAAGCGCGCCGTGGATGAGCCGTGCGAGACCGCCGACACCTGCATCGGCTGGCCCTTGCCGTCGAAGAACGAGCCGCCCATGCGGTAATCGCGCTGATCGGCCACCGCCACGCACGAATTCCAGAACTCCGGCGTGCGGATCTGGTAGGCGACGTCCTCCAGCATGCGGGTGATCTTGCCGTTCTTGATCTCGTAGAACAGCTGCCCGCCGAACTGCGCGTTGTAGCGCTGCTGGTCGATCGAGAACGAGCCGTCGCCGATGATGTAGATGCCGTTCTCCACGTCCTTGACCAGCTCGGCCACGCTCAGCGGCGTGGTACCTGCGGCCAGCGACACATTGGCCATGCGCTGGAACTGCACGTTGCTCCAGGAATCGGCATAGCAGCAGCCGTCCGATTCGGTCTTGCCGAGGATGTGGGCCTGATCGCGGATGGTCTGGTAATCGACCAGCTTGCCGTCGCGGATCAGATCCCACTGCTTGGTCTTCACGCCCTCGTCGTCGTAGCCGACCGCGCCGAGGCTGCCGGGCTGGGTCTTGTCGGCGAAGATGTGCACCTTGTCGCTGCCGTACTGGAAGTGCGCCTTCTGCTTGTCCAGCGTGGCGAAGCTGGTGCCGGCGAAGTTGGCCTCGTAGCCGAGCACGCGATCCAGCTCCAGCGGATGCCCGACCGACTCGTGGATGGTCAGCCAGGTGTGCGACGGATCGAGCACCAGGTCGTACTTGCCCGGCTTCACCGACGGCGCCTTGAGCTTCTCCTGCGCCTGCTTGGCAGCGGCGATCGCGTCTTCCTTCATGTCGTAGGACATGCCGTAGTTCACCACGCCGTTGGGCGTGACGAACTTGCCGGAAGCATCACCGTCCAGGTACTCGAAGCCCAGCCCCATCGGCGCCGACAGCCCGTCGCGGGTACGGAACTTGCCGCTGGCCTTGTCGATCGCGGTCACCGACATCGGTGCCCAGATGCGGTGCACGTCCTGGTCGATGTAGGAGCCGTCGGTGCTGGCGAAGTACTTCTGCTCGTTGACCAGGAACAGCATCGAATTGACGAAGTTGGCGCCGGCATTGATCGCCGCCGCGTTCACGCCGAGCAGCAGATCGGCCTTGTCCTTGATCGGCACTTCCATCGCGTTCTTCTTGATCGGCGTCTTCCACGACACCTCGCCGTAACCGGGTGCTGGCGCCAGCCTCACTGGCGCGGTCTGGATCCTGGCGTTGGCCTTGGCGATCGCGGTGGCCTGCTGCGCGGCACGCGCCACGCCGGCCTCGGTCAGATCATTGGTGGCGGCAAAGCCCCACGCGCCGCCGGCGATCACGCGCACGCCGGCACCGGTGGATTCGGTGTTCACCACGTTCTGGACCTTGTCCTCGCGGGTGATCACGAACTGGCGCAGGTAACGACCGATGCGCACGTCGCTGTAGCTCGCCCCCGCCTTGCGGGCGGCATTGAGGGCAGCATCGGCCAGGCGCTTCTTGACGGCCGGATCCAGCGTGGTCAGCAACTGCTCGGCCGCGATGGCCTTGCCGAAGAAGGACGGCACCATCAGGCCGCCTGCAGTCAGCCCGGACAGGGCCAGGAAATCACGTCGAAGCACGGCGATACTCCCCTTGGTTCCGCACATGCGCGCGGAGGTTTTGGTTGGGTGCGCAAGGTGTGGCGGCGCGGTCCCGATTCTTGCGGTGCCGCGAAGAAGCCGTCAAATGACTTTAGACATGGTTCGGTGGGTTTACGCCGGAGTTTTTGTGGGAGGGGCTTCAGCCCCGACGAAGGCTTTCCCGGCAAGGCCCGTCGGGGCTGAAGCCCCTCCCACAGGAGTAGCGAGTCCTCCTACCCCAGCGAACGCGCGGTATTGATCACATTCACCCCATCGAACCGCGTCGTCGCCGAGCCATGCGAGACCGCCGACACCTGGCTCGGCTGGCCCTTGCCGTCGAAGAACGAACCGCCCAGCCGGAAATCGCTCTCGTCGCAGATCGCGCTGACCGAATTCCAGAACTCCGGCGTGCGGATCTGGTAGGCGCCGTCCTCGACCAGCCGCGTCACCTTGCCGTGCTCGATCTCGTACAACAGCTGCCCGCCGAACTGCGCGTTGTAACGCTGCTGATCGATCGAGTACGAGGCGCGACCGTGGATATACAGGCCCTTCTCCACCCCGGCGATCATCTTCTCCACCGACAGCGGCGTCTTGCCCGGCATCAGCGACACGTTGGGCATGCGCTGGAACTGCACCGTCGACCACGCATCGGCGTAGCTGCAACCATCCGACGCGGTCTTGCCGAGGATGTGGGCCTGGTCGCGCGTGCACTGGTAATCGACCAGCACGCCGTCCTTCACCAGATCCCATTGCTTGGTCTTTACCCCCTCGTCGTCGTAGCCGACCGCGCCGAGGCTGCCGGTGCGGGTCTTGTCGGCGACGAAGTTCACCGGCGTGCTGCCCCACTGGAAGCTGCCACGCTTGTCGAGCGTGGCGAAACTGGTGCCGGCGTAATTGGCCTCGTAGCCGAGCACGCGATCCAGCTCCAGCGGATGCCCGACCGACTCGTGGATGGTCAGGAACAGATTGCTCGGATCGATCACCAGATCGTACTTGCCCGGCTTCACCGACGGCGCGGTGAGCTTGGCGCGCGCCTGCTTGGCAGCGGCGACGGCATCCTCGCGCGGATCGTAGGACAACCCATAGCTGATGACCCCGCCGGGCAGATGATGCTTCTGCGAGGCATCGCCATCGAGATATTCGTAGCCCATGCCGACCGGCGCACCGACCCCGTCGCGGGTGCGGAACTTGCCGCTGGCCTTGTCCACCGCCGTGACGGTGAACGGCAGCCACAGCCGATGCACGTCCTGATCGATGTAGGAGCCATCGCTGCTGGCGAAGTACTTCTGCTCGTTGATGCAGAACAGCCGCGAAGCCACGAAGTCCGCACCGGCGTTCTGCGCGGCGGCATTGAGGTCCATCAGCAGCGCCACCTTCTCCTGCAGCGGCACCTCCATCGCATTGCGCTTGAGCGGCGTGCGCCAGCTCGCCTCGCCCACACCCTCGAGCGGCGCCAGTTGCACCGGCGTGGACGCGAGCTTCGCATTGGCGCGTGCGATCGCCACGGCCTGGCGGGTCGCCGTCGCAACACTGTCGACACTGAGCGAATTGGTCGCAGCAAATCCCCACGCGCCACCGGCGATCACCCGCACCCCGACACCGATCGACTCGGCGTTGACCACGTTCTCCACCTTCGCCTCGCGCGTGATCACGAACTGGCGCAGATAACGCCCGACGCGCACGTCGCAATAGCTGGCGCCGGCGGCCTTGGCGGTTGCCAGCGCGGTATCGGCCAGGCGCCGATTGCGCGCGGCATCGGCCGGGACCAGCAGCTGTTCGGCCGCGATCAGCCGCGCATGCGGTAACAGCAGCCCGGCGGCGCCGAGTCCGGAACAGGTCAGAAAAGTGCGACGATCCACGTGGACGAGTCTCCCATCGGGGCGCACCTACCCCGATGCGGCGCGCCAAAGAAGGGACCATCGTTCCCCATGGGCAACCAGGTCAAGTGACCTTGGTCATGTGATCGAGCCGATCTACCTCAGGCAGCACCGGCATGGCGACATTCGTCGCAGCATGCGTCAGCGCCAGAACACTTTGCCAGCCGGGCTGATACTAAGGGTTCCTCCATCATGAATCGCTTACCGTTCCACACAGGGGAAAGGAGTAATTCCGCTTATATGACCCAGCTAGTTCATGGCGCCAGTTCAGCCCGAATAAACGGATCAAGTGCTCTTGGAGCGCAGGCGTTCCTTGACATCATTTAGCGACTTGACGCGTCGCCTGAGCGCGCCAAGTTTTATTGATTCATGCTCCTCCCACATTATCTCAGCGCCGTCCTCCAAAGGGTCATAGATGGGCAGAAGATCGGTGATGCCTTCGAAAATCCACTGAACTGCAACTCCGTCAGGACCTCCCTTGTACGGATCGGTTTCACTTTTTGCCACAGCAACAACCTTACTGTAGGCCTCATCAAGACTATGGGCTCTCACAATGACGGTGTTTTCCCAGGCAAGAAACCTCCCATCGAGATCATTGTTGTCAGGTGCATCAAGCTCAATGAATCGGAGCAAATAACAGCCGACGTACCAGCCAACGGGGGATATGTCGTTTGAGAAATTTGACATGCTGTGATACGGCCTTAGTGCTGGAAAGATCGTTGTGTTCATCATGGTACGCGTTGTGATTATTTAGCGGAAAATAACTTCATGAAGCAGCATAAGTAACTCTCAACGACGAGCACCGGCCTCGAATAAATGCTCAGGGCAATAGGAAACACCCAGAACGGTTCGCTCGTTACAGTTTGACCAAACGCAGGTAATCTCGGAAAGTCCACCACGCGAGTGAACGATGGTGTCAAGAACAAGGGACTTGTGATCAAACGATTCCCAACCGATCTGGGAGGAAATTTTAACAGCTAGTGGTGTTTGATACTTATCCCATGTGTCTACGCGCCATAGCTGTTCGCAAATAGGACAACGAAACAGCGCGACCCAATCACCAGAAGCTATCGGATCGAGACCCTCGGTGAAGCGAGTCCACTGATCCACAATGTAAACGAGCTCAGGAAGATCAGTGCAATTACACATAAGTTATTAACGGGTGAACTGAACGAACCGCGAGCCACATTCGCTTCCATGAGGCATTAGACAGCCCTGCGTTGCTCTGAAGCGAGCCGCACGGCGAGCCCCGCGAGCACGGTACCCATGAAGTATCTTTGCGCCGCCAGCCAACGCGGGTTGCGTACAAACCAGCTGGCCAGACCGCCTGCGGACAACGCGATGACCGTATTGACCATGAAGCTCACGACGATCTGGGTGAGGCCGAGCGTGATGCTCTGCAGGAAAACCGATCCATGCTCGGGCGATACGAATTGAGGAAAGATCGAAAGATAGAAGACCGCGATCTTGGGGTTGAGCGTATTGGTCACGAAGCCCATCAGAAACAGCCTGGAAGGTGGATCTTCCGGAAGCTGGCGGGCTTCGAACGGGGATCGGGCACCGGGTTTCACCGCTTGCCACGCAAGGTATAGCAGGTAGGCAGCTCCCAGCCACTTGAGAACTTCATATGCCGGGGGAATCGCCAGAAACAGCGCCGTGATGCCGATGGCGGCGGCGAACATGTGAACCAGGAATCCCGTAATCACGCCCAAGAGCGAGATCATCCCGGCCTTCCGCCCCTGGCAGATGGAACGCGAGATCAAGTAGATCATGTTCGGGCCCGGCGTCAGGACCATCAGCAATGCCGCGCCAGCGAAGAGCAGCAGGTCACTTATGGGAACCACGTTTGCTCCTCAATCAACGGGATTGGCCTGGATCGCACCAATCTACCAAATGGACTTCCATCTCCGTGCCTGGCACGTGAGCCGAGCTTTGATAGCGGTGCCGGCTTGCATGAGTTGTTAACGTCCATCCCCGGTTCCAAGCCGCGCACGAACCGATTGAACATAGTCGCCCGAAGCATCGTGAACTGCCGCGCCGGATATCAGGGCCTGGAACAGATCCGGGCCCAGAGAGGCCTGGCCAATCTGCTCGCTGAGCTGGAGGATCTCGGCCTGGATCCGGGAACGAAAGGCGGCCTGCTCTGCTTCGTTGTGACCGCTCCAGATGTATCCCTTGTCGTTGTATGAGGCGGCGGAGCCCAAGGCTCGAAGCAGCTTGCCTGCAAGAACGTGAGCGGAATCGATCATGGGCGCCAGCGCCGAGACGAAGTGGAGTCACAAAGCAGCGTGACCATGGTCAGCCCCCTGCCGGGGATTGTTCCGACACACGGATGGAGATGACCTGGCGTACCCAACGGGCTGGACGCCCATCGCTGGGGACGACCAGCCGCCACCGACCATCCGACGCTGGCAAAGACTGGCCATTCTCGCGATCAGCGAGCAGCACCAAGGTGTTTCCGAGCGTGCGGTCCAGTTCGGCCAGGCTGAACACCACGTTGTATCCGTCGGCTGCGGTGATGGTCAGATAGGTTCCGAGTTGCTTGCCACGCAATGACTCGACAGGCGAGACCCCGGCGGCGGCGAGGACCGAGCGCAGGTCATATCCCTCGTAAAGAGCGGTCTTGCCATGCGTCGTGCCGGAAGCTGTCTGCCTTGGCAGCGGTGCCAGCAGCGGTGCCGTGAGATCGACGGTGCGTCCGTCAGCCAGGATGATGGATACGGTCGAGGGCTCTGCGGCCACTGCCGTCGTGCTGACGAGAAGAGCAAGCACCAGGAGCAGCGTTCGCATGGATGTCTATCCAGAAGGTTGGTGTTCGAACTGCGCGACCAGAGGTTCGAGCCGCACAGCCGAGGATAACCCTGAGCATTTCACGGCCCAAGTGCCATCGATCGAGGTGGTCCGCTCGACGGGAGATCAGTCGTGCCGACTGACCAGGAATCGATCCATGGCCGGCCCGGCGAAGATGAAGAAGAGCGGGACAGCTGCATAGCAGGCCAATGCGACGGCCACCGCAACAGGCGCAACGGCGATTGCACCCGCATAGACAAGGACAGGCGCCGCATGGGCCACCGCGGTGCGGGACCGCTGCCCCGGAAGCAGCGCGGTGGGCTCGTTGCGAGCGCGCGTACCGTACAGCCAAAGCGCCACGCCGAGCAGGTTGGCAAATATCAGGGTAAGGCCATACAGCTGGACGGCCTCGACGTCGCCATGCGTGGCGCCGATCAACGCCGTCGGATAGGGAATGAATGCCACAACCATCAGCAGAGCGAGATTGATCCAGAGCAACACGCGATCGACCGCCTTGACGTGATGAAGCAGCCGATGATGTGCCACCCAATAGCTTCCGATCACGGCAAAACTCAAACCGAACGCCATCATCCTGGGAAGCGCATGCAGGATCATTTCCCGAGCATGCGTGGCACCTTCTTCGGGCCGCAATTCAAGCACCAGCAAGGTGATGACGATTGCAAACACCCCATCGCTGAATGCCTCGAGACGTGTCTTGGACATCGGGACGCTCATTTGATCTCCGGGTCAGTGGGAATCAGCGGTCTCTGCATGCCTGGATCAAACCGGACTGTGACACGACGTCGGTTCAAACGCATTGTCAGGCACCGTCGCCACGAACTCCACCCACCCCGTGCGCTGCTTGAGGTGACAAAGGATTCCTGAGTCTCCGCTCCCGCACGATTCGATAGCCACCCGACAAATAATTTGGAAGCGCGTTGGGATGATCGTCAGTGGCGGTATGAAGCCATACCTTCGGTGCTCCGGTTGCGAACGCCTGCTGCGTCGCGATAGTCAGCAGATCACGACCCAGACCTCGGCCTCGATACGGCGGAAGCAGACCGAACCCCTCGATCTTCACGCCTCGAGTGAGCCGCGTGAGTTCGAAACACCCCGCGTCCTGCCCCGAAACCCGTGCGATCCAGAAGGAGACATTCGGTTGTTGAAGATGCTTGTGCCACCGCGCGAGATCCCAGCGACTACGCTCGGTCCAGAAACCAATGCCTACCTGTGCCCAGAGATGCTTGCACAGAGCCACGTCCTGCCGTTGTGCAGGGACTATCTCCAAGCCCTTTGCTCGAGACACCTTCGGCCGGAACGTGGCCGGTGTGCATTCGAGCATGAAGCTGCGGTGATCCATCAGCAGTACCCAACGCTTGCGTTAGAGCGTGTCATGCAACGGTGTCTGCCCGGATGAATTGACGACGCTCAACGCCTCAGCCCCACCGACCAAACAACAAAGGGAATCCAGATCGGGACGACCACGAGCGCTCGGGAAGCGATGCTACGGTACGGAACCCGACGCGCGAATGCCACAAGGACTGCAAGCACGGGCAACAGCACGACCTGCTCGATGAGCAGGTTGCGCCACAGATAATAGTTGTCCAGCGTCAAACGACCTGCACTGGGAAGGACGCCAAAGGGCAGGGAGACGTCCGGACTGTGCAGTGGCCATAGCAGAGGCACGGGATGAGCCCCTACCAACAGATCCAGAAGGGGGTGAGAAAGGCCGGCAGCCAAAAGGCCGAGAAATGGCACACTGGCCAGATGATGCCGACGCAAGTAGCCGGTACATAGCCAAACGAATGCAGCAGTAGCCAAGGAAAACACGAACGAATGGGTTATACGCGGAGTGGGTATGGCCTGGAACAGCCAAATGGCGAGATAGTCCAAGTCCGGGCAGATCGCCAGGAAGACAAACGCAGGAAGCGCCCAAAGTGTCTTGCGCTCATCGAGGCGGTTGTAAGCCAGAAAGACAGCGGCGCCAGCAGCCGCATGACCTATGACGGACGACATACTGTCCTTGGGCGCTAACGCCATTAATTGAATTGAACCGGACTGCGATGCAGCGTCGGCATTAACCGCCATGCCAACGCCAAGGTTGACCAAGCCGACCATGCGACGTTCTCCACCTGCCTGGGGTCTGACTAAGGGAGGGTTGGGCCGTACTTGGAACATGAAATTGCCGTGGCTGCCTACCTGCTGATGCTGTCAGGCACCGTGAACTCAACGTTGTCTGCGCTGGCAGTGCCGTTCTTGAGGCCCGGATACTCGAGCCACTTCATGGCGACGTTGAGTTCGTGGATCACAGTCTCGGCCTCGATCATCAACCCACTGTCAAGTTGCATTGACTCAGTCGTGTGTGCGTCCTTGACGAGCGTAAGGTCGTATCCGCGATCCAGCGCCGCGTACGCGGTGGCCCGAATGCACCAGTTGGTTGCTGCGCCGGCGAGCACGATGTGGGTGGCACCAAGACGGGCCAGTTCGGATTCGAGGGAAGTCCGCTCGAACGAAGAGTTGTACTTCTTCTGTATCAACACCTCTCCCTCGGCGGGCACGAGCTCTGGGACCCACTGCCACTGAACCGAACCCGTGGGAAGTTCCTGGCTCGAGTGCTGGACCCAGATCACCGGTACCGCTTCGGCTCGTGCGCGTTCGACGGCGCGTGAGACGTTCTTGATGATGCGCTGCGCCTGCCAGGCTTCTTTCATGACACCAACCTGCACGTCTACGACGAGCATGACGGACCTGTTGCCTTCACGTACCGTTGCCATCGCGTTTTCTTCCAACTGGATAAGAAGTGGGGTCATCGATGAGCCAGCCGCGATGTGGCTTCGTGCGGCCTGACGCTTCAATCAGGTCCGCGACTTCTTACGACGGTTGGCGAAGATCATATACGGCCAGAATCCGGCCATGGCCAATCCAAGGACCGTGCCGAACAGCACGCGAATGACTCCCAACCCTGGGTTGGACCATGCCATGCCAATGAGTCCGAGCCCGAAGATCATCATGGGCCCGCCGAGAAAGACGAGTGCGAAGGCCTTGACTCTGCTGCTTGTGCGGGAGTCTTGCAGCTTTCCGGCTATGTCAGCGGTAGCAAAGTGGATTTGAAGCGGGTCAACCGTGGAACGAGCTGCGTCGAGCTTCGGCGATGGCGCGGTCTCGACAGGCTGGTTCAAGTCCATTTCGGGCGCAGCGGGCTGAATCAGCTCGTCGAGATTGGTGCGGCGGACAAGTTCCTGGAGTTTCGGGTCCATGTGTACTCTCCTGAGCAGCTAACGTCTGAACCAAGCCGGCTCGCGAAGCGGCGTCGGCTTGAATGAATTGTTAGGCACCATCATCTATCCGTATGACTTGCGCCGTTGATGAAGAATCCGACCAGGCCCAAACCATCTTCACGACGCGTCACCGTAAGCTTCATGTCCCCAGAGTCGAACGTGCCGTTGGTCAATCTGACTTTGTAGTTGAGCGTGTAGTAGTCACGACCTGCGTCGTTGCCCGCCAGTACCGCATTAGA
This sequence comes from Pseudomonas sp. GW821-FHT07E12, assembly GCF_058986605.1. Classification (NCBI taxonomy): domain Bacteria; kingdom Pseudomonadati; phylum Pseudomonadota; class Gammaproteobacteria; order Pseudomonadales; family Pseudomonadaceae; genus Pseudomonas; species Pseudomonas sp. GW821-FHT07E12. Next base: position 22,591 of record NZ_JBYSVX010000037.1, on the reverse strand, counting down.
GAAAGCAGGGTCGCTAATGGCACCCATAAGCGGATAGAGCTTGTTGAGCTGAGTAACCAGTTGGGCGTGAGTAAGTTGAGCCTTGGCAAGGCTGTCAAATTTGTCGTACATCCCGGCATCGTCCTTGGCGTTGTACAGCTTCACCATCTCTTCCGCCATGGCGTTTGCCTCAGCCTCAGAAATTGCAACTTTCGCGGTCGAAGCAGGTGCACCAATAGCGGCATCATAAGGTCGGAGGATGAGGCAGCTGGTCAAGCAGATATTCAGTACGAGCAAGCCTACGACAGTAACGCCGAATATCTTTGATCTTCCGACAAACATAATATCCCCTGTAGTAAATAATTTATTAGTCAATCCGAGCCGCGAAGCGGGTTCGGCCTGATGAATTGTCAGACCTGCACGCGATCCTGGTCATTGACGATCCACTGCGAACGTCCGGAATGGGTGCGGTCATGGAAGTAATGGTGATTCTTGTGACGGATGGCGTCAATTGCCGCCCGAGCGTCTTCAACGGTCTTGGGATCGTCGTGGTGCAAAAGCGCGGCCAGCATGGGCATTGCGTCCTGTCGAAGCGAGTATGCGCAAAGGCTGCAGGCGCGGTATCGAACTATGGTGGATTTGTCATTAAGTGCGGCAACCCCCAGTTGGAATGCGGCCTCTGACACTCTGGCGTATCGAACTGAATGAAAAACTAAAGATGCTCGACCTTGCCATTTCCTGGCTTTTGGATAGAAAGCTGCGAGGTATGGCACGACGTTGGCGCCGAGTGCCTTCAACTGGAGCCAGGCAGCCTCTTCGTCGACGGACCTGGAAGTGTCCAGCGCGCTGACAAGCGCTTGAATCTCTAATTCGTCCATATGATCTCCATGCAGGTCCGGCACCTGAGTCAAGCTGGTCCGCGAAGCGGCATCGGTTTGAATGAATTGTCAGGCCGTATGTGGGAGAAACGTGCAGTCCTTGGGAAGATCAAGGATGACATGTCGCATGCCAGTGCCGGAACGGTCAGCCGTGAACCTTCCTATCTCGATGACATCGGCAGTGCGCAAGTTGAATAGGATATTGATACCTGAGTTGTATGGCTGGCCTGCAGTATGGCCAGGATCATCGAACTGAACGCTGATGTAGTATGGAACGATGGACTCTTCGTGATACCAAGAACCGGTGACGAAAATATCGCTTTGGCGCGTTGAGCGGATTAAGCGAGTGACACAGTTAGGAAGATCATTGAGGTGTACCCCGGATCGAAACTGGACACTGAGCGTGGAGGTGCCAAGCCCGGAAACCTTGAGCGAAACGGGTCCCAACGGAGCTGGAATCTCCGGGATTGATCCATTCGAGCGGATTGTCAGTATCCTGTCCTGATGCGCGCTGGCGGTACTGGTGAAAATCGCGAATAGCATCAGTAACGAGCGAAAGCCGTTCATGCGGCAAACCGCATTGCGAAGCAGCGTCGCCTTGAATGAATTGTCAGGTATCAGTGCCATCGCCGGGAATGTCCTTGAGGCCTGCTTTGTGAAGAGCAGTGTTTGCACGAAACCGAGCACGCCCGCAATGTTCCCTGATCTCATCTGGGGTGAAGTTGTTGCAGGTGCAATGGGACGCCAGGCAACGGAGATCCTCCACGTCCAGCCATGGGGCGACGCGATCGAGTGCCATTTCATGGGATGGGTCAGGTGGATGCACGGGCTTGGGGTTCTTGTTCACGAGGCCTGACATCTTGATTAAGTCGAGCTGTGAAGCGGGTTCGGCGTGAGTGGATTCCTAGGCAGCATACCGACACGCTTCACGAGCGAGTGTCGCTGGCAAGTTGGAGCAGCCCGTTGAAGAAGGCGATGGTCATATTGATGTCATCCTGGGTTTCGCCATCCCAATCTTCAACGGCGAGCGCCTCTGCCTTTAGCGCCGCAATCCGGGCATGGATCTCCTGAACTTCCTCGGGACCACATTGAGCTGCAATCTCCCGCCACTTTGTTTTGGGTATGCGCTGCCATGGCGCGAGGTCTGCCTTTGCTTCCAGAAGAATGGACTGTAGGTTGCTCATCATTGCCGCTTGACGTCGGAATCAAGCCAATCCGTGGAGCGGCTTTGGTTTGAATGAATTGTCAGGTGCCAACACGTGGAACCCCTCCCGAAGAAGCCAGCCGCTCGATTGATCTTGCAAGCGGAGGATTGCTCAAGGCTCGAACAGAGACGCAATGAGCACAGCGTTTGTTGAAGTACAGGAAAAGAATGCCCTGCTGCTCCCGCACCCGCAGAATCGCGGCCCAGCTCTGCTTCAGTTCAGAGGTGGAACCGAGGACCTGCAACCCATCAGCGTCGAACTGGTACGCGTATGGGCCGCGAGCACGATCAGCCCGGTGCGCATTGAAGGTGTTGACGAGAAACATAAACGGGACAAAGCCAAAGCACCCAAGCAGCGCGAACCAGCCCATGATGGGGTTGTCAGCTGCTGGCACACCAAGCAGGAGCAACACGATGCCGAAAACAGGAAAGAAGCTGAGCCAGAACAGGGCAACGGGCGAACCGAGTGTCAGCAGCCAGGCGGCCCGAGGCCGCTCCGCATAGGTGAGCGAGAACCTGGCTTCAATTGGCAGTGATGTATCCATTGGCACCTAAGTCGTGCCGCGAAGCGGCATCGGCCTGAAGAATTGTTAGCCCTCATGCTGCAGGGCTGTCCAAACCGCCTCAATAATCGCCATGGATGCATCATCGGGATGACAGCCCTTGCCGCAGGCCGACTCGATGAGTTTGCTGTTCCCACGCCAGAGCCCATAGTGGTTGCGGATGCCCATGCCCCAGCCGCGGTGGAACATGATCAGGTCGTCCTTCTCGGTCTTGCGCAGAATGGCCTTATCCTCCTCAGACAGCGAGCGCAAGATGTCCGCGACGGCCGCTTGAACTGTGGTGGGCCAGGTCTCAGGGCCCAAATCCGGCCCGTCTTCCGCCAAAAGTGGACCAGCGGAGGAAAGAAGAACCAAGAGCAGAAGTAGTTTCTTCATGAGGGCTAACGCCTGAATCAAGCCGGCCCGCGAAGCGGGTTCTGCTTGGATGAATTGTCAGGGCTCATCTGCCGGTGCCCAATCCGTAACTGCCAAGAATCGCTCCGACTCCGGAGTCTTCTCAAACGCGCTGCCCTCCGGGGCGCCCAAAAACGGGACAATGCTCGGGTCGTAGTTCGCGATGGTATTGACGTCATAGACTGCATGGTTGTTTGAGTCGCCCATGTACGCGTCATCCTCAAAGCCGGACATAAAGCGCCAACCACTATCGATATCGCTGTCTGGCGCCTGGCGATACATGAAGCGAACGGGACAACCATCAACGGTGATCCTGTCCGTGGCAATGCATCCGCCATAGCCCTCGGCCAAGGGCTTGATCTGATCCTTGGATAGCCGGAACTGCTTGGTCATGAGCCATAACGTCCTAGTCAAGTCGAGCCGCGAAGCAGTTGAATGAACTGTTAGATCTGTGCGTCATGGTGGTTGCCGTACGGGCTTCTGAGCCAATAGTGGCAATGAACGCAGAAATCCGCATGCTCTGCCGTTCCGCGCTGCACGGCACTGATTGGTGATTGTTGACAGTTGGGACAACGCAATGTGCCCCTGTCCACGAGCTGTGTAATTACAAGGGCGACTCCAACACCAAAGAAGAGCCCAACAGTGGTGGCACTAGGGGCATAGAATATCCATGCGCCAAGCGGCACTAAGGCGAGAAGCAAGAATAGCTGCGCCTTGCCGATGCCCTGCTTGCGTTGGGTAATCTGTGCTGCCCAGGCGTCGAAGACTTTTGGGTCGTGAGTCGCCCGATAGTTCTTCACAGGTTAAGCGCCTGAATTAGACCGCGCCGCGAAGCGGCGACGGCTTGAACGAATTGTTAGGGCACAGCTGCTGTTGCGCCGCGGCCGAGCATGTACTTGATGGCATGTGCTTGGCTACCAAGAACGAGAACTATAGGTGCAAACCAAGTTAACGCGTAGTGCCAGAAGTAGCCGTCCTTATGGTCAAGAGCCGCCCAAAGAAGGGCGAGTAGAGTGGCGCCGATGAGGGTTGGAAGTGCGTATGCGCGTGTGGCCGCAGAACGTGATCGAAGCACGAGCCAGATGATAGACGTGATGCTTATAAGCCACGCAATTGGGAAGATGATCTCGACACCCATGGTCCGCGCCCTAACGCCTGAGTTAAGCCGACCCACGAAGCGGATTCGACTTGAATGAATTGTTAGGCCGCACCTGATTGTTCAGATGAGCCATCTGCCGACCAGTAATGCCAAATGCCAGTCTTAACACCATATGCATAAGAGCCTTCCGCGGCAAGTTGCCCACTAGCGTGGTAGTCCCGCCATTGTCCATGCACTTTGCCGTGCTCGTATGTACCCTCGGATGCCATCGAGCCATCTTCGTGATATGCACAGAACAGGCCGTGACGTACCCAAGTTGAGCCATCGACCGATAAGTAGCGAGAGTACCGAAAGCGAACTACACCAGATGGGTGCGGAATCTCTGCAATGTGGAGATCTGCCATAGCGGCCTAATGCCTGAATTAAGCTGACCCGTGAAGCGGGTTCGGCTTGAATGAATTGTCAGGGCGCAGCTATATAGTCACAGCTCCTGCCAATCCGGAAATTGACCCGGAGACTTAGGCTGCAGGCCATATTGTTTAACTCCATACTTTCCAAAGCTCGCGAGTGGTAGCGGGACTTTGGCATGTGGATTGTGGTAGATCCGCAAAGTGGGCAAGGCATCGTGGGAACTTAGCACTGCAATAGCACTGAGCGAAGTATTGTTACTTGGAGTGGTCTTTCTTCCGCTGCCAAAACCTTTGTCTTTGAGATACACAGGCTGGCTCGGGTTCTGGGGTACGCCAAGGTGGTGGGTCTCAAACCCATGCATAGCAACACGAATGTTGTACGAGCTTGTGTGCTCTGCGGCAAAGCCTGTGTCAAGCAGGACTAGTAGTCCAGAGAACCGCCCTTTTGTCGCGGCCTTTAGTTGTGGGACCGCTTTGCTGATCTTGCTCCGCACCCGATCGCCCGGAGTGGAGCTGACCACAACGAACTGGCCTAAGCGAATTAGGCGTTGAGCTTCCAGCTCCTCTCGGTTGGGAGAAATTTCTTTGATCTCGACGACAACTTTACGGCGCGACAGGTAGATCGCGTAGTCCGGTGTGCGAGCGTCTGCAGTAGGTAGCCGGCAACACCGGATACGGTGCTGGCCGCAGAACTGCTCAAACAGTTGCTCGGATTGCGTGAGTGTCATCCTGCGCCCTAACGCCTATTGGACCGCCCGATCGCGGCCTGAAGCGATGCTCGCCGCTCGCAGCCGTTGCGTCAATCGCTGGCAACTGATTGATGTATCGAGAAACTCTGCCGGTCGCCGAAGAGTTGGATACGTGCGTTACACCGCGTTCCTGCGGCTGTAATAGTTACACCCGCTTGGGAGCGGGTGTAACTAGGAAACGTCTGATTGTCGAACCGATAGACGCGGCTCAGTCCTACTTGCGATCGTGTTCGAGGTGATACTGCGTAGCTTCCGCCACTTCATTCTTCGAACCGAGGAATACCGGTACACGCTGATGCAGTCCGGTCGGCTGGATTTCGAGGATGCGTTCGCGGCCGGTGGTCGCGGCGCCGCCGGCTTGTTCGACCAGGAAACCCATCGGGTTGGCTTCGTACATCAGGCGCAGTTTGCCGGGCTTGGATGGGTCCTTCTTGTCCCAGGGGTAGATGAAGATGCCGCCGCGGGTGAGGATGCGGTGCACGTCGGCGACCATGCTGGCGATCCAGCGCATGTTGAAGTCCTTGCCGCGGGGGCCTTCGGTGCCGGCCAGCAGGTCGGCGACGTAGCCTTGCATCGGGGCTTCCCAGTGGCGCTGGTTGGACATGTTGATCGCGAATTCCTTGGTGTCCTCGGGCACGCGCATGTCAGCCTGGGTGAGCAGGAAGCTGCCTTCCTCGCGCTCCAGCGTGAAGGCGTGGGTGCCGTGGCCGAGGGTCAGGATCAGCATCGTGCTGGGGCCGTAGATGCAGTAGCCGGCGGCGACCTGCTTTGTGCCCGGCTGCAGGAAGTGTTCATCGCCGGGCTTGTCGGTGCCGGGCGGGGCGCGCAGTACCGAGAAGATGGTGCCTACCGAGACGTTGACGTCGATGTTGGAGCTGCCGTCGAGAGGGTCGAACAGCAGCAGGAAGTCGCCGCGCGGGTACTGGTCGGGCACCGGCTGGCTGTGTTCCATCTCTTCCGAGGCGCTGGCGGCGAGGTGGCCGCCCCAGGCGTTGGCTTCGATCAGGATGTCGTTGCTGAGTACGTCGAGCTTCTTCTGTGCTTCGCCCTGCACGTTGCCGGTGCCGGCATCGCCGAGCACATCGCCGAGGGCGCCCTTGCTCACGGCGATGGAAATGCGCTTGCAGGCGCGGGCGACGATGCTGATGAGCTGGCGCAGTTCTGGGTCGATGCGGCCGGCGTGTTGTTCTTCGATCAGGAAGCGGGTCAGCGAGGTTCGCGACATGAGGAGCGGTGGCCTTGCGTAGGAAGTGGACCGCTATTGTCGCGGCTGTAACGCAATATTTCGATCACACACTTCCCGGTCCGGCGCTTCGATGCCTGCGAACCCAGGCATATGCGAGCCCGGTCAAGCACCGCATGGGCGCAGTGCCGCCGTTTGCTGTGATTCACGGCGCGGGTGGGCGGCCGAAGCGTTGCCAGGCGCCCATTCATTTTTTCAGTGGCGAGCACATTTGCCGCTGAAGTGGGGCTGGCTGGAATCAGGTGACAGTTTTGCTACGGGACAATCCGGCGGATCGGATGCGGCGGACACCGGGCTGAAAGCCTTGCCCGGGTACCGAATGCGTTCAGGACGCGGGGCGTGGAATGACGACCCGCCTCCGATGGGCGAGGGCCTTTCAGGAAACGCCCTGCCGACCTCCTTTCCTTCTGCCGGTCCCGCATGCATCGAGTATCCAACCCTGCTTCCAGCACCTGGCATCGGCGAAGTACCGCCCATGCGGTCGGGCCGTGATGGATAGGATGCACAGGCCACCCGCTGCGGAGCAGGCGCCCAGCCTCGGCGAGCGTATCGCCTTTGCGCGGGTGCCGTTGTGGCTGCTGGTGCTGGTGATGCTGGGTGGACTGGTGGTGGCGATATGGGGGGCGTCGCTGGCCCGTCAGCCGCATCCGAAGAAACGCAGCGCGCGGATCGCGGTCGCATTGGCGCAGATTCCCGACACGCTCAAGCAGATGAAGAAGAACCGCTCTGCGCTGGTGCAGTTCAGGTCGATGTACGACGGTAACTACGAGCGCCTGCCCGATGGGCTGTGGCGCAATCCCGCCGCCGCGTTCACCGATCCCGGCTACGTGCTGTTGACCGCGTTCGATGATGCGCACAACCGCGCCGAGGTGCACCTGCTGCGCTTGAGCGACGGCAAGCTGCTGCATCGCTATGCCCCGGACATCGAGGACATCAATGCCCGCTCACGTTTCAAGTCCGCGCTGATCGACCTCAAGCGCGACAAGGACAAGTCGCGCAACCTGATGATGCACCCGCTGCTGATGCCCGATGGCGGGCTGGTGATCCATGACACCACGCCGCTGACCAGGATCGATGCCTGCGGCAAGGTGCGGTGGACCATCGATGGCATCTTCCATCATTCGCTTGAGCCGGGGCCGGACGGCGATTTGTGGGCGGCGTATCGTTATCCGCGCTCGCCGATGCCGGAGGTGAGCGACAAGTTCAACGACGAGGCGGTGGCGCAGGTTTCGACCGATGGCCGGCTGCTGCAGCTGATCCGGATCGCCGACATCCTGGACCGCAATGGACTCGGCTATCTGTGGCGCAACCGCCCCTACACCGACGATCCGTTCCACCTCAACGATGTGCAGCCGGTGTTCGTGTCCGGGCCGCACTGGCAGCGCGGCGATCTGCTGCTGAGCCTGCGCAACCTGTCGATGCTGATGCTCTACCGGCCCTCCACCGGCAAGGTGCTGTGGTGGAAGATCGCGCCGTGGTCGGCGCAGCACGATGTGGAGATCCTCGACGACCACCGCATCTCGGTGTTCGACAACCACTGGCGCTTCGCCGCGCCGGAGGGCGAGGTCGATGGTGGTAATCGCCTGCTGGTCTATGACTTCGACAGTGGCCAGGTCAACGAGCCGCTTGCAGGCGCGTTCGCACGTGAGCACATCCTCACCCGTGCGCAGGGCCGGGCCACGCCGTTGCCCGGTGGCGATTTCATGATCGAAGAAACCGAACCCGGCCGTCTGATGCGCCTGGCGGCCGACGGAACGCTGCGTTGGCGCTACATCTCGGCCGACAGCCGAATGGAGCGGTTCCAGCTGCGCTGGAGCCGTTACCTGGACCCACGACAGAACCAGAAGGCCATCGAGGCCGCGGAGAATGCGAAATGCGATTGACCGGCCATCACGTTGCGATGTTCCTGGGCGTACTCGCCCTTTCCGGTGCACCGGCGGCCGCGCAGGCCTACCTGGGACCGGGCCTGGGCCTGGGCGCGATCGGCGCGGCGCTGGGCACGGTCGGAGCGATCCTGCTGGGTGTGATTTCGGTGATCTGGTATCCGTTCAAGCGGATGCTGCGCCGCCTGCGTGCCAGGAAGCCGGTCGCGCCGAAGCCGCTGGCTGACGCGAACGACGAGCCAGCGCCGGAACGCGAGTCGGACTGAGACATGCTCGGCGGCTCGCTGTTGTTGCTGGCCATCGTGGCGGCGCTGGAGATCGCGCGTCGCTCGACCCTGCTGCCGTGTTTCGCCCGGTTGGGCGAGTACGGCCAGCGCGCATTGCGGCTGTTGTCGCGCAAACGGGTCTCGGACTGGAGCAAGGAACGCGCGAGCGGAATCCTGGCGCGCCGGCTGGGCGCGCAATCGCTGCACGCCGGCGCGCTGATCGCGCTGGTGGCTGCGCCGCTGGTGCTGGTGCTCGCGCTGGATCCGTTGCTGGGATTGGGCACGCGCGCGGCATTCGTCGATCCGCGTGGACGGGGGGTGATCTTGTTGATGGTGCTGGCGTATGGCGCGCTGCGACGCAGGGTTGTCCGACGTGTCCGCCTATAGTCGCGCCGATCGGCTGCTGCACCGGGTGGCGCTCGGTTTCCGGCCGCTGCTGGAGGTGTCTTTCGATATCGAACGGGCGCTGCACGGCAAGGCGGCCGCCGAACTGCCGGCGCCGGCACCGGTATTCGTGACCGGCCTGGCGCGTGCCGGTACCACCATCCTGATGCGGGTCCTGCACGGGACCGGCCGCTTCGCGGCGTTGTCCTACCGCGACCTGCCATTCCCGCTGGCCCCCAATGCCTGGTCGCGCAGCAGCGCCGGCAGCCGGCGCGCGTTGCCGGCACGCGAACGCGGCCACGGCGATGGGCTGACCCACGATCTGGACAGTCCCGAGGCGATCGAGGAGGTGTTCTGGCTGGGCAAGGAAGGCCCGCGCTATCGCCTGGCGCGTGGCCTGGCGCCGGTCCCGCCACAGCCGGAGAGCGTCGAGGATTTCTGCGACTACGTGCGGCTGGTGCTGTTGCGTTACGGCAAGCCGCGCTACCTGTCCAAGAACAACAACAACCTGCTGCGGTTGCCGGCGCTGGTGCAGGCCTTCCCGGATGCCCGGCTGCTGCACCCGTTCCGCGACCCATTGCAGCAGGCGGCCTCGCTGCGCGACCAGCACCGGCGTGCCTGTGCGCTGGCGGCGCAGGACCGCTTTCGCGCACGTTTCATGCATTGGCTGGGGCATCACGAGTTCGGCGCCGGGCAGCGCCCGTTCCTGCTGCCGGGAGCGCCGTCGGCCGAGGCCGATCGCGATGGCCTGGATTACTGGCTGCAACTGTGGACCAGCGTCTACAGCCATCTGCTCGAACAGCCCGAGGCAGTGGCGCGGCGTCAGCTGTTCGTCGAATACGAGCGCCTGCCGGTGGACAGCCGGCGTCAGGCCGAGCAGTTGGGACGCTATCTGCAATTGGATGTGCCGATCGGCTTCGAACGGTTCCAGCTGGCGCCGACACGCGTGCCAGGAGTGGTGGACCCGCGACTGTACGAGCAGGCTTGCGAGGTGCATGCGCGGTTGCGCCGGCGTGCGCTGGCGACATACGAGGTGCTGGAGACGGCAGCGGCTTCCGCAGCCTGAAAACGAAACAGGCCGGGAGGCGTGAGCGCTCCCGGCCTGCCGTTGGACCGCGTTGCGATCAGCCGCGGCTGACCGTCGCCACGGCTTTCGCCACGTACTCCAGGTTGTTCTGGTTCAACGCAGCCACGCAGATGCGACCGCTGCCGACGGCGTAGATCGCGAACTCCTCGCGCAGGCGGTCCACCTGCGGCTTGGTCAGGCCCGAGTACGAGAACATGCCTGCCTGCTGCTGGATGAAGCTGAACTCCGGCGCGCCCTGTTCGGCCAGCTTGGCGACCAGGCCGGCACGCAACGCGTGGATGCGCTCACGCATTTCGGTCAGTTCCTGCTCCCAGGTCTGGCGCAGCTCGGTGCTGGTCAGGACGCCGGCGACCAGCTGCGCGCCGTGCGTGGACGGGCTGGAGTAGATCGTGCGGATGATGCGCTTGATCTGCGACAGCACGGCCTTGGCGTCAGTGGCGTTCGGGGCGACCACCGACAGGGCGCCGACGCGCTCGCCATACAGCGAGAACGACTTGGAGTAGGAGCTGGCGACCACGTAGCTGTCGATGCCGGCCTCGGCCAGCAGACGCACCGCGTAGGCGTCCTCGGCGATGCCCTTGTCGAAGCCCTGGTAGGCGATGTCGACGAACGGGAACAGCTGGCGCTCCTTGAGCACCTCGGCCACCTGCTTCCACTGCGCCTGGGTCAGGTCGGCACCGGTCGGGTTGTGGCAGCAGGCGTGCAGCAGCACCACGGTGCCCGGGGCCAGCTTGTGCAGGTCGGCGACCATGCCTTCGAAGTTCAGGCCGTGCGTGGTCGGGTCGAAATAGGTGTACTCCACCACCTCGAAGCCGGCGGCCGAGAACACCGCGCGGTGGTTCTCCCAGCTCGGGTTGGAGATGGCGATGGTGGAGGTCGACAGCAGCTTCTTCAACAGGTCGGCACCGACGCGCAGCGCGCCCGAGCCGCCCACGGTCTGCGCGGTGGCGACGCGGCCGGCGTCCAGCAGCGCCGAATCGGCGCCGAACAGCAGCTGCTGGGTAGCTTTGTCATAGGCCGCCAGGCCGTCGATCGGCAGGTAGCCGCGCGGTTTGGCTTCCGCTGCGAGCTGCTGTTCGATCTGGTAGACGGAACGCAGCAGCGGGATGCGGCCGTTTTCGTCGTAATAGATGCCTACGCCCAGGTTGACCTTGTTGGTGCGGCTGTCGGCGTTGTAGGCCTCGGTCAGGCCCAGGATCGGGTCACCTGGGACCTGTTCCACGTTTGCAAAGAAGGACACGGCGGTACTCGTTGGGAAGCGGAGGTGGGGTGTTGCCGGAGGCTCGCGGTGGCCTGGCGCCGCCGCGGAGCAGCCCATCGTAGCAGGCGCTCCCTCCATGCGTGACAAGGCGTTTCATCAGAAACGGTGCGGTTGTGACGCCGGTTGGGGGACAATCCGGCGATGCGATGCTCTTTCCCCACGTTGCTGGGCGGCCTGCTGGCCGCCGGCCTCGCCCCGAGTGTCCGCGCGCAGGCGCAGGACGATCGGACCCCTTCCCTCCCCGCCGTGCAGGTCGAAGCGGCGCGCGTGCAGGATGTCGACGATTTCGATCTGCCGGCCTCGCTGACCAGCGTCGCCGTCGGTCGCGACCTGAACAGCCGCGGTGCGCAGGTTTCCGAGGTGCTCGCCGGCATTCCCGGCGTGGTCGCGCGCGATCGCCAGAACTATGCGCAGGACACCCAGCTGTCGATCCGCGGTTTCGGTGCGCGTTCGACCTTCGGCGTGCGTGGCGTGCGCCTGTACATGGACGGCGTGCCGGCGACGATGCCGGACGGCCAGGGCCAGCTGTCGCAGTTCAACCTGCTCGGTGCCGATCGTGTCGAGGTGCTGCGCGGGCCGTTCTCGGCGCTGTACGGCAATTCCTCCGGCGGCGTGGTGCAGCTGTGGAGTGCCGACGGGCAGGCCGGTGATCCGTGGCGGGTGCGCACGACCTATGGCTCGTATGGCACCTCCAGCACCGGCGCGCAGTTGCTCGGGCAGCAGGGCCCGGTGCACTACAACGTGGCCGCCAATCATTTCGAGACCGAGGGCTGGCGCGATCACAGCCGGGCCAGGCGCGATTCGCTCAACGCCAAGTTCGGCATCGATCTGGCCGAGCGCAGCCGGCTCGATCTGGTGTTCAACTATCTCAATGCGCCCAACGCGCAGGATCCGCTCGGCCTGACCTGGGCGCAGGTGAAGGCCGATCCACAGCAGGCGACTTCGGTGGCCTATCAGTACGACACCCGCAAATCGGTGCGGCAGTCGCAGGCCGGCGCGGTGTTCACCCAGCAATTCGATACGCAGACGCTGCGGTTGATGGCCTATGCCGGGCAGCGCGCGGTCGAGCAGTACCAGGCCATTCCGAAGGCGACGCAGGCCAATCCGCTGCATGCCGGCGGTGTGATCGATCTGGATGGCAACTTCGGCGGCGCCGATGCGCGCTGGGCCTGGCATGCGGATCTGCTTGGGCGGCCGCTGGAAGTGACGGCCGGCGCGAATGTCGATCGCCAGCGTCAGCAGCGCACCGGCTACGAGAACTCCATCGGCAACACGCTCGGGGTGAAGGGCGCGCTGCGCCGCGACCAGTACGACACGGTCGAGAACGTCGATCAGTTCGCGCAGGCCTGGTGGCAATGGAGCGATCGCTGGTCGGCGCTGCTTGGCGCGCGCCACAGCGAGGTGCGTTTCCGCTCGGTGGATTACTACATCACCGCGACCAATCCGGATGACAGCGGCAGTCGCGATTATTCGGCGACCACGCCGGTGGCGGGCGTGGTGTTCAAGGCCAGCGAGGATCTGCGCGTGTACGCCTCGGCGGGGCGCGGTTTCGAGACCCCGACCTTCAACGAGCTGGGCTATCGCAACGATGGCGGTGCCGGGCTGGCGCTGAACCTGTCGGCGGCGAAGAGCCGCAATTACGAAGTCGGCACGAAATGGCGGAGCCAGGCCGGCGCGCGGCTGGATCTGGCGCTGTTCCGCACCGATACCGACGACGAACTGGCGGTGGCCAGCAACACCAACGGACGCAGCACCTATCGCAACATCGGCCGCACCCGTCGCCAGGGCGTGGAGCTGGACTTCCAGCAGCCGATCGGTCGCACTCAGCAACTGCAACTGGCCTACACCTTCCTCGATGCGACCGTGCGCGATGGCTATCTGGTCTGCGCCAGCACCGGTTGCGCCACGCCGAACGCGCTGGTCGCGGCCGGGTCGCGGCTGCCGGGCGTGCCGCGTCAGCAGCTGTTCGCGCGCTGGCAGTGGCAGCCGGCGGCGTGGCAGTTCGCGGTGGAAGGCGTGGCGTCGGGGAACACCGTGGTCAACGATCTGGCCACGGCATCCGCGCCAGGATACGGACTGGTCAACCTGGAAGCGGCGCGACGCTGGAGTACTGCGCACGGCACGCTGCGTGCCTTCGCCCGCATCGACAACGTGCTGGACCGTGATTACATCGGCTCGGTGATCGTCAACGACGGCAACGGCCGTTACTACGAACCCGGCCCGTCGCGTGGCTATACCGTTGGCTTGCAATGGGAGTTCGGCGGCTGAGTCGCTGACCGGACCTGCCGGAACATGGGCGGGCGCCCTCGATCGCCCGCACGATCTCCCGAAGGTGCGGCACCGGTGGGATGTAACGGTTGGTGCTGCATGTCGTCGTTTGACAGCACCGACAAACCGGGGCGAAGCAGGCTGGCAAGAATCATGCGTGCCTGGTCCGGGAGACTGGGCTTCGCTCCGTTGCTGATGCTCAGTGGACAGGCCATGGCGCCTGACCTGCTGGCCGGCGACGGCGGGTTCCTCCTCGCCATCCAGGTTCGATGAAGGCTTCCAGACTGCTGCTGGGTTTGTTGCTGATCGCTCCGTTGAGCGGTTGCTATTCCATGTACATGGGATCGCTGCGCGTGCGGGAGCAGATGGGGGAGATGCAGGAAAGGCGTCGACAGAACAAGCCGCCATCATCGGACGCCGTCGCGTACGCGCCGAAACCGGTGCCTGCCACCGCGCCGGGAACGGACGTGAGCAATGGCCAAGAAGTCGGTCGATTGCTGCGGGTGGAGTTCGAGGATGCCGCACCGGTGCAGACCTACGGCCTGGCCGATGTGAGCAAGCGCGACGGCGTGCTCGACAACCCGCTTACCGGGTGGCTGCGACGAGGCGGTGGTGGCATGTCCGCCACGGTGATCCGGCAGATGTACGACGGCCGCCTGCTGGTACGTGGGCAGAAGGTGCTACCCGGCGACAACGCCGGCTACGTGCAGCTCGATGGCATCGTCGATCCGCACGACATCAACGGCGACGGCGCGGTGCTCTCCAACCATGTCGCCGAGGCGCGGCTCAGCTATTACGGCGGCAGTGGTGTGCGCCCGCCCGAGGTCGCCGAACTGGCGCGGTTTTTCCGGGGTGGGGGTAACGGCGGGTCCTAATGCGATCGTGCAGTGAGCCGGGCCATGTAGCGCCGAGTTTGCTCGGCGGGGCGTTTACCGGTGAGGCTTCAGCCGAGCAAGCTCGGCTCTACGGGGTCATTCGATTGGATGGAACCGTGCAATCGCGGCTCATGGCCGGCTTGCGGGATCCCTGCCGTCCACCGGAACCGGCAGGTGGTCGCCGGTGCCGACCGGCGCCAGGCCGGGCAGGCACGAGGGCCGCTCGTCGTCGCCGGAGAGCGTGGCATCGGGACGCCTCCCGGCGCCGCGGTCTTCGGTTTCCTGGCTGTCGTGCTTGCCGCGTTGTTCGCCGGGGATCCGGGGGCGTTCGCGGAGCGGGTCGCGTGACATGGGCGTTCTCGATGCGGCAACGGGAGTGCAGTCCACCGCCAACGCGGTGAACGCCGCGGCAATTTCCTGCGGCTCCTGTCACGTCCTGCTAACGGCGGCGGCGTTACAGCTGGGCGCCCCTCCAGCCGATGCCCGGGGCCGCGCCATGCGCATCTTCGAACGTCGTCCCGACCGTCGCCTCTTTGCCCAGCTCGAACCGTCACCGCGCGGTGCGCCGGCCGGCGGCTTGCCGCAGCCCGAGCCGGGCGGTGTGGCCCAGGACTATCGCTACTACAGCCTGGCCGACTACCAGCGCCGCCGCCGGCGTGGCGGGCCCAGCTGGCGCGACCTGTATCCGGCCTACGCCTTCGCCCTGCTCACCCACGCCGCCGACTGGCCGCGCGCGCCGGATGAGGGTGTGGAGGACGAACTGGCCGCGCAGTGGGAGCGCATGCGCGGCTCCTCGCGGCTGAGCTGGCGGCGTGCCCGCCCGGTGGTCGAGGACGCCTGGCTGGCGCTGGATCACATCCCGGTCGCGGCGGTGCATGAGGCTGCGCACTGACGGTTCGGCTTGCTCGGAGCCATCGTAGGAGCGGCTTCAGCCGCGATGAGGCTTTACCGGTAACGCCTCATCGCGGCTAAAGCCGCTCCTACATACAAATCGCGGCGGACTATGGCGACACGACCGATTCGCGAGTCACTGTTGCAAGCAATTCACTGGTGATCCCGGCGATGGATTTGGCGCCGGTCAGCGTCATCGCCACGCGCATTTCCTTTTCGATCAACCCCAGCAGGTTCTCCACCCCGCCCTGCCCGGCGGCGGCCAGAGCGTAGACGAAGGCGCGGCCGAGCAGCACGGCGTCGGCACCCAGCGCGATCATCCGCACTACATCCAGGCCGGTACGGATGCCCGAATCGGCCAGGATCTTCAGCTCGCCCTTCACCGCATCGGCGATCGCCGGCAACGCGCGCGCGGTGGACAGCACGCCGTCGAGCTGGCGTCCGCCGTGGTTGGAGACGACGATACCGTCGGCACCGAAGCGCACCGCATCCTTCGCATCGTCCGGATCGAGGATGCCCTTGATCACCATCGGGCCCTTCCAGAACGCGCGGATCCATTCCAGATCCTTCCACGAGATCGATGGATCGAAATTGCTGCCGAGCCAGCCGATGTAATCGGCCAGCCCGGTGGGATGACCGCGATACTTCGAGATGTTGCCCAGATCGTGCGGACGCCCATGCAGGCCCACATCCCACGCCCAGTGCGGGTGCGTCACCGCCTGCAGCATCCGCCGCAGCGACGCGTTGGGGCCGCTCATGCCCGAGTGCGCATCGCGGTAGCGCGCGCCCGGCGTGGGCATGTCCACGGTGAACACCAGCGTGGTGACGCCCGCGGCCTGTGCGCGCTCCAGCGCGTTCTGCATGAAGCCGCGATCCTTGAGCACGTACAGCTGGAACCACATCGGCCGCTTGATCGCCGGCGCGACTTCCTCGATCGGGCACACCGACACGGTCGACATCGTGAACGGAATGCCCTTGTTCGCCGCCGCCCTGGCCGCCTGCACCTCGCCACGCCGCGCATACATCCCGGTCAACCCGACCGGCGCCAGCGCCACCGGCATCGCCAGCGTCTCCCCGAACAGCTCGGTCTGCAGCGAAAGATCGGACATGTTGCGCAGCACGCGCTGGCGCAGTGCGATGTCGGCCAGATCCGAGACATTGCGGCGCAATGTGTGCTCGGCGTAGGCCCCACCGTCGATGTAGTGGAACAGGAACGGCGGCAACCGGCGCTCGGCAGCGGCACGATAGTCGGTGGAGGCAGAGATGATCATGGACGGATGGTCGAAGGAGGAAAGCGCGAGGCCGCGCACGACACGCCCGGTTCTGCTTGAGCGCGCATAAGGCGAATGAGTGTCGTGGATTGCCTGCAAGCTTGCCAGAGGGGCCAGTTGAAACACGGCCGCGGTGGCCCGGACGCGCCGGTGAGTTTGCCGTTGCTGTTGCCGTTGCTCGTGATCTTGCTGTTGCTGTTGCTGTTGCTGTTGCCTTGGACTTTGACTTACCCGGGGCCCCCATCCGCAGCGACGGAGCCAGCGGGAATAACCCGAAGGGCGACGTGCATGGATGCACGTCGTTTTCTGCCGCGGCATGGATGCCGCGTCAGAAAATCCCGCTGGCGCAGTGCACCCGTAGCGCAGCGGAGGGCGCGAGGACTGGGGCGTGTTTCTTTGGGTTACGTTTCTTTGCACGAGCAAAGAAAGGTAACTCGCTCCGAAGGAGCGAAAGCCTTTGCTGTTGAAGTTGCTGTTGCCTTTGCCGTCACTGCAACGTCAAGCTCAAGAAGCAACGTCCATGGATCCCCGCTTGATCAGCCATTACCAGCCATTCGGCTGTTGTGAAGCGTTTCGGCTGCTGAAAAGCGCTTCGCGGGGATGACGATAGAGAGATGGCAGAGGACGGTAGAGAGATGGCGCACAAGACACTGGGTCCCCGCCTGCGCGGGGACGACGGTAGAGAGAGCCTGCGAAAGCAGCGAAGCCTCAACCCCACCCATCAAAACAACCCATAACGCGCCATCAACGCAGCAGCAACGAACAACAACGGCAACAACCCCAACTCCACCCCCACACAACGCCGCACCGGCACCACCTCCTCCGGCTCAGGCGCAAAACCCGGACTGAGCCGCTGCAGCCGCCGCCAGCGCAACACCGCCACGGTCGGATAGATCGACACCAGACCGATCGCTGCGAACACCCCCAACTTGGTCCAGAACCACGGATTGTGCAGATAGAAACCGCTGCCCTTGAGGCCGTACATCACGCGCAGCGCGCCGATCGCCAACACCGCCAGGGCGGACAGACCATACGCAGCATCGATGCGCCCGAGCCGGGTCAACAGCTCGCCACGCGGCGGCACCCGCAACAGCGTCCACTGCGCCACCAGACAGCCGATCAGCAGCAGAAAGGCGAGATGGTGCAGGCAGGCCAGCAGCGGATCGAACCGGACCATCACCACACCCCCGGCAGCAGTCGCCAGCGTTTTGCGACATAGGCGTCATAGCGCGGCCCGAAAGCCTCGCGCAGCGCCGCTTCCTCGACGCGGATGCGGCGCAGGAAGGCCCAGATCACCGCCGGCACGATCAACAGCACCGACAAAGCGTTGCCCAGCCCCAGCGCCAGCCCGCAGAACGCCAGCAGCGCGCCGGTGTAGGACGGATGACACAGCCGGCGATACGGGCCGCGCTCCACCAGTTCCTGATCGTGCTGGATGGTGACGTCGACGGTGAACCAGCGATCCAGCACGCGGATCGCCCACAGCCGGAATCCCAGCCCGCCGGCGATCAGTGCGCAACCGACCCAGCGCAGCGGCTCAAGCAGGTCCGCGGGGAAGCGCCCCAGGCCGACGAACGCAGCAGCCACACCCAGCGCAATCGCGCCGTACAGCACGCGCCACAGCAACTTCAGCGTGCCCTGATCACGCGCACCCCCGTCGGCGGCGCGACGGCGATGGC
This sequence comes from Pseudomonas sp. GW821-FHT07E12, assembly GCF_058986605.1. NCBI lineage: Bacteria > Pseudomonadati > Pseudomonadota > Gammaproteobacteria > Pseudomonadales > Pseudomonadaceae > Pseudomonas > Pseudomonas sp. GW821-FHT07E12. The sequence goes on along the minus strand of NZ_JBYSVX010000037.1, from coordinate 4,208 downwards.
TGATCAGCATTTCGTAGCTGGCCCAGGCGAGGCAGAGCAGCATGAATGGGGTGTCGGATGAGAGCGTGGACATAAGGGCTCCGTAGATCAGGCGATGGTGAAATGGCCGTGGAAACCGAGCGGTGCCGCATACGGTAACCAAGCGGTTGCTAGCGGGCCGTCGTCGAGATGCTGGGCATCGAGCACGGCAATGCCGCTGCGCTGGCGCGGCACGTCCAGCAGGGTGCCGACCAACCAACCGTCGTCGGGACGGTGGCTGCCCGGTCGGGGTACGAAGACATGCTCCTCGACCATGACGTCGTCGCCGTAGCGATGTATCTGCCGGCGCCCCCGCTCCAGATCGTAGGCAGCCACCGCGTTGAAGTACGGCGCGTCGTGGTGACCTTCGAGACAAGGCGCGTACAGGCGTGCGCCACGATCACCCGGCGTGCGTGAATCGAACAGCGGGAACTCGATGCCGGCCACGTCGTGCTCGCGCCAACGTGCCGCGCCGTTGCGCAAATCCAGGTGCAGCGTGCGTACACTTGCCTGTGAGTTGTGGGCATCGCCGCTGCCATGCATCGCCGCGCGCATCGGAGAGCGTGCCTCGTCGATGTCGGGGTGTTGCACGGCGCGGACCACGATCTCGCCACCGCGCTCGTAAGCATCGGCAAAGTGGTAGACCGCAGCGAAGTCGGCTTCGAACCAGCGCGGCGCGTCCAGGGCATCTTTGGGGACCACCGCAATCCGGCATGGTGCATCCGGAGTGAAGCGCAGGCGTTCGAAGAACGCACCACTGCCGGCGTAACGAAATGGCAGTAGCACGAATACCAGATGACGGTCGGTCATCGCAAAGCTATGCAAATAGCCTTGCACCGGCGTATCCAGCACCTGTGCCTGGCACAAGGTGGCGTCCGCGCCAAGTTGCCAGATCATCAGACCGGTGCCGCCCATCAGGCCGATCGAGCCGAAGTTCCACACGCTGCCGTCGCGATCCACCAGCGGGTGCGCCGAGAACGGTACTGCTGTCAGATCCGGACGCCAGCTCACTGCACCGAGCGTGTCGAGCTGATCGGGATCCAGTTCGAACGCAGAGCCGGCCTCGGATAGTGCGAACAAGCGTCCGTTGAGCATCATCACCGAGGTGTTGGCGACGTTGGCATCGTCGTTGTTGCGGATTGGCTGCATGTCCGGCACCCGCGTGCCGGCGGCCGGATACAGGAAACGTCCGGCCTTCTGCTCGCGTGCGAACTTCGGTGTGGCGACCATGCGCGCGCGGTGGGTCAGCGTGCCATCGCCGTTGAAACCCCAGCGGTGCACCATGCCATCGCCGTCGAACCAATGGTCGTAGCGAAAGCCGGCACGCTCGGTCAGCGCAGGGCCATTGCGATACAACGTGCCGGCGAAACCGGCTGGCAGGCGGCCTTGTAGCGGCACCGTTGCCGGTCCCAGGGTCGCGCTGACCACACTGCGCCAGCCGATCAACCACGGATGCTCGCGCAGGCCGGCCGCGAAGGTGGCGGCATCACCGGCATGCGCGGGTGCACTGCGCAACAACGTACTGCCGATGGCCAATCCGGCACTGCCGGCCAATAGAGAGTGCAGGAAACGACGACGATCCATGGTGATCTCCTGCTCAGCGCAGCGCGATCGTGATGGTGGTGCCATCGTCTGGAAGTGCGAAGCGCGCCTCATCGAACGTCGGCTTGCGCATCACATTGGGATTGTTGCTGAAGCCGTAGCTCTCCAGCGGCATGCCGAGCATGTTGGTGTCGAGCTTGCCGTTGTCGTTTTCGTCGTGCATCACCCGCACTGCATAGTCTCCAGCGGGCAGGTCGCGGAACACGACATGAGCGCTGTCGCCGGACGGTACCGTGCTGGCGACACGCGCAGGCGCGGCCTTGTTGTCCCAGGCCGGCGCGGAGTCGATCAGCGCGACGTGAATTTGACCGGTTTGCACGCGGACATCACGCAGGTCGATAGTGAGGTCGGCGGCTTGCGCAGAAGGCAGCGCGGCGAAGGCAAGCAGGGCGAGCAGCGACAGGTGGGTGGTCATGGCGGTGTCCTTACGGTGGTTGGGTGACGCCAGTCTTGCGTTCCTCCACGCGTGGATCAGCTGCCGCCGGTCATCGATCCGACCTGCCAGAAGTCACTTTCTTGCGCTTTCCCATTGCCGTGCGGCCAACATCCGGTCAGCATCGCCGCATGTCCCGTGTCCTGCGCGAACTACTTGAACCGATGAACGTGGCTGGCCTGTTTACGGTCGGCGCGGTGGCGTTGTCGTTTGCTATCGAAGCACCTCCGCACAGCTTGGTTCACTGGTGGTGGCTGGGTGTATTCACGCTGCTGTTTATCGTCCACGACATGTTGCCGCCGTGTTGGGGACTGCGGCATCTTGCTCTGGTAGTGCAGGGCGCGGCGGCGCTGGTGCTGATCTGGCTGGAACCGCATATCGGTACCGCGCCGGTGTTGTTGGTGGTGGTGGTCGCGCAGGTGGCGATGTGCTGGCCACGCTGGGCCGTGCTGTTGTTCGCGCTGGTGCTCAACGCGGGTATGTATGCCGTACTTGCTGATGCCGACTTCAATCGCGCGTGGTTGATCGTGGTGATCTACGCCAGCTTCGAGGCGTTCGCCGCGCTCACCGCCTACTATGCCGCCAGCGCCAACCGCGCTCGCGACACGCTTGCGCGCGTCAACGCCGACTTGCTCGCCACCCGCGCGCTGCTGGCCGACAGCGCGCGTGATGCCGAGCGCCTGCGGCTGGCGCGTGAGCTGCACGATGTGGCCGGGCACAAGCTCACCGCGATGCGGATCAACCTGCGCCTGCTCGCCGCCGATCCGCAACTGGCGGGCCGTACCGAGATCGTCGCGGCCGAAGGCCTGTCGGCCGAGCTGCTGGCCGACATCCGCCGCGTCGTGCAATCGCTGCGCGACGACCGCGGACTCGATCTGGAAACCGCATTGCGCGCGCTGGCCGCACCATTCCCGCGTCCGCGCCTGCAACTGGAGATCGCGCCGCAGGTGCACGTCAACGATCCCGCCATCGCCGAGGCGGTGCTGAGGCTGGTGCAGGAGGCGTTGACCAACGCCGCGCGGCATGCGGATGCCGCGCAGGTGCGGGTCCGCATCGGCATCGGGGATGGCCAGTTGCGCATCGACATCGAGGACGATGGTCGTGCCGTTGCCACGATCCGCGAGGGCAACGGTATCGCTGGCATGCGCGAGCGCATGGCCGCGCTGCATGGACGGCTCGAACTCGGTCGTACCGCACAAGGTGGTTTGTGTCTTTCCGCGAGGCTTCCTGCATGAACTCCGCACCGACCATCGCGCTTGCCGATGACCAGGTGCTGATCCGTGCCGGCTTGCGCGCGTTGCTGCAGACCCTGGGTGTCCAGGTTGCCTTCGAGGCCGATGACGGCGAGGCGTTGTTGGCGGGATTGCAGACCACGCCGGTGGACGTGGTGCTCAGTGACATCCGCATGCCCGGCATGGACGGCATCGCTGCGTTGCAGGCGTTGCGCGCGCGCGGCGACCATACCCCGGTGCTGCTGCTGACCACGTTCGACGACAGTGATCTGCTGCTGCGTGCGATCGAGGCGGGTGCACAGGGGTTTCTGCTCAAGGATGCCGCGCCCGAGGATCTGCATGAGGCGATCGTGCGCGTGGCGGCCGGCGAAACGCTGTTGCAGCCGGTCAGTACCGATCCGGTGCGATCGCGCTATCAGTACCGCGATCAGGATGCGCCGCGTGACACCTTCAGCGATAAGGAGGTGGCGATCCTGCGGTTGTTGGCGGGGGGTTATTCGAACAAGGAGATCGCGCGGACGTTGTTTCTGGCCGAGGGGACGGTGAAGAACTATGTTTCTACGATTCTGGAGAAGTTGGGGACGCGGGATCGTACGCGGGCGGTGTTGAAGGCGATTACGTTGCGGGTGATTTGATGGTTGTTGTTTGTTTGGGGTCGCTTGCTGTTGTGTTGGCTAGGGGGTTTCGTAGTCGAAGAGTTGATTTGGTGGGATCTGGGGCGACTTGCGCGATCTCTCCACCGTCGTCCCCGCGTAGGCGGGGATCCAGCGACTTCCTCGCGATCTCTCTACCGTCATCCCCGCGGAAGCGGGGATCCATGGACGTTCGTACAGGTGGCAATGACCTTGTAGCAACTGTCTTGTTTACCCAAGCGCAGGTGTGCCGGCCCAGGCATCACGAGCGCGGGCATTGAGGATCACCAG